>CAWBXL010000100.1:0-21186 GCA_963792305.1 uncultured Acidobacteriaceae bacterium | reverse complement strand
CTCGCTATTTTTATTGTCGTCTGCTCGACTTCAGGTCTCAGCACTGCTGTGACTCCGTGGGGCCAGCCGACACGTGGATACAAGACGCGTAACAACAAGCGGACGGATGCGTTCATCGTCAGCCGCCGCGGTAAGAGATAAAAGCAGTCGTTGGTCGATGGTCTTTGGTCGTTAGCCAAAGACAAACGACCAAAGGCCAAGGACAAGATTTATTTATGCGTTCAACTAAAAAAGGACCGTTTGTCGATGGCTTCCTGCAGCAGCGGATCGAAGCCATGAACTCACGCAATGAAAAGAAAGTTCTGCGCACCTGGTCACGGCGTTCGACCATCACCCCGGAATTTGTCGGACACACCGTCGCGGTGCACAACGGCAAGAAGTTTATTCCGGTGTATGTCACCGAGAACATGGTCGGCCACAAGCTGGGAGAGTTCAGCTTTACCCGCACCTTCAAGGCGCACTCGATGAAGGCAGCCACGGAAACCGCGTCCAAACCGGCCGGTATTCCGGGTGGTCCGGGAGCAGTGGCCCCGGCGGCGCCCAAGGTAAAGCTTTCAGCTTTCAGCCTCAGCTATCAGCCGGGAGCGGTGCTGGAAGTGGAACAGAAGTAGCTGAAAGCTGATAGCTGACGGCTGAAAGCTAGGAACTCATTATGGAATTTAGAGCTCAAGCCCGGTTCATGCGCGTCTCGCCTCAAAAGGCGCGGCTGGTGCTGGACCTGATCAAGGGCCAAAGAGTTGAGAACGCGCTGAACACACTGGCTTTTACCAAGAAGCGTGTGGCGGCGACGGTTGAGAAGCTTCTGCGCTCAGCGCTGGAGAACGCGAATTACCTGAGCACGGAAAAAGGCATTGATGTAGATGTGGACAATCTCTACGTCAAGCAGGCAGTGGCGAACGACGGCCCGCGTATGAAACGTATTCGTCCCGCACCGATGGGCCGTGCGTTCCGTTATGTGCGGCGTATTGCGCACATTGAACTTGTTCTTGCAGAAAAGACGCGGGCGGGTGAAGGCGCTGCGACCGTGGTCGGCGAAGAAACATCGGTAAAAGCGCCGGTAAAGGCGAAAGCCAAGAAGAAGACGGCGGCATCGGGCAAGAAGAAATTGGCGGCAAAGTAAATCAGTTGTTAGTTCCCGGATCTCAGTTTGTAGTACTGAGAGCTAAGAGCTGAAAACTGAAAGCTGGTTTAGGAGCAACGATGGGACAAAAGGTTCACCCATACGGATTTCGCCTCGGCTATACCAAGCCGTGGAAGTCGCGCTGGTTTGTCGAGAAAGACTACGACAAGCTGCTGCATGAAGACGTCAAGCTGAAGACCGAGCTGAAGGACAAGCTCAAGTCGGCGGGCGTGAGCGCCATTGAGATCGAGCGTCCGGGCAACAAGCTGCGCATCATCATCAAGACGGCGCGGCCGGGCATCATCATCGGACGCAAAGGCGCAGAAATCGACAAGCTGAAGCAGGACTTGCAAAAGCGCACCAACCGCGAGGTTTATGTCGATATTCAGGAAGTGCACAAGCCTGAGCTCGACGCGCAACTTGTTCGGAGTCGATCGCGCTGCAACTGGAAAAGCGCGTAGGCTTCCGCCGCGCGATGCGTAAATCGGTTGACTCGGCGCTGCGCTTCGGCTGCAAGGGAATCAAGGTCCGCGTAAGCGGGCGGTTGAATGGAAATGAAATCGCGCGTTCCGAGTGGTACTTACAGGGGCGTTTGCCGCTGCACACGCTGCGCGCGGACATTGAATATGGATTCACCGAAGCCAGGACCACCTACGGTGTGATCGGCGTGAAGTGCTGGATTTATCGCGGCGAAATTTTGCCGACCAAGAAGCGCGAGTCGCAGGCAGTAGGCGCGTTCTAAAAAATGGCTTCAGCCGCTAGCTCCTAGCTGAACCGGGAGCACGAAGAGCTAGAGGCTGTAGCCGGAAGCTGAGAGCAAACTTATGTTGATGCCAAAGAAAGTTAAGTACCGCAAGCAGCAGCGCGGACGCATGTGCGGAAAAGCCTGGCGCGGCAGCCAGCTGGCTTTCGGCGACTTCGGGCTCAAAGTACTCGAGCCGGGATGGATCACCGACCGCCAGATTGAAGCGGCCCGTGTTGCCATGACGCGTTTTGTAAAGCGCGGCGGCAAGATCCAGATACGCTTGTTTCCCGACAAGCCGGTCACCAAGAAGCCGGCCGAAACTCGTATGGGAAAAGGCAAGGGAGCTCCCGACCATTGGGTCGCGGTGGTAAAGCCGGGCAAGATTTTGTTTGAAATGGAAGGTGTCTCGCACGAAGACGCGAAGGAAGCTATGCGTCTGGCGTCGCACAAGCTGGCGTTGCGCACCACTTTTGTGAAGCGCGAAGGCATGACCCATTAAATCAGTCGTGGTCGTTAGCCGTTGGTCTTTGGCCAGCGACAAACGACCAAAGACCAACGAGAGTTTAGGAATTGTTTATGAAGGCAGAAAAAGTACGGAACTTGACCGATGACGAACTGAAGGGCCAGGAGCGCGATCTCCAGGACCAGCTGTTCAAGCTGAAGTTCCAGCTGAACATGGGACAGACCGAAAGTTTGAAGAAGCTGCGCGGCCTGCGCAAGGACATTGCCCGGGTCAAGACGATTGTCCGCGAGCGTGAACTCGTCGCGGCCAGCGGCACGGAGAAGAAGTAATGGCGGAAACAACCAAGAAAACCCCGCACCACAAGGAAGTCGTCGGCGAAGTGGTTTCGAACAAGATGGCCAAGACCATCGTGGTCAAAGTGATCCGCAAAAGGGCGCATCCGTTTTATGGGCGTGTCGTTTCGAAAGCCAAGAAGTTCTACGCGCACGATGAGAAAAACGAAGCCCACATCGGCGATGTAGTGCGCCTCGAAGAAACCCGGCCGCTCTCGAAGTTGAAGCGGTGGAAGCTGGTCGAAGATTGTGCGGCGCGCCAAGCTCGCGCCGGAAGTTACAGCAGCGGTCCAGCTAGTAGCGGAGGATTTGCAGCCATGTCCATAATGATGAGAACGATGCTTGAGGTCGCCGACAACAGCGGCGCCCGCAAGCTGCAAACGATCCTGCCGCTGGGTGGTTCGACCGGCCTGCGCGCTGGTCTGGGAGATGTTGTCACCGCCAGCGTGAAAGAAGCCTCGCCCGATGGCCAAGTGAAAAAAGGTACGGTGGTCAAGGCGGTGATCGTGCGCACCCGCAAGGAATATGGGCGGCGCGACGGCACCTACATCCGCTTCGATTCGAATGCGGCGGTGTTGATCAACGATGTAGGCGAGCCGGTGGGAACGCGCGTGTTCGGTCCGGTGGCCCGTGAACTGCGTGAAAAGAAATTTTTGAAAATCGTGTCGTTAGCACCGGAAGTTCTGTAAAGGATTGAGTAATTGGAAATTGAGTGATCGGGCAATTGAAAATATAGCGTCGTATTGATTTTCAATGACTCAATTACCAAATTGCCCAATTACCAAATGGGTTAAAAATGGCAACTGCAACAACAACAGCGCATAAGAAAATGGACATCCGCCGCAACGACACCGTGAAGGTGATGGTCGGCGACGACAGAGGGAAGGAAGGCCGCGTACTGCGCGTTTTCCCGGATGAGGGGCGTATTCTTGTGGAGCACGCGAACATAGTTAAGAAGCACGTCCGGCCCAATCCGCAGCGCAACATTCAGGGCGGTATTGCCGAGCAGGAGCGCAAGATTTCCATTGCGAATGTGGCCCTGGTCTGCGGGACCTGCGGGCCGGTACGCATCGGGCACGAAACTCGCGGCGACCGTAAAGTACGCGTCTGCAAGAAGTGCGGAACGACATTGGACAAGTAAATTTGGGTAATTTGTAATTTGGTAATGGAAAACCAAATCACGAGAGATTTTTAAATTACTCAATGACCCGATTACAAAATTACTAAATTTGGTTTAACTCATGGCAAAAGAACAGAGAGAGAAAAAAGGTCAGGCAGAGCAGACGCCGAAAAGCGTGGAAGCTCCACGTCACGCGGCAAAAGAAACGCCGCGGTTGAAGACACGCTTCTTGAAAGAGATCGCGCCTGTCCTGATGAAGGAAAACAACTTGAAGAACCCGATGTCGGTGCCGCATCTGAATAAGATCGTCATCAACATGGGTATGGGCGAGGCCACGCAGAACGCCAAGGTCATGGATTCGGCCGTCAACGAACTGGGCCAGATCACCGGACAAAAGCCGGTCGTCACCCGCGCCAAGAAATCGATCGCCGCTTTTAAGGTCCGCGAAGGCCAGGCAATTGGCGCAATGGTCACCTTGCGCGGCGACCGCATGTATGAATTTTTCGACCGATTGGTCAGTGTGGTGCTGCCCCGCGTGCGCGACTTCAAGGGCGTTTCGACCAAGTCGTTCGACGGGCGCGGCAACTACACGCTCGGCCTGCACGACCAGTTGATCTTCCCGGAAATTTCCTACGAGAAGGTCGACAAGCAGCGCGGCATGAACGTCACCATCGTGACGACGGCCGCAAGTGATGCGCAGGCACGGTCTTTGTTGAAACACATGGGTATGCCGTTTAGACAATAGATTTGGTAATTGGGTGATTTGAAATTTGGTAATTGAAAACCTGAAAATCGAAGGGTTTTAAATTAGTGAAATTGCCCGATTACAAAATTACAAAATTGGCAGGAATTTAGGAGTCAAGTTGGCGACAACTGCAAAAAGAGTCAAGGACGCGAAGAAACCCAAGTTCTCCACGCGCAAGCACAACCGCTGTCAGATCTGCGGACGCCCGCGCGCATTCCTCCGCAAGTTCGGGATTTGCCGCCTGTGTTTCCGCGGGCTGGCATTGCGGGGAGAGATTCCTGGAGTTTCGAAGTCGTCGTGGTAAATCGGTCGTTGGCTGTTGGTCTTTGGTGGTTAAAGACCAACGACCATAAGACTAAGGACAGAGTTTGAAGCTGCTGCTGGTTCTCCGCAGTAACGCGGAGCGAACGAGCAACTTGAGGAGAAACGAATGAGGTTGACCGATCCGGTCGCAGACATGCTGACGCGTATTCGCAACGCGATACGCGCCCGGCACCAAAAAGTAGATGTCCCGACTTCCAAGCTGAAGACAGAGATTGCCCGCATCCTGAAAGAGGAAGGGTTTATCGCCAACTTCAAGCCTACCGAAGAAGAGGGCCACAAAGTCCTGCGCATTTATTTGAAGTATGGCAACAACAATGAGGCGGCGATTTCGAACCTCGACCGCGTCTCGCGTCCCGGCTGTCGCGTTTACGTGCGCCGTACCGAGATCCCCCGCGTATTGGGCGGGCTCGGCATCAACATTTTGACCACGCCCCGCGGCGTGATGACCGGACGCCAGGCCCGCAAAGAAGGCGTGGGCGGCGAGCTGTTGTGCGAAGTCTGGTAGAGAGAGCTTAGAGCTATGTCACGAATTGGAAGAAAACCGATCCCGCTCCCCAAGGGAGTGACCGTTAAGGTCGAAGGCAATATCGCTGCCGTGCAGGGGCCCAAGGGGAAAGTGGATGCGCTGATACCCGCTGGCATCCGTCTCGAACAAAAAGATGGCGAACTGCTAGCGGTCCGTGAAAATGATTCGCAGGCGGCTGTCCACGGACTGGCGCGAGCGCTGGTCAACAACGCGGTCGAAGGCGTCACCAAGGGCTGGACCCGCGAACTGGACATCGTCGGCATCGGATACCGCGCCGAATTGAAGGGCAAATCGATGGTGGTGTTTACGTTGGGATTTTCCCACCCTATCGAATATCCGCTGCCCTCGGGAATTGAAGTTGGAGTCGATCCCAAGCAGACGCACTTGACCGTCACCGGAATCGACCGCCAGAAGGTCGGACAAGTGGCGGCGGAAATGCGCAGCCTGCGTCCGCCCGATCCTTACAAGAACAAGGGCGTGCGCTACACCGGCGAGCAGTTGAAGAAGAAAGTCGGAAAGACGGGGGCGAAATAATGCTGAGTAAATTATCAAAAAACGCGACCCGGCGCTTTGTGCACACGCGCATCCGTAAAAAAGTTCAGGGAACCTCTGAGCGGCCGCGCTTGAATGTATACCGTTCGGTAAACCATATTTATGTCCAGCTGATCGATGATCTCGCGGGCAAGACCTTGATCTCGGCCAGTTCGGCGGTCGGGAAAAAAGGTCATCGCATAGCAGGCGGAAACGTGGCGGCGGCGAAAGAGATCGGCAAGTCCATCGCCGAAAAAGCCAAGGCCAAGGGAATTTCGAAAGTTGTGTTCGATCGCGGCGGCTATCTGTATCACGGCCGGGTGAAAGCTCTGGCGGATGCCGCGCGTGAAGCCGGATTGCAGTTCTAAAAGAAAGCTTCTAGCTTCTAGCTCCTAGCTAGAGGCTAGCAGCTAGAAGCTAGGTTTACGAATGCCAACAGTCACAAAAAAACTCGACGCCGGCGCATACCAGTTGAAAGACCAGGTGGTCGCCATCAACCGCGTCACTAAGGTTGTCAAAGGCGGCAAGAACATGTCGTTTGCCGCGCTGGTCGTGGTCGGCGATCCCAGTTCCGCGGTAGTTGGATACGGCTCGGGCAAAGCGAAGGAAGTTCCCCAGGCCATCCGCAAAGGGATTGAATCGGCTAAAAAGAATTTGATTCGCGTCAACCTGACCCAGACCAGCATTCCGCACCTGTCGCTGGGACGCTACGGTTCCGGCAAGGTCCTGCTGAAGCCGGCCCCTGAAGGAACGGGCGTGATTGCGGGCGGCGCGGTGCGCGCGGTGATGACCTCCGTCGGAATTCAGAACGTGCTGACCAAGTCCATCGGCACCACCAACCCGCACAACGTGATCAAAGCCACATTTGATGCGCTGAAGCGACTCAAGAATAAAGAAGACGTTGCCGCGCTGCGTGGCAAGTCAGTCCAGGAGCTGTAATCATGGCAAAGACAGCGAGCAAAGCGGGCGGCAAGCTGCACCTCAAGTGGGTGCGTTCCGCTATTCAGGCGCCGGTGAAACACAAGCTGGTGATTAAAGGTTTAGGATTTACCCGGCTCAACCAGATCATCGAGCGCCCGGACACGCCTGCCATTCGCGGCATGGTGGCGAAGGTGCCGCATCTGGTTGAAACGTGACAGTAGAGGCTAGTTGGCGCAGGAAAAGCAGATTCATGAATCTTATCGAATTGTCAATCCGAGCACCGAAGAGCGTCGGAGAAGAGAAGCGCGTGGGCCGTGGTATGGGCTCGGGCATGGGTAAGACCTCTGCCCGTGGACACAAGGGCCAGCGCTCGCGCACCGGTTCCCGCATGATGCGCGGATTTGAAGGCGGCCAGATGCCGCTGCACCGCCGTGTGCCGAAGCGCGGTTTCACCAACATCTTCAAGAAGGAATTCAAGGTCGTGAACCTGGAGAAGCTTGGCGGCCTGGGCGAGGCCACCATCACACCCGAAGTTTTAAAGCTGGGTTGGTGAAGCAAGAACTGCCGGTCAAAGTTCTGGGCGATGGCGAATTGAAGTCGGCATCACCGTGCACGCGCACAAGTTCTCCAAGTCGGCGCAGGAAAAGATCGCCAAGGCGGCGGCAAGGCAGAAGTTCGTAGCCGAGAGCGGTAAACATAGTGCGAGCTCGATCGTGCACGGTATGGCAGGCCACAGATTCATGTTGAAAAGCTGGCCAACATCTTCCGCATTCCCGACCTGCGCAAGCGCATCCTTTTACGCTTGGCCTGCTGGCCGTGTACCGGCTCGGCGGCACATTCCCACGCCCGGTATTAATGCCGACTTACTACAGCAGTTCTTCGAACAGAACCGTGGCAGTTCCTGGGCTTCGTGGATTTGTTCTCCGGCGGCCAGCTGCGCCGTCTGACGATCTTCGCCCTGGGCATCATGCCCTATATCACCGCGTCGATCATCTTGCAGTTGCTGACCGTGGTTTATGAGCCACTGGCGAAGTTGCAAAAAGAAGGTGAACTGGGGCGCAAGAAGATCACGCAGTGGACGCGCTATCTGACCGTCATCCTCAGCGCCGTCAGTCGTTTGGTATTGCGTTCACGCTTGCAGAAGACTACGGCGGCGTAGCGTTCGTGAGCAACCCCGGCCTGGGTTTCATCCTGATGACGATGCTGACGCTGACCACGGGCAGCGTGTTCATCATGTGGCTGGGCGAGCAGATTACCGAACGCGGCATCGGCAACGGCATGTCGCTGCTGATTTTCGCCGGTATCGTGGTTGGCTTGCCGCGCGGCGTTGTTGATCTCTACGACAAAGTCCAGCACCGATGCGTGGGGAGCGTTCACCGCTCCCGCCATGATCCTGCTGATTGTCATGATGGTCGTGGTCGTGGCGTTCATCGTTTATGTGGAGCGTTGCGAGCGTCGTATTCCGGTGCAATATGCCAAGCGAGTCGTGGGACGCAAAGTGATGGGCGGGCAATCGACGCACTTGCCGTTGAGAGTGAACGCGGGCGGCGTCATGCCGGTCATCTTCGCTTCATCGATTCTGACGTTGCCGCAGACGCTGGCTTCGTTCTGCAGGGACAACCGATACTTTGGATGCTTCTCGATAAGCTCAAGTGGGGCGAGCCGATGTACGAGTTGTTCTACGCCGTCGGGATCATCTTCTTTGCCTACTTCTATGTTTCGATTGTCTTCAATCCGAACGAAGTTGCGGACAACATGCGGAAGTACGGTGGATTTATTCCCGGCATCCGGCCCGGCAAGCGCACTGCGGACAACATCAACGAAATTCTGACCCGCATTACGCTGGTCGGCGCGCTGTACCTGATCCTGATTTCGTTCATTCCTGAGTGGATGATCGCCGGTATCCAGCTGAACCATTTGCCGGGTGCGCTGGGGGCTTCTTTGAGCATTTGCCGGCCTGGGTCACCAACGGTTTGGGCGTGAATTTCTATTTTGGCGGTACTTCGCTGCTGATCGTCGTGGGCGTGGCGATGGACACGGTGCAGCAGATCGAAGCGCAGTTGATCATGCGTCACTACGACGGCTTTACTCCGCGCAGTGGGCGCATTCGCGGCCGCCGTATTTGGTAGATGAGAATTTTGAGGTTGCCGTAACGCGGCTTGAGCAGGCGTGCTGGCTGGCAGTCTGGAAAAAGAGGAAGCAGTAAGAGGGCCAGGTCGATGGCAACTTGATACCTCGCGCATAATCGGACCGATAATTTTGTTCGGCGCACCGGGTGCGGGGAAGGGTACACAGGCCAAGCTGATCGCGGGTCACTATGGCATCCCGCAGGTTTCCACCGGCGATTTGCTGCGGGACAATGTCAGCAAAGGAACGCGAGCTGGGAAAGACCGCAGCTTCCATCATGGACGCGGGGAGAACTGGTCCCCGACGATCTGGTTTACGGAGATTGTTTCCGAGCGGTTCAGCGAGAAAGACTGCGATCGCGGCTATATTTTAGATGGCTTCCCGCGTACGCCATCCCAGGCTGGCTGGCTGGAAGCTCTGCTGGAAGATAAGTTCTTTGACAAGCCGGAAGTGAGAAATGCCACCCCGTTGTGGTGAGTATCGATGTGGATTATAATGAGTTATTGCTTCGGCTTACCGGGCGCCGGTTTGTCCTGCCTGTGGAACGATCTATAACGTTCACCTTAGCCTCCGCGAGTACCTGAATATGCGATTGTGATGGCTCCAGCTGGTCATGCGCGAAGACGACCGCGAAGAAGTGATCTCAGAGCGGCTGAAGGCATACGAACACCAGACTCTTCCGCTGGCGGACTATTACCGTAAGCGCGGACGCCTGGTTTAGTTGATGGCGACCTAGCCAGTCGAGTGTGTTTAAGGTGACTCGGACGCACTCCGAGCGCAATTAGAGCATGGCAATAGTCTGTAAGTCGGCGGCGAGATCGAGAAGATGCGCCGCAGCCGGACGGATCGTCCGACGAAGTTCTCAATAGGTGAAAGCCATAGTTGCTCCCGGGTTTCCACCATGGACCTGAGCGGATCGCCGAGAAGGCGATTCAGAGAACGGGCGAAAACCGGCGTTCAAGGGCTACTACGATTACCCCTGTGTGCGTGCACCTCAGTGAACGAAGAAATTGTTCACGGGATCCCGTCGGCTAAACGGGTACTGAAAGCAGGCGACATTGTTTCGATCGACTGCGGTGTAGTGATCGACGGCTACTACGGAGATTCGGCGATCACCGTGCCCGTGGAGTTGTCGCTGCCGCCGGAAAGCAAAAGTTGCTCGAGGTAACGGAAGCAACGCTGTACAAGGGGATCGAGCAAGCGCAGGTTGGAAATACGATTGGCGATGTTGGCGCGGCAGTACAGGAATACGTCGAAGCCCACGGGTTCAGCGTGGTCCGCGAGTTTGTAGGACACGGTATCGGGACGCGAGCTGCATGAAGATCCGCAGGTCCCGAACTTACGGCACGCGCGGTCATGGCGCCAAGCTGAGAGAAGGCATGGTGCTGGCGATCGAGCCGATGGTGAATGTCGGGCGGCCCGGAAGCGGGGTCCTGGACGATAAATGGACTGCGGTCACCGATGGACGGAAGTTCCAGCGCTCACTTTGAACACTGCGTGGCGGTCACAAAAAACGGCCCGGTGATTTTGACGCAGTAAGCTGCTAGCTGCTAGCTCTGGCTTTAGCTAAGCGTTGCTAGAAGCTAGCAGCTAGAAGCTGATTTGGAGGTGAATGAGCAAGGAAGACGCGATCGAAGTTATGGCAGTGGTGATCGAACCCCTGCCCAATGCCATGTTCAAGGTGGAGCTGGAAAACAATCACCAGGTACTGGCGCACGTCTCCGGCAAGATGCGCAAGAACTTCATCCGCATTTTGCCCGGCGACAAAGTAGCGGTGGAGCTTTCACCCTACGACCTGAACCGCGGCCGCATCGTGTACCGGTATAAATAAAGCCGCTAGCTACTAGCTTCCAGCCAAATAGGGTTTAGCTCAAAGCTGAGCAGCTAGGAACAGAGGGATTATGAAAGTTAGAGCATCAGTAAAAAAAATCTGCGACAAGTGCAAAGTCATCCACCGCAAGGGCGTAGTGCGGGTGATCTGCACCAACACGAAACACAAACAGCGGCAGGGATAAGACATGGCACGTATTGCAGGCGTCGATCTTCCGCGCAACAAGCGCTACCTACATCGCACTGACCTACATCTACGGCATCGGCACCGCGCGCGCCAATCGATCCTCGATGCGGCCAAAGTGGATCCCATGAAAAAAATTCAGGACCTCGGCGAAGATGAAGTCAACCGTATCCGCACTGTCATCGAGAGAGAAGGCATGGTGGAAGGCGATCTGCGCAAAGAAGTGCAGATGAACATCAAGCGGCTGATTGAGATCGGTTCCTATCGCGGATACCGTCACCGCCGCAACTTGCCGGTCCGTGGACAGCGGACCCACACCAATCGCGTACCCGCAAAGGTCCGCGTAAAGGCACGGTCGCGATCAAGCGGCAGTCGACAGCTAAGACGTAGAGAGACAGCTGTTAGCTTCTAGCCTCTGGCTAGGAGCTAAAGCCAGGAGCTAAGAGCTAATATGGCAAAGCCAGAAGCGGCAGGAACAGCCGGCGCAGCAGCGCCGGATAAAAAAGGCAAAAAGAAAACGTTCAAGAAGAAGGAACGCAAACACGTTCCATTCGGCGTGGTGCACATTCAGGCCTCGTTCAACAACACGATCGTGACCATCACTGATCCGAATGGGAATGTGCTTTCCTGGAAGAGCTCCGGCTCACTCGGTTTCCGCGGATCGCGTAAAGGCACGCCGTTCGCCGCGCAACAAGCGGCATCGGGCGCGGCCAACATGGCGCGTGATCACGGCGTCCGCACGGTCGAAGTCCGCGTTAGCGGCCCGGGTTCTGGACGTGAGTCCGCAATCCGCGCTCTCGCGGCTGCTGGAATTGAAGTTCGCACCATCCGCGATAGCACTCCCATGCCGCACAACGGTTGCCGTCCGCCGAAGCGTAGAAGAGTGTAAGAACAAAGTTCATCGTAGCCTCGAAACGGCGGCTCGGTTTAGCTTAGAAGCTAGCGGCTAGAAGCTAAGATTTTCGATCGGGAGGAAGGGTGAAGCCAAACCTGTAAACCGATCATCTATAAGGAGAAGATAATTTGGCACGCTATACCGATCCCGTCTGCCGTCTTTGCCGCCGCGAAGGCATTAAGCTGTTCCTCAAAGGCACCAAGTGTTTCAGCGACAAGTGCCCTATTGAAAAGCGCAACTTTGCTCCCGGCCAGCACGGCAAGGACCGCAAGACCAAAGTTGTCGGTTACGGCTTGCAGCTGCGCGAAAAACAGAAGGCCAAGCGTA
The DNA here is from genome assembly GCA_963792305.1 of uncultured Acidobacteriaceae bacterium. Classification (GTDB taxonomy): domain Bacteria; phylum Acidobacteriota; class Terriglobia; order Terriglobales; family Acidobacteriaceae; genus CAWBXL01. The sequence goes on along the minus strand of CAWBXL010000100.1, from coordinate 8,996 downwards.
TTTACTTCACCCAGGAAGGCCAGTTCCGCAACTACTTCGAGAAGGCTGCGCGCTCGCAGGGTGTCACCGGTGAGTTGCTCTTGCAGCAGCTCGAACGGCGCCTGGACAATGTTGTATTCCGTCTTGGTTTTGGCACCGCCCGCCGTCAGGCGCGCCAACTGGTGCGTCACGGTCACGTCGCGGTGAATGGTCGCAAGGTGAACATCCCGTCGTATCAGGTGAATGTCGGTGATGAAATTACCATCCGCGAATCCAGCAAGAAGCTGGTAATCCTGGAGGCGGCGAAAGAATTTGCCGGACATCAGCATGCCCCGAACTGGTTGGAGATTGACCGCGACAACTTCCGCGGAAAAATCCTCTCACTGCCGAAGCGTGAAGATATCCAGCAGCCGGTCAACGAGCAGTTGATCGTCGAGTTGTACAGCAAATAGTCGTTCGTCATTGGCCGTTGGTCGCTAGCCAAAACAACAGGCTAGCGGCTAGAGACCAGCGACCAACGGCAGTTTTATTGGTCCATTTTTCGAGCCAGATCAGCCTGTGCTGGCGCTTGACCTGAATCCGGACCGATTCAGGGAGCCAGCTCTGAGCCAAACGGCCGAAGGAGAGATACACCATGTTGTGGAAGGGCTTTCAAAAACCAAAACGCCTCGCAGTTGACACTTCAACCTTAACTGACAAATACGGCATCTTCTGGGCCCAGCCGTTTGAACGCGGCTTCGGTACCACCATCGGCAACGCGCTCCGCCGCGTGCTGCTGTCTTCGATCGAAGGCGCAGCCATCACCGCGGTGAAAGTGGAAGGCGTACTGCACGAGTTCCAGTCGATCCCCGGAGTCGTGGAAGACGCAACCGACATCATCCTTAACCTGAAGCAGATTCCTTTCAAGTTGAGCGGCGATGCGCCGAAGGCAATCTATCTTCGCGCAGACCAGCCCGGTGTTGTGACCTCGGGCATGATCGAAGCCGATGCCGACGTTGAAGTGTTGGACAAAGATGTCTACATCGCTACCGTCAGCGAAGGCGGCAAGCTCGATATGGAAATGCGCTTAAAGCGCGGTCGCGGATATGTCTCCGCCGACAAGAACTTCGATGATGATCTCGGCATCGGATTCATTCCTATCGACTCCGTCCACTCGCCGGTGCGCAAGTGTAACTATACGGTTGAAGCAGCGCGTCTCGGACAGATCACCGATTATGACAAGCTGACCCTCGAAGTCTGGACCAATGGCTCCATCACCCCGGCTGATTCCATCGGCCTGGCGGCGAAGCTGGTGAAGGACCACATGAACATCTTCATCAACTTCGAAGAAGACATCGAGACCGCAACCACCACCGACGACCGCAAGCCGGAAATCAAGAACGAAAACCTGAACCGATCGGTCGAGGAACTGGAGCTTTCCGTTCGCAGCTATAACTGCCTGAAGAACGCCAACATCCAGACTATCGGTGAGCTGGTGCAGAAGACTGAAGCCGAAATGCTCAAGACCAAAAACTTTGGCCGCAAGTCACTGAACGAAATTAAAGAGATCCTGTCCTCGATGGGTTTGAGCCTGGGAATGAAGATTGACGAGCACGGTAATGCCGTCCCCGGACCCACTTCCAACCAGGTACTGCCAGCGTCGGCATACGGAGACAACGATCTATAAACAACTGGGAACTGAGAACCAGGAACTAAAAAACTGATTCTCAGTTCCCAAAGTTTTTGAACTGAGGAAACCATGCGTCACAAAATAGCAGGCTTCAAACTCGGACGTACCACTAGCCACCGCCGTTCGTTGTTGCGGAATATGGCCACGTCGCTCATTCTTGAAGAGCGCATTGAAACTACTGTGCCCAAGGCGAAAGCGTTGCGCCCGATTGTCGAAAAGATGATTACCCTGGGGAAAAAGGGTGACCTCGCGGCGCGCCGTCAGGCACATTCGTACCTGATGACCTCAGCTGCGGTTGATAAGTTGTTCGACTCAATCGGCCCACGCTTCGGCGACCGTGAAGGCGGCTACACACGCATCACCCGCGCCGGATGGCAAAAAGGCGATGGCGCCGAAAAAGCGTTCATCGAATTCATCGGCAGCGAAAAGCTGATCGAAGAAAAGAAAGAAAAACGCGCCGAAGCCCGCGCCAAGCGCGCCGCCGAAACCAAGAAGGCCATGGAAGAAGCGGAAGCTCAGGCGCAGCACGATGGCGGCGTTGAGCCGGTTAAGGACGACGATAAGAAAGAATAACCAGCAGCCAGCATATCCATTCAAGGCCGGGCATTCTGTCCGGCCTTTTTCTTTCCCCGGGTAAACCATAAATTTCTTCGTCATACAACGAACTTTTTGGCCCACAATCCCGAATACAGGGGTGGTGGAGCAAGCGATTTATGGATGACTCTGAACTCTGGCGGCAGATCCACCGCGGGAATGCGGACGCGTTCGAGTCTTTTTATCGCGAGAATGCGCTGCGACTGCGCGCATTTTTGCAACACGCGGTAGGAAGTCCACAAACGGCTGAGGACCTTATGCAGGAAACATTCACCCAAATCTGGCGGCAGCCGAACGGATTTCAGCCGGAACGCGGCACTCTTCGCGCCTACCTTTACGGAATTGCTCGAAAACGTGCTGCCGAGTGGTGGCGTTCTCAGAATCCGCAATCTCATGAAATTGAAGAGCAACCGGTATCGCAACGAGGCGAAGTAGTTTCTATGCTGGCCGACGCGTTGCATTGCCTCTCTGAGGAACAACGTACGTTGTTGTGGCTGCGGGAAGTCGAAGGTTATTCCTATATCGAACTTTCAGGCATCTTGGCCATACCCGTGGGAACGGTAAGGTCAAGATTGTTTTCTGCGCGTGAGGCCCTGCGAAAGATATGGAACGGCGCCCCTATAAAGGAGGAAGCATGAAGTGCGAAGAAGTCCACGAACATCTCTCCGCGCTGTGTGATGGTGAACGGATTCCATCCGACGCGGCGGAACACATCGGCGCATGCGAGTCATGCCGCGAACGCGTGAATGGCTATTTGAAAATCGGAGTGGAATTGCGCCGCCTGGCGAGCGTGGATGCCGGAGAAGTGCGAGAGGGAGCTTGGCAGCAAACTCAGCGTAAAGTCCCGAGTTGGTGGGGAAAAGGATGGGAGACTATGCGAATTCCAAGGTTCGCCTTTGCGTTATTGCTTATAACCATTGTGGCGTTGGGCTCGGGGTTGGTAATGAGCAAGGTCCGTGCACAAACCCACGGCTCGGTTTTGTTGCTGACTTATAAACTACCGACCGGACTAACTAACCGATGTGCTTTGTCACTGGTGGATGAAAAACAAAACCTTTGTACGGCAGTAGTTTCGCCGAATTTTATTCTTTTGGTAAAGACTCTCTCTCAGAATGGAGATCAAATTGAACTGGGAGTTCACGCGCAGTATAAACAGCTTGATCCCACTGTTTCCATCGATATATTGGATGAACTCAAGAAGATTGAGGAAAAGCATTATTGGATCACTCCTGGTCAGGATTTGCAGGTTAACATCGCAGGCTGGGGAGATATGACTCTGTCAGGCGAACTCATGGATCACTTGCCGCCAGCATTCACACTGGACCCTGACATCCAAATGGATCCGAAACCTGGCAAACTGCAACTCATCTCGCCTCTTCTACTTCGCGACAAAAAAATTTGGTTCGATTTCGAAAATAGCGGCGCGATGGGCCAGAGTGGTGCATTGATGTATGTACATGGAAAAGGGCTTTGGAAAATGTCTTTGTCGCCTTTGGAGGGAGGGGTGGAGGCCAAAGTTAGCGTTAATCGGATCTCATTTGAGTTGAATGGACACTCATACTTATTCATAACTGCCGTCCCTGTGGTTAGGACCAACCAGCGCGTCTGGGTTTCGGTTGATGAAAACTATCAAGGTACGACGGGAGCTTACCAAGCCTTGGAAGGAATCGATCCGGCTCATTGGAATGAGTTTCTCCCTTGATTTTGTTGCGCTTATACCACGGGGGCATGGCCTTCCGGGGCTGACGACGGTAATCTCGCCTTGGCTCCCTTTAACACCTAAACTGTCCCAAACATGCAATTTTCCCGGACACAGATCATCATCGCCGTCAGCGCGGGAGTGCTGCTGCTGCTGGTTTTCTTTGGCTACCTGATGTGGCTGAACAACCAGCCGCCGGTGCTGTCTCGTTCGGAAGACAAAGATCCGCTTTCCGGAATCCCAAACTCAATTTCTCTGAACCCCTTGCGTGACCGGGCTTCCGAGCGTTCGGCCAATAAATTCATCCGCTCCATGCGAGACGGAGACTGCAACAAGCAGTTGGCTGACTGGGAGAAGGACTACCGCAAAAAATACGCGAAATTTATTTGCGACTCAGAAGCAAAACACCCGCTGCGCAAATGGGAACTGGTGGAGTGGGAAGATTCTCCACCGCTGCGGATCTTGCACTACCGCGGCACCCGGCTGGACAATCCCGGCCACGAAGATACCTACGATGAATTGTTTTCGGTAACTCTCGATCACAGGTCAGGTGACTGGGCCGTCACCAAGTACGATTCCATGTATTAAACCACGTTATCTCGATACCCACTGGGTTTGACCATTCTTTCGGACTTCTTCTTCCACAATAAATCCAACTCCTTTTGGAATTTCTGTGCATGAAGAATCTTTGGAAACTCCGCAATTGTTCAAGACGTTTGCCACGATACTGTTGGTCAAGTCGTGCAGTGAATCTTTATGAGTGGAAGCTAACAAAACCATATCGTGATCATGCTGGCTTACACGGGTCAGGTAGACGAGCCTGAAAAATCCTTTGTCTAATGTTTGTGGTGGCAACTGTAACGCCGGCTGTGCGCGTTTGGTTTTCTTTCCCTGGACCACAGCTTCACCGTAAATAAATTTGACTTTCATCATTCCATCGCTAGACGATCGGACATCGTAGAAATCTGTTTGATATCCAAGGAACTCCTTTCCTGTAGTGACGGTGATAGCATTGCCTTCCACTTTGGCGGTCATGGGGACAATATATCCACCTGAACTCATGACCGGTGTAATCACACGTATTCTCCAGCCAATTTGGAGATCCACGTAGTCGGTTTCGCCAAGATTGTGGATGGATGGAGTTGGTTGTACCAGAGATTTGTGCGGGCACGCAGTGAGCAATAAACATCCAGCAACTAGGGATATCTGCCAGACGAAAATGGTAGCAAATCGCATGCTCTATTCAACTGAGTCCAAGGCGCGCACGTCTAGTGTGGAGTCTGGTTTTCGTCGATTCCGCAACCAGTACCAGATGATGGCCTGAGCGGCCAGGGCAGCGGAGCTGTCTAGCACCACATCGTGCACACTGCTGCCGCGGCCGGGAACGTATGCCTGGTGCCATTCATCCAGACAAGCCACCAACGTGGCCATCATCCACGCAATACGCGCCCAGGTGAACGCCCATCCCTGCGACTTGGGAAGTGTGGCCCGCCAGGCCCGGAAAAAAAGCAGGCTCAGGATGAAATACCCGACAAAGTGTCCAGTTTTGCGCAGGATGGGATGCCAGACTTCAAAGCGGGTCAGTCCCATGCCAAAAAGAAAATGAAAAAGCGGATACAGGATACGGCCGGTATTGTTCATCCCGCCGATCTTGCTGGATTCCGTGACAATGATGGCCAGCCAGAGGCCAGCGGCAATCCAGACTTTTAAAACTTCATTTTTTGAACGAGTCAAACTAAGTTTTCTTTGCGCCCTTTACGGGGATCCATTTTAGATTTTTACAGGAACTGAACCAGTAAGTGACAACAACATTGTCTCGTTTAGGCTCCTCTTTGTTGACGTCCTTTTGCGAGACGAGAAGGATCATCCTGTTTTCGCTCAGCGATTGTTCGACGGCGCGGATCGATCGATCGCGAACAAACAGGGGCACGATCATGAACGGGTAGATCACGATGTCGCGAAGCGGCAGCACCGGCAGCTCGGACGGTATCTGCATCATCGGCTCGATCGCGTCGCTCTCTGCCAGCGCTATAGTGAATTCATCGGTCTCGGCCATAAACCTTTATGTTAAAAGGCTCGAATCCCAAAGGGCAACGTCACCCGTTTGCAAACCAGTTTGCAGATGCCTTCGCTGACATCGGCTCTCTCTTCGCGTCCTTTGCAAAGTTTGCGTGAAACCAATTTCTCTCATGAAGATCGCCAAGATCGCAAAGAAGCCGCAAAGCTTTGCTGAAAGTCCGGAGTCTTCAGCTAGAGTCTGCGACGGCACAAAATTCACAAAGAAGGCAAACCTTACATTTCCGTATTGTCTTTCTCCGTTTTCTTTGTGCCTCCTTTGTGCTCTCTGTGAGAAACCGTTTTCTGAAGATAGAGAACATCGTAGGCCCCAGAAGAAACTCGCGGTCATAATACAGGTCTAAGCACTGCGGGATATTTTATCGCCTGCTTTTCTTCTTCTTGGGCGCTGCGTGGCGAGACTGGACGAGGTCTTTCAACTCGGTCATGAATTCCAGCACTTCAAACTCGAGATAGACGGACGCAAACCTTACATACGCGACCTTATCAAGAGCTTTCAGCCGCCGCCTATGATGATCTTGCTGATCTCGTCGTGTATTAACCTCGCGGTCGCCAGAGTCCTGGATGACCTTTTCGATCTGGTCGGCGATCGACTCAAGCTGCCGCGACCGATATCGGCCCGCTTTTCCGTGGCGCGGACGCAGACCGCCCAATATCTTGTCTCCGGTCTATACTGCCAACGCCGGCCGTCCTTTTTGACGACCATATACGGTATCTCGTCGATCCCGCTCATAGGACGTGAATCGCCGGCCGCAATTCAGGCAACTCGCGGCGACGGATCGATGCACCCCCCTCCTTCGAATCTCGCGCAGAGTCGACGACCTTGTCTTCAAGATTTCCGCAAAATGGACAAAGCATAATGATTGGTTAATGTCGGTGCGACCTGCGAAAGTCGGTCGGCAGTTAGCGGTTGGCGGTTGTTAAATCTCGTCATTCGATCGTGCACCTCGCGGCGCGAATTTTTCCGGATGTTGAATCATGTTTCCTAACACCGCCGACGGATTCACAACGGCTGTAAAGTAGATCATGCGTTTCGCGATCGATGTAGCCGCAGTCAAGCGAAAGGTCCAGCCATGACTGTGTTTCAGCCGCTTCACCGTCTGGATCCGCTAACTTACTCACAATCATTTTTTGATACTGCCTTTTACGATAACCCTCCGCGATATTCGCCGCCACCGAGCGCGATGACCTGCGGATCTGATCGGTCAATGAGTACTTTTCTTCCACAGGAAAGTTCTTGGTCAGACGAAAGATTTCCATGGCAAGCTCATAGGCTAGTTGATACACTCGCAAACTTTTGTGACCGTTTAAGCTCATCTATACCATGAACATTCAACTGCGGACCACAGACTGCCGACCGCCAACCGCCTACTCCGCGACAAAGTCAGGCGAGTCCGACTCTATTTCCTCCACCGCACTTTCGCTTGATATAAGGCTTCGAAATCGGGCGATGCTGATATCGCCGTGGAAATAATAATACAAACCGAAAATAATTGCCGGTGCGAAATACACCAGATGCATTACGATCGCCATCGCCGCAGCGTCTTCGGTCCGGATGTTTGGTTTGATCAGCAGAATGCTTGCGGCCGTCGCGGTGTGAAACGCACCCGCTGGTGTCGCCCGGCGTCGGCACGACCGAGCTAAGGCGGCGAGCCCCATAATGAACAGCGAATCGACAAAGCTGAATGGCGTGTTGAATGCCAATAAAACAAGCCAGGTCGGGATCGCGATCGACAGCCACAGGGCGAGCGTCCAAAAAATGAGCCAAAACATCTCGGGCCGGTCGCGAAGAATGTCGAGCGCCTGATGCAAGCTGCCTTAGGAATGCTGACCATCACGCCGTTGCAGCCCCGCGTATCCATCGCCGGGTCGTAAAACGGTCAAACCACGAGATGAAGCGTTCCGAGCTTCGGTGAGATGCGATCAAGACAAAGCCGACCACCATCGCCGCCAGCATCGCCCAACCGATCCATTCGATAAATCGAAAATCCGCTTCGCGGCCCGGCGGCGGCGACATCCAGAGCAGATTGAAAGCAAAAAAGGCAACGAGCGCCGCGAGATCGAAAAATTCGCTCCAGAACGAGCGTCACCAGCGTGGCTGACGGCCTGACGCGATGGTCCGCATTGGCAGCCACATCGGCCTGGACGTCATCGCGGCGACTTGGCCGATCAGGAAGATCGCCGCAAAACCGACGGTCGTCGTCGCAAATAACTCCTTAAGGCTGCTCTTCGTGATCGGCTCGAGCAGAACCTGCCAGCGGATCGCCCTCAGCAAATAGCCGAGACAGATAACCAGTACCGAAATGATGATATAGACCGGGTCCGCACGACGGAAGGTCTGACTGACCTCCTGCCAATCGAGATTTCGCCCAAAAAACCACAGGATCAGAACGGCAAAGAGGGCCAGAATGATGAATTTTAGGTATTTTCGCAAGGCGGCAAATATAAAGAAAAGACAATACTTTATCCTCTCAAAAAATAAAATACGCATTAGTTCGGCTTGCGATCTCCTCCATTGCACTTGACACGTATGTTACAATCATAGTACGTTGCGGAACGCGTGTTCCGCCATCCGTTTAGCTCTTTGACAATCAAAAACCCCATCAAGATCGCCAACCTCTTTTCTTCTCGGAGCATAGACGTACCTGAACGAGTCACACAACAGCACCACCAATTGCCGTGCGCTCGCCGCCGCGGCCGAGCGCACGCGCGTCCGCTGCAACTTCTCGATCGGCACCATCGACGTTTCTGTGCGGCCTAGCCGAGCCGGGCACGCCGCCTCCGCGCCAGCGCATCGAGGCCCGTCCGGCGCCTGAACGACGCCGGCATCCCGTGCGGCGTCCCCTCGTCGCCCCGATCCCCTGCCGGGCATCTCCGACGACGAGGATCGCCTCGAGGCGGCCTCGTCGAGGCCGTCCTCGCGGCCGGCGCCGTCTCGATCACGCCGATCTTCCTGCACCTGCGGCCGGGCGTCCGCGA
>CAWBXL010000099.1:0-14850 GCA_963792305.1 uncultured Acidobacteriaceae bacterium | reverse complement strand
AGCCATGACTGGAAGTTGACCACGATCAGTAAGTAGACCAGAACAATTGACATGACCAGGCCAATCAACAGACCTACATACGACGACTGCATGGTTTCGACCTGTCCGCGAAGATGCATTTGCGTGCCACGGGGCAGGTGATCTTGAAACGGTTTCAAAATATCTTCAGTGTCAGCCGCGACGCCACCCAAATCTCGACCATCCACACTGGCAAACACATCTACAGTAGGAGCAATGTTGTAGTGATTGACGACCGCTGGAGAAGTTTCAGGAGTTGCCGTAGCAAGGTTCGCCAGTACCTGAGGAGTACGTGTATTAGGTCCGCTGATGGGCGTATTCATCAGCGCCTCAAGAGAATCAATTCGATATTGTGGCGACATTACTGCCACACTGTAAGTAACCCCATTCTTCGGGTTGAGCCAGAATGTGGGCGTGGTCTGAAAGCTCGAACTGAGTGACACCAGCAAGTTTTGCGCCACATCGCGTTGGGTGAGACCGACCTGCTGGGCGCGCACGCGGTCTACATCCAGATGAAGGGTAGGATTGTTCATTAATTGCTGAACATGAACATCCACTGCCCCGGGCACATGCCGTAAACGATTCGCGATTTGTTGCGCGATCATGTAGTTCTGTTCGTAATTTGCACCCGATAACTGGACGTCAATGGGCGCAGGCTGCCCGAAATTCAAGATTTGACTCACGATGTCCGCAGGCTGGAAGAAAAACTCCACGCCGGGAAAATTCTTTGGCAATTCCTCGCGTAATGAATGAACATATTCCTCGGTAGGACGGTGGCCAGAGTTTAACGACACCAGGATTTCTGCATCTGAAGTGCCGATGGTCCCCGAGTTGCTATACGAAAGATTGATACCGCTGTAAGGCAGACCAATATTATCCAGAATCGTATTGACGTCCTTCTTGGGGACGTCTTGTCGAATCACCTGCTCGATTTGATCCACCAAGCGGGCCGTCTCTTCGATTCTTAAACCCGCCCGCCCGCGAACATGCAAACGGAATTGTCCAGCATCAACGGTTGGGAAAAAATCGCGGCCGAGAAAAAACACCAATGCGCCGGACAACACGCAGAATGCCAGGAACCCAGTAACAAAAATGCGCCGGTGATGCATCACGACTTCCAGATTTCCGCGGTAAGATTCGCGCAACCCGCCAAACCATTTTTCAAAACGCGCTTGGAAACGTCCGAAAACGTTCGTAGGCGCTCGATGCGAATCTTCTTCATGACCCCGCAATAAGTACATCACCAATGTTGGAACCAGCGTCCGTGAAAGAAGATAAGAAGCAAGCATGGCAAATACCACAGCTTCAGCCATGGGTACAAAGAGGTAGCGCGCCACCCCCGTCAAAAAGAACATAGGGACGAAAACAATGCAGATGGCCAGCGTAGATACGAACGCAGGTACAGCAATCTGCTGGGCGCCATCAAGGATGGCCTGTTTCAATTCTTTTTTCATGCCCAAATTGCGTTCAATGTTTTCAATTTCTACGGTGGCATCGTCCACCAGTACTCCGACCGCCAATGCCAATCCGCCCAGGGTCATAATGTTGAATGTCTCTCCCAGAGCGCTGAGCACGATCACAGAGGTGAGGACCGAAAGCGGAATCGAAATGGCGATAATCAAAGTACTGCGCCAATTTCCCAGGAAAAGCAAAATCATGCCAGCAGTGAGGCAGGCCGCCGTAAGCGCTTCTCTCAATACTCCCTGAATGGCCGCCCGAACAAACAAAGACTGATCGAATAAAGGCCGCAGTTGCAGGTCTTCCGGCAAAGTCTGGGCCACTTGAGGAAGCATTGCGCGGACGTTCTTTACCACGTCAATGGTGGAAGCATCGCCATTCTTCATGATGCTGAGCAACGTTCCACGTACACCATCCTGACGGACGATGTTGGTTTGCGGGGAATATCCATCACGGACATGGGCGACATCACGCACATAGATGGTCGCGCCATTCATTGTCTTGATGGGAAGATCGTTCAATTCTGCGAGGGTTTCCGGGCTGGAGTTCAATTCCACCTGGTGCTCTAACTCACCCAACTTTGCAGTACCCGAAGGCAGGATCAGGTTTTGTGCGCTGATTGCGTTGACTACATCCACCGGGCTGAGATGTTTTGCCTGCAAGGCAGCGGTGTCAAGATCAACCGAAACCAGCCGGGATTTTCCGCCGTAAGGATATGGGATCGCAGCACCTTCAACAGTAATGAGTTGAGTGCGCAAGAAATTGATCGCCAGATCATTGAGTTGCTGTTCAGGCAAAGTTTTGCTGCTCATGCCGATTTGCAGAATGGGGACACTGGAAGCTGAATATTGAATGACCAGAGGTGGAGTGGAACCGGGCGGCAAAAAACGTAACCCTGTTTGCGAGATCGCCGTCACCTGCGCTAAAGCAGTTTGAATATTGGCGGACGGGCGAAAATAGATTTTTACTACTGCCACTCCGTTGAGCGATTGGGACTCAACATGTTCGATGTCATTGACCAGGGTGGTAAGACCGCGTTCAGTAATAGTTGTGATACGTTCGGACATCTCTTGGGGAGAGAGCCCTTGATATCCCCAGACGATGCTGATCACTGGGATATTGATATCGGGGAAAATGTCTGTAGGAGTGCGCAGAACTACAACTGGAGTAAGAATGAGTATCAGCAGTGCCATCACGATGAACGTGTATGGCCTGCGTAATGCAAGGGCAACAATCCACATCGACTATTTCCTCTGTCTTGGCACGGGAAGTCTATGCAGCGAATCCAAAGTCTCAGAGACTAGTATATAAAAGATGAGATGTGAGACGGTGCGTATCGGATTTATTTTTGTTAATGTAAAACATTGTCATGCGTAAATACGCAACAACTCGCCGGGCAGAGGCTCGTGGGCCAGGCCGCCCGCGCAGCGAAAAGGCCCGCAAAGCGGTGATCCGCAGCACTCTAAAGCTGCTGGAACGCGTGGGATTTAATGAACTTAGCATCGAAGCAGTAGCGGCCCGAGCAGGCGTGGGCAAGGCCACGGTTTACCGCTGGTGGCCGAACAAGGCAGAGCTGGTGATCGCCGCGTTTGCCTCAGCAGTAGAAAAAGAATTGCGCTTTCCCTCGGCAGGGCCTGTGCTGAAATCGATTCATGAGCAGATGAAAAGGTGGGCGGTAATATTTCAGAGCCCGCTCGGCGAGATCGTGGGGACTGTTATAGGTGCAGGCCAATCCGAACCAGAAATACTTGAAGCGTTCCAAGCCCATTGGGTTGAACCCCGGCGGGTAGAAGCGCGTAATCTGCTCAGACAAGCCATCAAAAATGGTGAAATACGCCCCGATCTTGATCCAGACCTCATGCTCGATCTATTTTATGGCCCGCTCTATCTTCGACTCATGCTGAAACATGCTGCGTTGGACGAGAGTTTTGTGAACACCGTATTTGAAATCGTTCGCACTGTCGTGCTCCCTTCCGCGCAATAAACTCGACTTAAGTAGTACCGCACGACAAAGGGTTGAGAGTTATACTTCGTTCGCTGATTGGTCAGGAAAATGAAAGCACTACTGCTCTCGAAGGTACCGTCATCTCGAAATCACTGACCTTCCGTCCCCCGTTCCGGCTGCCGATGAAGTACTGATCCAGGTTTCCGCTTGCGGTATTTGCGGCAGTGACGTGCATGGATACGATGGATCATCCGGGCGACGCATACCGCCAATTGTGATGGGACACGAAGCAGCGGGAGTTGTCGCAGCGGTAGGGTCAGAGGTGCGAAAAGTTTCTGAAGGGGACCGGGTAACATTCGATTCCACGGTATTTTGCGGAGTCTGCAATTACTGTCGGCGTGGAGAAATTAATCTTTGTGACAGCCGCAACGTGCTTGGAGTTTCCTGTGGAGACTATCGTCGCGCCGGTGCTTTCGCCGAGTTTGTAACGGTTCCAGAACGCATTGTTCATCGCCTGCCTGAAACTCTGGGGTTTCCTCAGGCAGCGATGCTTGAAGCTGTGTCTGTGGCTCTTCATGCGGTTTCGCTTTCCCAGGTAAAAGCCGGACAAACTGGATTGGTTCTCGGCGCTGGAATGATTGGTCTGTTGACCATGCAGGCCCTTTGCGTCGCCGGATGCTCGAGTGTTTATGTCGCCGACGTTGACGCTACTCGACTCGAACTCGCCACCAGCCTGGGAGCGACTGGAATTTTACTCGCCACCGGCCCAGACTTGGCGACACAAATTTCTGATGTGACAAAAGGACAAGGCGTAGACCTGGCACTGGAAGCCGTTGGAATCAACGATACGGTGACTGCCGCCGTAAATTGCGTTCGCAAAGGCGGGACCGTCACGTTGATTGGCAACGTCTCCGCCGAGGTGACATTGCCATTGCAAAAAGTGGTTACGCGCCAGATACGTATGCAAGGCTCTTGTGCATCCGCAGGAGAATATCCGCAAGCCATCGAACTGGTATCGAGCGGGAAAATCCAGGTTCAACCACTCATCACCGCTATCGCTCCCCTTGAAGATGGACCGCGGTGGTTTGAACGACTCTACTCGCGCGAACCAAATTTGATGAAGGTTGTGCTTACTCCCAACGCAAATAATTGACTCATGACCAATGAACTTTTCAACCTCAGCGGACAAGTTGCCATCGTCACAGGCACAAGCCGTGGCTTGGGGCAACACATGGCACGTGCCCTGGCAAAGGCTGGCGCGGATTTAGTTATCACCAGCCGCGACTCACGCTCGCTGGCCACATTCGAAGCTGAAATCAAAGCAACTGGCAGGCGTGTTCTTTCTCTCGAACTCGATGTCCGGAATCTGCAAAGCATCCAGAATATGGCAGCGGCGGCGGAAAAGTTTTATGGGCGCCTCGACATCCTGGTGAACAACGCCGGCTGCAACGTCCGCAAACCTGCGCTGGATGTCACCTGGGATGATTGGAACCTCATACTCGACACCAACCTGCGCGGTAGTTTTTTTGTGGCGCAGGAAGTGGCGCGCCGTATGGTTCCGCGAAATTACGGTCGCATCATAAATATAGGTTCAGTCACGAGCGTTGCGGGATATGCCGGACTCGGCCCTTATGGGGCCAGCCGTGGAGGCGTCCGGCAGCTAACGATGAGTCTGGCTGATGACTGGGGCAAGTATGGCATCACGGTGAATTGCCTTGCCCCGGGCTGGTTCTGCACCGACCAAAACCGGGTCTTATACGAGAACAAAGAATGGGTGGACTATCTTACCGATAGAATCCCAGTAAAGCGGCCCGGCGAGGTTCGAGATCTCGACGCTGCTGTCATCTTCCTGGCGGCGGAGTCGAGCCGATATGTAACCGGACAAACTTTATTGGTTGATGGTGGAATCTCTACTGGCGCGATGCGCGCGCTGGTTGAGCGGAAGTGAAGTCTAGCAACATTTCAAAAAATCTCATTTGAGGGGAAGCCATGAACCGAAGAAACTTTGCGCGAAATATGGCAGGAACTGTTGCAGCAGCTTATGGCTTGGCCAACCAGCCACTATTACTAGGCAAAGAATCACCTGCGGCTGACAAACCCACCGTATCGGAACCATCCTTCGGACTTTCGATCATGCTATGGACGGTTTACCGCGATCTGCCTTTTGAGCAACGGCTGGAGAAGATGGCGGAAGCCGGATTTAAGAATGTGGAATTAGTGGGTGAATACAGCGCGTGGAGTGAAGATGACTTCCGCCGCAACAACGCCAAACGCAAACAGTTGGGAATTACCTTCGATTGTACCGCTGGAATAAAACATTCTCTGTGTAATCCAGACGAGCGTGCAGCTTTTATAGATGAGTTCCGCAACACTTTGCCAATCATGGAAAGAATTGATTGTCCGACCATGATCGTTCTTTCCGGGAATAAGGTCCCTGGTTTACCGCCGGAAGCCCATCATCAGAGTTGTATTGATGGCCTGAAAGCGGCCGTGGCAGTCGCAGAAAGTAAGAAGATTAATGGTCAGCCAGTCAGTCTGCTGCTGGAGACCATTGACCCGCTGGAGAATCCAAAAGTTTATTTGACCCATGTTGATGAAGCCCTGGAGATTGTCCAAGCTGTGAATCACCCACAAGTCAAGCTGCTCTACGACTTCTTCCATGAGCAGATTGCCGCGGGCAATCTCATTGCAAAACTAGAAAAAGCTCTGCCCCATCTCGCCCTCGTGCACGTTGCCGATGTACCGGGCCGCCACGAACCCGGCACTGGTGAAATCAACTATGAAAACATCATTCGGAAACTGGCTGAGCTGAACTATACCGGCATGATCGCGATGGAGTTTTATCCCACGAGTGATCCGGTTGGAAAACTACGCGCAGCGCGTGAAATGGCACTACGCGTCGCACGTGAGGTGACAAGCAAAAAAGCCACGACGGGTTAAACCACGTCGATTCATGGTGAGATCCAGAGTCTTGGTCCTCAATTTTCTCTGGCAACCCAACCCGTGCTCGCGCACCGGCCAGGATTAGTTTATCTTGACAACGCCTTCGTTCTTATCGAGGACCACCCGATCTTCTATATTCCGCTGGCCAGGTGGTAATACAGATCGTTCCATCTAAGTTCCTTGGTGAAATCCGACAACTTAGTGTTCTGATCAGTTAGCAGGCATTCCAACCCGGCGATCTCGGCGAAATTTTCCAAATGCTCGAACGTCAGGGCACAAGCCAGCGCAGTGTGATGCGCGCCGCCAGCCGTAATCCAGGCAGTCGCCGCCACTTTCAAGTTTGGCTCAGGTATCCAGACTGCCCGTGCGACAGGCAATTTGGGAAGAGGGTGTTCGGGCTTGATCAGATTCACTTGATTGGCAATAAGCCGGAAACGGTTCCCCATATCTACGATTGAAGCATTCACTGCCTTTCCGCTGACGGCTGTAAATACCAAGCGGACCGGATCTTCTTTCCCGCCGATGGAAAGAGGGTGAATCTCAACCGACGGCTTCCCTTCTGCGATGGACGGGCACACCTCAAGCATGTGGGCGCCAAGTACCTGCCCCCCGTTGTTCAATTGATAGGTGTAATCCTCCATGAAGGAAACGCCGCCCTTGAGACCATGGCTCATGACTTTCATGGCCCGTACTAATGCCGCAGTTTTCCAGTCACCCTCCGCGGCAAAGCCATAACCATCAGCCATCAAACGTTGCGCGGCGATCCCCGGAAGCTGCGCCAGGCCGTGCAAATCTTCAAAAGTATCGGTGAATGCGTGAGAACCTGTTTCCTTGAGAAAATGCCGCAGCCCGAGCTCTATTTTGGCGGCTTCCCGGAGAGATTCACGTCTGTTCCCTTTAGAGCGGAGTTCTTCCGCGATAGTGTAAGTTTCATCGTATTCGGCCACGAGTTTTTTGACTTGAGCATCGGTTACTTGCTCAATATGCGACACCAAGTCTCCGACGCCGTATCCGCTTACCGAGTAACACAATTTGATTTCCGCGCTGACTTTGTTGCCTTCGGTCACGGCGACGTTTCTCATGTTGTCACCGAAACGCGCAATCTTAAGTTGTTGGGCATCGTGCCAGGCACAAGCGGCGCGAATCCAACAGCCCAGTTCCGCATGAACGGTTTCATCTTTCCAAAACCCGACGATGACTTTCCGCTTTAACCGCATCCGCGCGGTAATAAATCCGAACTCGCGATCACCATGCGCCGACTGGTTCAGGTTCATGAAATCCATGTCAATCGTTGACCACGGCAGTTGCTCATTGAATTGTGTGTGCAGATGGACCAGTGGCTTGGTCAGCGATCGCAGTCCCGCGATCCACATACGCGACGGCGAAAACGTATGCATCCAGGTGATCAGTCCGATGCAATTCCTGGAATTGTTGGCATCAAGGCACAACTGAAGAATGGATTCGCTGCCGGTCATCACCGGTTTGCATATGACCTTGACTGGCACTTGCGAGGATTTAGACAAACCACGCGCAATCGTCTCCGCGTGTTCCGCTACTTTTTTTAATGTTTCTGGGCCGTAGAGATGCTGGCTTCCGGTGACAAACCACACTTCCAGATTGGCGAAATCGATCATTCTGCCCCTTACCTGCTGGAATTACATCTCATGTGAGGCTCGATGAGCCAATCGTACGTTTACAGGTATAGTGGTCAACCTTCTACTGTTTGATACAGGCGATAGCTTTCGCTCATGATATTGGCGAAGGGGCGCATCGTCAAAGTGCCGCTGTCTGTACGCACCAGCCAATCATGTCCTGAGGAAGCAACTTTGGTTGCCGCCAACAGTTGCTTGCGGGTAATACGTGAGGGAATGTCTCCCACCGCGAATAAGGCGAGTGGGCCATACATCAGGGCGACACGGTTAGGGAATTGTGCCTCAATCACTTCAAGCCGCGTCGTCATCTCAAATTCAACTTCTACACGGTCTCCATCTTTCCAGGTGCGTTGCAGTGCCATGAACTTTCCCGGCGTAATGTCACCGCTGCGGCTTCCATTCACAGAAATGGTGCTTTTCGCGCCCGCCCATTCAGGGATGCGGACATACACGGTAAACGTTTCGGGGTGTGGAAGTGAAAACTCCAGTTTCGTCGTGTTTTCAGTTGGGTATTGAGTGGTCTGGGTCAGGGTGCAGGGTGTGTTGTTCTGCGACCAAGATACACGAGACGGCAAGAATAAGTTAACATAGATTCCATCCGAACTGTTGTAGTAGGAACTGATCCCATAATCGGCGGCCAGTTGTGGGAATGTTCCCGAGCAGCATGGCCACTTATCTCTGTAGTGGACCTTCTTGGCGTTATTGTTATAGTCGGCGTAATAGAAACTGGTTCCATCCGCCATGATTGGATTGGCGCCCGCAATTGTGTTGTAGAGGACACGCTCCATGCTGTCGCCGTAACGCGAGTCTTTCGTGACCCGAAGCAAGTATCGGGTAATTTTGAAGTGCCCATAGGCCCCGCACACGGTCTCGAAGCTGGCGTGCGTTGTTCCCAAACTCGCTTCCAATAGCCCTTTTCCCGGCACCACGAAAGCTTCGTCTGGCCCCCACCCCCCGGTGGCATAACTTTGCTCCTGCACCATGCGGAATCCATTGGTCGCAGCGCGCAGATATTTTTCCTGGCCCAACATGAGATAAGACTGCATCGCAGTACTAAAAGCGTTGACGTGGCTGTAGGCATGTTCGCCGGGCAATACATTCTGGCCCTCGGCGAGCGGTTCAAAATAATCTTCTTCGATGAAGCGGACAGCGAGATCCTTATAACGTGAGTTCCCACTGCGTTGGTAGGCGAGAAAGAAATTTTCCGGGAGCGTATAAGTTTCATCCCAGGTATCGGCAACACTGTTGTGATGACGCGCGCGTTGCTCCAATCGGCTGAGGGCTTTTTCCGGAAGATACGGCAACACTGCCTGGGTCGCGCGCCAGTGGACATCCAGCGCGTCAGGACATTGCGCGAATTCGTGGGCATCAATCAGGCCGCAGCTGGTTTTGTCGTAGGTGTAAGCAGGCAGATGGTAGTCCACGTAGAACTTTCCCTGAGGTTCGACAGTTTGCGCGAAAGCGCGTACCAGACGATGAACTTTTTCCTGGGTTGGTTTTGATCCTGTCACAGCATAGGCGCGCGCCAACCCGGAAAGATATTGCCCGAAACTGTGCCCGGGAATAAATGCGTGAAAATTATCCGGCGGACTGAAGTCGTTGTCGTTGTCATACCATCCCCCCATATTGGCCCTGGGGCAGGCATGCCCTCACGTTCACGAAACGGTTTCAGCAAAGCGTCTTCGTCGAGATGCAGGAACAGGTCATGATTGTGATCAAACTGTTCTCGCATCGGCCCATCCAGCAGTTGCACCTGGGAATAGTTGAATACCGAAAGTGGCGGAGCCACAGCCAAGGTAACTGATTTGTCGATAGCCCAAGCTGGTAGATTGCGTGTGACCAGAATGGCGCCGGCAGTAGCACCGGCAATTCCCAGAAATTTGCGACGAGACGTCTTATTCATAGATTTGCCCCAATATATGGGACGATACGACAATCTGCGAGAGAGCACATAGTACATGTGTCCCATACTGGTTTTGAGATGAGTTCATGCATTCCAACTAGACCAAGGATATGATTCCCTGCTTCATGGCAACGGAGGCTGCTTCCGTGCGATCGCAGACCTCCAGCTTCTGGTTGATACTGTTAATGTGATTGCGAACCGTATACCGGCTGATTCCAAATGCCCGGCCAATTTCCTTGTTGGTGAGTCCCTTGGAGAGCATTTCCAGAATTTCTAACTCGCGAGGGCTAAGGCTGGAACGGTGGGTCCGGTCTGAGAGTATGCGGGCGATGGCCGGGGGGAAGTGTTGCCGTCCGGCGTGGACAGCGGTAATGGCCGCCATGATGTCATCGCACGAAGTCTCTTTCAATAGATATCCACGAGCTCCTGCCTGCACCGCGCGGTAGATTTCTTCCTCAAATTCGAAACTGGAAAGAATAATAACCCGAGGAGGAGAGGGCAGCTTGCGAAGTAACGGCAAAGCGTCAATGCCGCTCATTTTGGGCATCCGCAAATCCAGCAGAATTATATCTACTGGGCAATGTTGAAGCTGCACAAATGCTTCTTCAGCGCTGGCTGCGGCCCCGACCAGTTTAAGGCCGGGTTGTTTGCCCAGCATACTGCTCAAACCAGCCCTGACTACCGGGTGGTCATCAACGATAAGTAGGCGAATTGGTGTCTTTATTTGTCTCTTGTCCATGGAATCGACGCTCCCAAAATAAATGCCACACGGATGTTGGCCACAACGTACGCATCAGCTTGGTAGGCATAGGCGCAATCACTTGCACGGTTGTGCCGTGGCTCAGACCACTGCGGATATGTAATTCGGCGGAAATTGTGTCCGCGCGTTTTCTCATGCCACGAATCCCAAAGCCGGCAGAATCTGCATCCACCACAAAACCATTGCCGTCATCTTCAATTTGCAGCTGTAAAGTCGCTTCATCATAAATGAGCGAAATCAACAAAAGGTTCGGATTCGCGTGGCGGACGGCATTGGCGAGGGCTTCCTGTCCAATGCGGAAAAGCGTGTCGGCGATGCGTACTGGAATACTGTGCGCCACACCCGAAACGCTGGCGGTGACGCGTATGCTTCCTCCTGCCACCATGCTCTGCGCGCTCTGTTCCAGTGCCCGCAGCAAACCGACGGACTCCAGGAGTTCCGGCCTTAATGCAGCAATGCTGCGTTTGGCCTCAGCATGGCTGCGGCGCACCAGATTGGAGGCAAGGTCCAACTCACGATTGATGGCGCCTCGATCATCAATTTCGTCACGAATCGCCCGCAGTTGAAATCCAATGCCGGCAAAACTTTGAGCCAGTGTGTCGTGCATCTCGTGCGCTAGACGTTGACGTTCATCCAGGACGGCGATGAGTCTCCATCTTTCAACGTAATGATGAAGCGTCTGAGCGGCCAGGATGAGCAGCAGCACCACAATGATTGCAACCACAATATGCCCGGTACTCCACCATGGCGGGCCTTCAAGTACTTCGACTTCGTTAAGCGAGGGAAGCAAAATCACGAATGGCGTAAGGTCATGTGTGTATGCCGAATCTACAACGCAAATCCCGCGCAAGCGAAGACGGCTCTTATTCTTGAGCCGCATAAAAGGTGCGCCGCTGCTCCCCGTCGCGATGGCCTGGAATGATTGATTGTCTTCCGCAAGATTTAACACCATGGTGTGATCTGGCTCTTCTTGTTTACTTTCCAGACGTCCTTCAACTTCGATGTATTGGGCATCGAAAGAACCGGTGGCCGCCTGTGAAGCGGTAACCCCCATGGAATGAATAGGAGCGTGGGACCAGAGGATGTGGACCTCCGCCTCTTTTATGACTGAACTGAAATCATGCAACTCGGCGTCGCCCGTGGCTTCAACTTGATCGCCGATCTGCGGCGGAGTCTTGGCATGAAAATTCTGGATTGCCACGCCACCAGTGGAATCCTGCACGAACAAGGTTGGAAAAGTCAGAGTGACGACACCGTGAATCGTTACCCGGGACGGTTTATACGGAGCGAGTGCGCGTAGGTCCGCGATGGGTTGTCCGTTGGGATCGACATGATGATCACGCATGTCGAGATACAGTGGTTCCAGATATTGTTCTTTGGCTTCGGTGGCTGAGCGCAAAGGGTCCCAATCTGTGCGCGGTTTTCCAGTAGGTCCTACAACCGGATCAGCGATCAGCCAGAGGTATCTTTGTGTTCCCGGTAATGTCAATCAAATCTTGGTAGGAGGCGGCGCGAACCTGGACGTTTCGCCATAGACCGCCAGTTTGATAAGACTTCAAACCAAAGCGGCCGGACTGAATACAATTCGGTTCTTGTATGGCATCGGTTGTAGTCTGCCCTGTGGAGGAAGTTGCAACTGCCACGATATTGCAACCGAAAGCCAGCAGTTTGAGGTGATACCACTGCTGCGCATAAACCCGAGGCATGACCCGCCGGGCCTGAAATTCAATCCAACCATAGCCCGCACGACCCAGGATCAATGTATTATCGCAGATCGCGCGATCCGGCATAGTAACCGTCGTATGCGTCAACTCCTTCTTCCTCATTGGTAGCGCGAATGATTAGACCTGCGTCTCCATACTGGCCCAGAAGTTGAACGTCGGCCTCCACCAGATAGTTTTTGGCGAGTGTTTCCACTCATGGTCTTCAGCGCCACGCTCGTCGGAGTTGTTGCGCATAGCGCCATCCACCATCTCCCACGCGCCACCAAAAGGTTGCCAATCGTCCTGCTGTTCGAGATGTGAAGGTTTGGGATAAAGCGGCTGCTGCGAAATGCGCGACGAATACCAACGAAGTGAAAACAATGTCGCGAGAAGAATTGCAAAAAATATGGACCCAGTGACCCTGCCCGTCTTCGATCTAAACCAGCGTGTCATTGGGCTGCCCACCAGTTCGCGGTTAATTGCTGGCGGATTTCCGGAGAATCTATGTTCTCCCCTGTCATGAGTAGCGGCGGCACCAGGCTTATACCCGGAGCCCCGCGCCCGTGAAGTTGCGCATCCATGATTTCCATGGCGGTCCGTCCCATGTCGTAAGTACTTTCCATAACGATGGAGTCAATACCGCCGGTGCGGATCGGTGGCATTAAGTCCTGATCGAAACCGACCAGTTTGATGGTATGAACTTTGTCGAACTCAACCAGCGCATAAAATGCGCCTCTGGTCGAGATGTGGGAAAGCGCCACGATGGCATCGATAGGCTCTCCGTGATTGAGCAGGTCTTCGGCCACCTGTTGTTCCTGGGGAAGACTGTAGTAACCGAGCCTGCGGGCGGCCACCTTTATATCGGGGTATTCGTGCTCCAAAGTATTTTCGAAGCTGCGTTCCCTGGCTGTGATGCCGGTAAGCTGCGAATTAATGCCCAGAATTGCGATTGAACCTTTCCCATTCAAAATTTTTCCGACACGGCGCGCGGCCATTTGACCGCCGGCAACATCGTCATTCAGCACGTAGGAAAACTTTGCCGAGGGGAGATGCCCAGGTTTGTCCCCATCACTACGATGGGAAGACCAGCAGAGACGATCCGCCGGATGGGAGAGCGCAACGGCAGAGTCTGATCGGGAGAAATAATAATTCCCGCATAACCCCGGTGCACCACCTTCTCGAGAAGGTCAATTTGCCCTGCCACATCATCTTCCCGTGCCGGAGCATTCCAATAAAGAGTCAGCCCTTTGCGATGGGCCACGTGGGCGGCGCCAGCGTGCGCCGGCTCCCAAAGGGCAGTCCCACAGGCCCGTGGGATGACAGCAATGGTGTTGGATCCTCGGGTGCATCCAGGAAGGGAAAATAAAGCTGAGACGAGGGCGAGAGCAGTTGCACAGCGCCCAGAGAACGTTTTTTTAAAGTGCCAATAGTACATTTGTACCATGCGCACCAACCCAGACTCCGTTACGCTCACACTGTTTTAAAACTTTGGGTAAACGTTTACCCAATGCGCATCCTAGAGGCCTGACATTCCATCTGTCAACCCTGCAGACGCGCATCTTCGCGGGTGGGATCGGCGTGGAAATCAGTCCAGTAATACCGGTTTCCTGCCGATTGAATAAACGGCAACGTGGTACAGAATTGCCGTTGACAGATCCTCCCCCGGGACAAACATCGTGTTCGTAACAGTTTAGTCCGTTCCTGAGGAGCCGTGACCGCTCCTACAGAAAGGTGAGTCTACATGCCTACTAGTTTCTCCCATTCGGTTCGCGCCAGCCTGGTGCTGCTGTCTGCAATGTTCTGCGCCAGTCTCTGCTTCGCCCAGTTCAGCGGTAGTATTCAAGGAATAGTCGAGGATCCCAGCAACGCCGGTGTGGCAAAGGCCAGAGTTGATCTTGTCAACACTGGCACCAATGCGACGCGTACCACGACTTCGGATGACGCTGGCAACTACACCTTCCCGAGCGTGGCTCCCGGTTCGTACAAGATCGGTGTGGAGGCCGGCGGCTTCAGGAAAGCGGAAGCCAACGTTACCCTGCTGACTGAGCAGAACCTGAATGTGCCAATAAGCTTGAAGGTTGGTTCGACGAGCGAGGCAATTACTGTCACCACTGAAGCACCGGTAGTAGATACCGCGGACAGCCGCACACGATTAACTCTTGAGAATCAGGCGGTGGCGCAGCTGCCGATTGCAGGCCGCAACCTGGTAACACTGGTGACGTTGGCGCCTGGAGTATCCGGACTAGGAACGGGCGCGTAGCGGGAGCTCCCGGCTCAGGCGCGGATAACTTCTCCACGGAAGAAGCGGTTGACGCCAGCGCCAACGGCCAAGGCTCGGACAACAATCAGTACGTCGTTGATGGCCTTGATGTCACCAGCGGATCGTCAGGGCGTATTGAATCTGACACCCACGCCTGACTCGATTCAGGAAACCAGTATTCAGGTAAACACATTTTCCAGTGAGCACA
>CAWBXL010000098.1:0-4569 GCA_963792305.1 uncultured Acidobacteriaceae bacterium | reverse complement strand
AACGGGATCTCCGGAAGCGAATCACGCGACACCGCGGAAACCAAGTTATGCCGTACTGGTGGTCGTCGCAATTTTGCTGGTCGCGGGAGGCATAATTACCCTCTTGCTTCGTCTCGATGAGCGCCGTGCTCTGGCCAAAGAAACGGAGACGCTCGCCGTTCCCACTGTGATTGTGATCCGGGCAAAAGCAGAACCTCCAAAGCAAGATCTGATGCTTCCATCAAGTTTGGAAGCATTCACTGAATCTCCAATTTATGCCCGCACCAACGGATACCTGGCACGCTGGTACAAAGATATCGGCAGCAAAGTGCAGAAAGGCCAGTTGCTGGCGGACATTGAAACTCCTGAAGTAGACCAGGAATTGATGCAGGCGCGTGCGACGCGTGATCAGGCACAGGCGCAACTCAGCTTGGCCAAGTCATCGGCCGAGCGCTGGGAAACTCTGCGCAAAATGGACGCTGTGGCCCAGCAGGAAACCGATGAAAAAGCGAGTGGGGCCACCCAGGGAGAAGCAGCTTTAGCTTCGGCCACAGCCAATGTACGCCGGCTCGAGCAACTAGAGTCCTTCAAACACATCTATGCTCCGTTTGCCGGAACTATTACCCGGCGCAACACCGATATAGGCGCGTTGATCAATGCCGGCAATAGCGGTTCGAACCAGGAACTCTTTGTAGTTGCGCAACTTGATCCGATTCGCGTCTATGTGGCAGTTCCGGAAATCTATGCACCAGCAATACGCAATGGATTGGTAGCGAAAATTGAACTCCCCGCATTCCAAGGGCAACAATTTTCCGGCAAAGTGGCGCGCACGGCGGAATCCATCGATCCTGCCACCCGCACCCTGCGCACCGAAATCGACGTTCCTAATCGCGACGGCAAGCTCTTTCCCGGTTCTTATGCCCAAGTGCATTTTGCTATTAACGTCGCCGTTACGCGGATGTCAGTCCCGGTCAACGCACTATTATTCCGTGCGGAAGGTCCACGCGCCGCAGTCGTCGGAAGTGATGGCAAAGTACATCTGAAGCCGGTCACGATTGGCCAGGACTACGGTACTGATGTCGAAGTGCTCAGTGGACTGGATACCAACGATTCAATCATTCTCAACCCCAGCGATTCACTGGAAGAAGGCCAAACAGTGCATGTAGCGAAGGCAGGCGATCGCTCATGAGGTCGTGTTTCTTAATCGCGGCGATCTTCATGTCGAGCATTGCTGCGTTTGCAGGCAATCCGAAGTACAAGAAACCGGATGTCGAAGTTCCGCAGAACTGGCAATCTCCAGTCCCATGGCAACCGGCAACTCCGCTCGACGCGCTTCCCAAGGATGCGTGGTGGAAACTTTTTAACGACAGCGAACTTAATCAATACGAAGATCGGGCAATGGCTAATAACCAGACCCTGAAGGCCGCTACTGCTCGCCTGACGCAAGCGCGCGCTTTTGCCCGGGTCACTGCCTCCGGTTTATATCCGGAACTTGATGCTGGTGCGAACGCCCAAAGGCAACGCCTGTCCGCAAATCGTCCGACGAATGGAGCGAGTATTGTTCCCACCGTTGTTTCGCAAAACGTCTTCAATATTCCTTTCACTTTGAACTATGAGGTGGATTTATTCGGACGTGTCCGCCACAGCCTGGAAGCGGCCAATGCCTCTCTGCAAGCCTCGGCAGCGGATTTAGAGAATGTGCGCTTATTGGTTAGTTCCGAACTTGCAGCCGATTATTTTCAACTTCGCGAGTTGGATGCAGAACTTGCGGTTGTGCAGAAGGCAATTGATTTCGAGAAGGAAGGACTGAATCTCGTAGACAAGCGGCACCAGGGTGGGGCAGTCTCCGGGTTAGACGTTGCCCAGCAGCAAACCGTGTTGGATTCTTCCTACACACAGCTGGCATTGCTCCAACAACAACGCGCGCAGTTCGAACACGCGATTGCAGTTTTGCAAGGGATGCCAGCCTCCGGATTTAAAGCGTCGGTGCGTGCATTAGATGTGCTTCCGCCGGCCATCCCGCTGACTTTGCCTTCAGAATTATTACAGCGGCGTCCAGACATCGCCATTGCCGAGAGGGAAGTCGCTTCTGCCAACGCGCAGATTGGCGTTGCCAGATCAGCCTTTTATCCCAGCATTTCTTTGGGTGGCATGGGAGGTTTTCAAAGCCGGGACCTGGTCAAACTCGTTGATGTCCCTAGCGCTATCTGGTCTATAGGTCTGTCCGTATTGGAGCCAGTCTTTGCAGGAGGCCGCAACCATGCGCGGCTGGAGGGTGCGAAAGCTGTCTATGACGAGAACGTGGCCAACTATCGGGAAACTTCCCTGGTTGCTTTTCAACAGGTGGAAGACGCGCTTTCCGGGTTGACTGCTCTTGCCTCTGCATCCGATTCGCAACAGCGCGCAGTTTCCGACGCCGGACGCTCGTTGACCCTGGCGAATGCACGTTACACCGGTGGCTTGGTCACATACCTGGATGTAATCACCGCGCAAGAACAGGTACTAAGCAATGAGCGGCTTGCCGCCCAAATTCAAGGCCAGCGCCTGGTAACCTCAGTGTTGTTGGTCAAAGCGCTGGGCGGAGGTTGGGACAGCTCGAGTATTGCAGCGGTTGGTGTCAAGCCAAGCTTAAAACAAGCGATCCAGCAGTAGCCGAAAGTTTTTCTCCGGACACCCTGTCCCCACGAAAAATCGATTCTTTACAATAGCTGCGTTTCATTAAAGTTCCTGGTTGATGTCAGTGCAGTTGCAATAGTTCGAGGTTACTGTAAATTATTGTAAAGAAGTGAGATACCTCACAACGAGGCGGTTCCCCAGAACGTCGAACTATGTTCAAATGGAATCGGTAATTTACTGGAATCCCAAGGGGCCAAGGTGATTGATCCTGTGCCAGCCGATATTTTGCCGTCATATTCGGTGAGGAAATTTAGTTCGAACTACATACGAATCGTGGGATTGTTTGCTATTTGCATTTTGCTGGCGAGCTGCTCACGCTCCGACCCGTCCACTGCGCGGGCTTCGACCGGCCAGCAAACGGTTCCCGTCGGCGTTGCTACCGCTGAGAAACGTGACATGCCGGTTTATCTGTCCGGCTTGGGATCGGTGACTGCATTTAACACCGTTAGCGTGCGCCCGCGGGTAGATGGCCAATTGTTGGAAGTGAACTTCAAGGAAGGGCAGTTCGTAAATCAGGGCGACCTTCTGCTGGTAATCGATCCCCGACCTTATGAAGTGGCGCTCAGTCAGGCCCAGGCAGCACTGTTCCGCGATCAGGCCCAGCTGAAAGATGCGCAGATAAATTATCAACGCTTCAACGATTTGTTTCAGCAATCGGGGGCAATCTCCAAGCAACAGGTTGATACCCAGCGTGCCAGCGCTGATCAGCTTGAGGGCGTGGTACGCACCGATCAGGCTGCGATTGATAATGCGAAGCTGAACCTGGTTTATTGCCGCGTAACTGCTCCGATCAGCGGCCGCATCGGCCTGCGTTTGATTGATAAAGGCAACATGGTGCATGCCGCAGACGCCAATCCGCTGTTGGTCATCACTCAGTTACAGCCGATTTCAGTGCTCTTTACTTTGCCGGAAGACCAGTTGCAAACAGTCGCCCAGCACATGCGTGGACAAACGCTGGAAGTGGATGCCTACAGCCGTGATGACCGCACGAAACTTTCCAGCGGCAAACTGATCACGATTGATAATCAGATTGATCAGGCCACCGGCACAGGCAAATTGAAGTCGGTTTTTGAGAACAAAGACCAATCGCTGTGGCCGAACCAGTTCGTGAACATCCGTTTGTTGCTCGAGACACGGAAGGACAGCACCGTGATTCCCGCAGCCGCTATCCAGCGTGGGCCGCAGGGAACTTTTGTTTTCGCAGTGAAACCGGACAAGACTGTCGAAGTCCGCCCCGTCACGATTGCGCTTACACAAAACAATTCGGTTGCGATCACCAGCGGCGTTGCGCCGGGAGAGGTTGTGGTCGTTGATGGCCAGGACAAACTCCAGCCAAAAATGAAGGTCGAACCGCGGGCCAATCCTTCCAGTGGAAACAGAAACTCCCAAGGCGCTGCACCCGCTCCAGGCGCGTCATGAGTCCCTCGCGGCTTTTCATTCTCCGTCCAGTTGCTACTACATTGCTGATGCTGGGTCTCACCTTGGTGGGACTACTTGCTTATCACGAGCTTCCGGTTTCCGCATTGCCAGAAGTTGACTACCCAACCATTCAGGTGGTGACGTTTTATCCGGGTGCGAATCCCGATGTGATGGCATCGTCGGTCACCGCTCCACTCGAGCGCCAGTTCGGCCAGGTTCCCGGACTGAGCCAGACGACCTCCACCAGTTCACTGGGTAGTTCCATCATTACTCTGCAATTCAATCTGGACGAGAACATTGATATCGAAGAGCAGCAAGTCCAGGCGGCGATCAATGCTGCTACGACATTCCTGCCGCGCGATCTGCCCAATCCTCCGATTTACAGTAAGGTCAATCCCGCAGATTCACCGATTCTGACGCTTGCGCTTACTTCGAGCACGTTGCCACTTTCCAAGATCCAGGATGCTGCCGATACGGCGCTGGCACAAAAAATTT
>CAWBXL010000097.1:0-11245 GCA_963792305.1 uncultured Acidobacteriaceae bacterium | reverse complement strand
GCGCCCAATCTTCGGGGGTATCTTTCTAATCCCCAGAAGTTATTCGGCTTCTCCAGCCTTGCGCCCGAGAAGCCAGCCGGATTGCCCGGATTCCAGCGGCTGGCAGTCCACGATGTGGGCCATCGTCCAGTTGCCATCTTTGGTTTGGAAATGCAACAGGAGCGCCGGCGTCCAGCTTGTTCGAGGCGCGCAGCGAACAGCCGTGCGCGTTGACTACCAGCGTCTCGCATACTTCAGAGAAAGCCGGCTGTGGCTCTTCCATGCTGGTGACGAGGATGGGAACGTTCATCGGTATCCGCGAACTGCGCCGTAAAACCGAGGGATTTGGAGCGGCCATGGTTACCCCTTGTTACCGTGTGCGTTAAGTCAGGCACATCGGCTAGAAGTAAAGTAGGCGAGTTTCCCCGCTAAATCTTGTCTCGTAAGTGCGGGTAATCAGGGTAGCTTTAGGACAGCGTGTGGCGCGGGTCACCACTCGCTCATTACCATGCACCTCGGTAATTGCCCTAATCAGTAATTTGGTGAAGTGAATCCGGCTTACAATGCACGGGCGCGTGTCGCAATTTATAGCGATTCAGAGGATTAATATTGCATGGCTCCCCCATCATTTTGGCGACGGCTCATAGAAAAACTTTGCCCACACCGCTTTTCCTGGCCCCACACCGGCGGCCATGGACGCGACTATCAGGTGTGCCTGATTTGCGGATCGGTTTACGAATATGACTGCATCAACATGAGGCGGACCGGGCGAATACTGGCACAGGTGAATGGGAAGTATGAAGTGGTATCGGGGAAATCAGTCGCTCGATAGCTTTAAATCTACTTATTCACTTGCAGTAGTGAACCAAGTAACGCTGCCAGCTGCGCTTTCTGGCGAGCATCACTGGAGGTCTCCTCGGCAGTCATGGCTGCCAACTGTTGTGCCAGGAGCCGTACCGCGTCGTCATGATTTAGATAGAGAGTTCCTTGTGGTGGCACAATATCCCAACTTTGCGCATCACGACGCCGCAAAACCCAGCGCTGTTTCTGCTGCCGTTTTTTCAGACTGGATTGCCCACCTGTCAGCGATGCCGATTCCGTGGTTGATACATCCGCCCATCCTGTACCGCCTTTGACCTTCACTTTTTCTACTTGAATGTTGCGGAGTACAACCAACATTTGCGGCTGCGCAAAAATATTGCGCCCTTTTAAGCTCTCCGCGACGTGACTCAATGCGGCCGTTATGGTTTCAGTAATGTCGTCTGCCGTCGGCCGTGCCGAATCGACTACCAGCAACCGTGGAAACTCGATCGGCTCGGGTTTCTGCGGAACTGCCGGGGCGGGAGCATCATCTGCGTCATTCACTTCCATCGCGCCCGATGGAGTTTTTGTTTCCAGGCTGGTGGACTTCAGTGTCGGAGTTTTCGTGCTCGCAGTTTGTACTGTTGAAGCTTCCTTCACATACCGCAGAAAATGCGGACGTCCCCGCTGCTTCCAATAATCCGAGTCGTAAGACTCAACCCCTAAACCCGAATTCAATGAACTATAGAAAGTGTGATGCGCAGGGCTGACGACTATTCCCACGTGTCCAGGCCACGCAATCAAATCTCCCGGCTGCGGATGGGTGACACGGCGAAAATCCGCCGTACCTGAGTACAAATCCGTTGACGGCACATACGCGTAAGAAAACCCTGCGCGCTCATAAATATCGTGCACAAGATGAGAGCAGTCTGCTTTATCGGAAGCGCGATTGCGAAAATCGAGCGCTGCGGCGATTACGGCGAGTCCATCCTCGGCGCCGAGCAAAGGAATTTGCGGAGCAGCGACGGCTTTAGTCGTAGCTGTAGCGGGAGCCACTTTGCTCTGTTGCGCTACAGAGAAATGTGCTCCGACCATGGTCAACAGCAGAAGTGTCGCGGCCTTATTTAGCCTACTCAGCATTTGAGTCAATCATTTTGATGCAATTTCGTGACGCCGCGCAGATTACAGTAGTACCCAGGTACCCGTCGAGTGTTCTTTCACGGACCTAAGCCGATCCACGGCAATCCATGTAGTTCCTTTACCTCCCTTTACTTTCAATAGTTTTCCATACAACACATCCCTCTAATGCCGAATCCCATAGCCTCCAAGGGAGGCGGCAATGAATCAGCATCAACTCATGTTAGTTCTGATCGCTGTTGTTGCACTCGCTGTCATGGCAATAGTGATTTTTTTAGTCCAGCAAAAACGCCGAAGTCAAAACCTACGAGAACGCTTCGGACCCGAATACGATCGCGTGGTCAGGCAAGAGGGCACAATACGTCGAGGTGAAGAAGTACTTCAATTCCGTGCCGACAAAAGAGAGAAACTGAAAATTCATCCGCTCTCTCCAACTGCGCGCACAGAATTCGCGGAACGTTGGCGGACTACGCAAGCGCAGTTCGTGGACGACCCCAAATCTGCGGTAATTCGCGCCGATCAATTGGTGAACGAAGTCATGCTGGGGCGAGGCTATCCAATGGGAGAGTTCGATCAACAAGCCAGCCTGATCTCCGTAGACCACCCTGTTGTAGTCAACAATTACCGCGCCGCCCATGACATCGCCGTACGTCAAAATCGTGGCCAAGCTAACACAGAAGATTTGCGTCAGGCCATGGTCCACTACCGTTCACTGTTCGACGAACTTTTGGAAGAACCAATCCCCCAAAGAAAGGAAGCCTAAAATGAGCATTCCATTGAGGAATGACCAACCAGAAGAATTAACGACAGCTGATTTAGCGCGTCAGCGTCCCGCCAGAGTAGAGGAAATGCGTCCGGCAAGTATTTTGTCAGATACCGATCCGGAACAAATCACATCGGATGCAGTCGCTCGCGAAACTGCGCAAACCATAAGGCCGACAACCGAAGGGATGACTCAACTTTTCCCCAACAATGAACTACAGGAGTTTCGCTCGCGCTGGGATGATATTCAGACTGCATTTGTTGACGAACCTCGCCGCGCGGTGGAACAGGCAGATACTCTGGTTGCTTCCGCCATGAAGCGTCTGGCAGAGGTCTTCGCGGATGAACGTGACGGACTTGAAAAACAATGGGACAGCGGCGACAACGTGTCTACTGAAGACCTGCGCGTCGCGTTCACGCGCTATCGGTCTTTCTTTCAACGGTTATTGTCGATTTAATATTTGTGTATAACGAAGATAAAGCTCATCTTGACCCAAATAGGTCAAGATGAGCTTTGTGTTTTACGAATAGACCGTCAGTTCCCCACTACAAATAAATGCCCGTCATTTTGGGAATAAATCTTTCCATCCGGCCCAATGGAAATCGGGGTATAGGCTGCACCAATAGCCTGCTTAAGAAAAATCTTCTGCGCCGGAGTGCTGAAAATTCCTGCATGCCCTTGCGCGATCGTATAAACATTGCCGTCTTCACTATTTACATACACAATGCCATTGGAATCTACCGCTGGCGCATTTACGCACCACTCGTAGCCGTTAGGGTGTCCGACATCATTGCTGGTGCTGAGGAAATTCCACTCCACGCTAAGGTCTGCGGCCAACTGCGTGATGTAATACGGCCCATCCTGCGTCGGCGCGCAGATTGGGCTGGTAGAAGCAGAACAATACAATCCTCCCGCCCGGTAATGGTTGTCCTTAATAACGATGGAATAAGTACCCCCGTGCGAATAGATCGCCGGAGTCGAATCCCATCCGAAGTCGAACGCGGCCAGAAAATTTCCCGCCGCGTCGAACTTGAACATATGCCCACGCGCGCCGTTGTAGTTGCTGGTGGTCCCGAACAAAATGCTGCCATCCGGCAACACCGTCGGAGATGACGATGCGAGATCGGGCACGTTGCCATTGCCCAGGGCGTTGGTGGTGGGATCTACACCCGGAGTAGTTCCTGGACGACAGCTATTTGGCGTGCTGGTATCAGTCGCAATAGGCACAATAGCCCCGCATCCATCATTCAAGCGATGCTGTAACGATGCACTCCATTTCAATGTTAAATCAGGATTTACCGCAATCAGATATGCGGTGGCTGCGGTGAAATGCGCGCGGCTTACGGTATAAATCGTGCCATCGGCGGCAATGGCGGGCGCCAGGTTGACAGATGGGCGCTGCGATCCGCAAAGCAATGGAGACGGAACCGCAGTCGGACTCGGCGGCCAAGGCAGCGTGGCGGCACCACTGAAGCGGCCTGCGCAGGTGATACTGTTCCCCACCGGAGCTCCTGGAACCAGCGACGCATAAGGTGCAACAGCAGCGACATCCTGTGGCGTTACTTTTACCAGCCACGCTCCCTGAATATCCGCGCCAAACCATGGTTCCGCAACTGCCGGATCACTCAGCATCAGTACGTTGTAATAAACGTTTCCATTTGCGTCGGCGGTAAGCGGGCCGGAAACAAAAGTATTTTTAGCATCAATGCTCAGCGTTGAAAATGGATTGATGTGAGCAGATGACTGCCCAGAATCTTTATTGACTTTCCAGATCGTTCCCCCAGCGCCGGGAGCATACAGAAAACCGTTGGCCAGTACCGGATGGAAAGCTGGCTCCCATCCTGATAATCCTTGCCCATTTGTTTCGGGGACCCAATCACTGGCAAAAGTCCAGATCTTTACCGGCTGCCCGCTTTCCCATGTATAGCGGTCTACATTCCATTTCAATTTGTTCCAGGCATTGGGCCCGCACGCCGTTCCATTCACCCAATCTTCAACTGGATTACACGAAGGATAGGTGCCGCTCTTGGACTCCATATAGAAATCATTGCCATCCACCAGCGTGGCTTGATAGTGCGCCACCAGATCGCCACCTTGTTCCGCTTGTTCCTGGGGCACAAACGGATCGTAAACAATGTCCGCCAACTTGTGGTTCAGGCCCTGGCCTGCTATTGCAATCGATCCGGTGTGCCCGGGGTTTGCTCCCCACTGCGCCCAAAAAGGACTATTGGAAGCGGCTGGCGGAGGAGTGGGCGTAGGTGGGACTGGGTTTGAAGATCCACCGCCACAAGCTGCGCATACTGCAATCACAACCAGGAGAAGGCAAAGTGTGTTGACCGCAATTGTTTTTGATGCTGAGTGATTTATGGAGTTCACTGACATAAGGAGAATGACCTATCGTTGGGACATTGTATCGGTCTGAAGCGTCTGCTCGAAAACAATTTGCTTCGCCTTTGAGTCAATCTCATCTCATTTCACGCGTTGTATAGTGAGAAGTTAAATAATATCCGGAGATAATCATGTCTACTTCACCTTTGACGGAAGAACACCCTACTGCTCAGTCGCACCAACCAGATCCAGGTCAACAGCTGCTTCAACTGGCGACGGCATACGTGCCCAACGCAGCCCTATGGGTTGCAGCAGAGTTGAATATCGCCGACTTGCTGGCCGATGGAGCGAAGCCAGTGGCCGAGCTGGCAGCGAAAACCAATACCAATGAAGA
Source organism: uncultured Acidobacteriaceae bacterium (assembly GCA_963792305.1). Classification (GTDB taxonomy): domain Bacteria; phylum Acidobacteriota; class Terriglobia; order Terriglobales; family Acidobacteriaceae; genus CAWBXL01. The sequence continues at coordinate 5,843 of CAWBXL010000097.1, read as the reverse complement.
CGCGCTCTACCGTATTCTCCGCTTGCTGGTGATGGTGAAAATTTTTGCCGAGACCAAGCCGCGGCATTTTGCCCTGGCGCCTCCGTCGGATTTACTGCGCACCGACCACCCTGAATCCATGCGTTCCATGGTGGTGTGGATAGCCGATCCCTTCCATTACAAAATCGCCGCCGATTTACTGCACTCGGTGAAGACCGGGCAACCCACCGTGGAGCACGTCACCGGCAAACCCGCCTTCGAATATTTTTCTTCCGATCCGGTTGAGTTCGACCGCTTCCACCGCGCCATGACCATGATGAGCAGTTTCGCCATCTATCCTGCTCTCGAAGCCTACGATTTCTCGCAATTCGGCACGATCGTAGATGTAGGCGGTGGGCACGGCTTCGCACTGTGCACCATCCTCAACAAGTGCCCGGACACGCATGGAATTCTGTATGACCTGCATGACATCATCCCCGGCGGTGAGCAGCGAATCAAAAAATCCAAACTGGACCGTAGATGTAGCACAGCAGCGGGCGATTTCTTCCAGTCCGTCCCACAAGGTGGCGACGCTTATTTCATGAAACACATCATTCACGACTGGGAAGACAGCAAAGCCATCACCATACTGCGCAACTGCCGTCAGGCGTTGCAAGGAAAGCCGAAGGGCAAAGTGGTGCTGCTGGAGTTTGTTGTGCCGGAGAGCAACGAGCCGCACATGTCCAAGGTCATTGATATAGAAATGCTATTTTTCCCTGGGGGGAAAGAACGTACAGAGCAGGAATTCCGTGAGCTGTTCGCCAAAGCGGGACTTAGGATGACGCGGGTTGTGCCCACAACATCGCCGTTTTGTGTGATTGAGGCAGAAGTAGACTAAGTCAAATTGAAATGAATCTCTTTGCGATCTCTGCGGTCTTTTTCTGCGACCTCTGCGTTTTAAGATGTTTTAAGCTTTTCAGGAAAAAACAAATCTTAAACCGCAGAGAACGCCGAGATCGCGCAGAGGACGTAAAGAAAATCACCGCTTTTTATATCTCTGCACTAAGCACACTTGACGAACCGTTCCTGGCTACGCATAATTACGACTTCCCTCCATTTGTAGCAACTGCCTGAGTCCTCCAATCAGGAGCCAATCTTTAAGGAGAACCATATGGCTGGGACACGTGTACGTGAGGACGTCTGGAAATTAAGCAAAACTGATAAATGGCATCCCACATTGTTGTGGTACGCCAAGGCTATTGGGGAAATGCAGACCCGGCCGATCAACGATCCCACCAGTTGGCGCTACCAGGCGGCAATTCACGACTACATTCCCGGCTCTGATCCGCTGGCGACCGCGGCAGATGTCATTCCTCCTGACACCGATCGCTTCTGGGCAAAATGCCAGCACCTGTCATGGTTTTTCCTTCCCTGGCACCGCATGTACTTGTTTCATTTCGAACAAATTGTTGGGAGTGCGGTAGTCAAGTTGGGAGGCGATCCTGGCTGGTGTCTTCCCTACTGGAATTACAGCGATGCGACCAATCCAGACGCCAGAAAATTGCCTCCCGCGTTTTACGAGCAGACATTGCCGGATGGTTCCCCGAATCCGCTGCGGGTAGAAAACCGGCAACGTGGAAATGATGGAAGGATCGTTGCCAGCGCGGTCAATGCCAATATCAATCAGTGTCTGGGCGAGCCTGCCTATACCGCAGACTCACAAGGCGGCAGCCCAGGCTTCGGCGGGCCGGAAACGGCATTCAATCACGGTGAAGGAAATGTGGTGGGGGCGCTGGAAGCAACACCGCATGGCAACATGCACATGGCAGTCGGAGATTGGATGGGCAGCTTTGAAACGGCAGGGCTCGATCCCATATTCTGGCTGCACCACTCCAACATTGACCGGTTGTGGAATGTTTGGCGGGCACGCAATGCAGGACATCAAAATCCTGCTACTGCCAGTTGGTTAACGGATGTCTCGTTCGATTTTCATGACGCCGACGGAAATATTGTCACTCACGTTGCCAAAGAAGTAGTGGACAGTACGGCCGACCCGTTATCTTATAAATATCAAGACGAATCGGACCCGCTGGGCGGAGCCGATTTCGCTCCAAGGATTCTAAGCGTGAGCGAGCGTTCAATTCCCGAGATGGTTGGCGCAACCAACAAACCGGTTACGCTTACCGGCAAGCCTGCCAGCGCGAGCTTTGCCGTCAAACAACCGACCGGGCCTGCCCGCACCTTGGCCGTAGGTGGTACTCCCTCACGAATTTATCTGAACGTGGAGAACATCACCGGCCCTCGCCACCACACCAGTTACTCCGTCTATTTGAATCTTCCTGCCGGAGAAGATGCCAGCAAGCATCCTGAACTGCTTGCCGGAAGCATGCCGTTGTTCGGCGTGGCCCAGGCCAGCCGCTCCACCGACAAACACGCAGGCAGCGGCCTCCACTATGCTTTTGAAGTCAGCAATATTGTTCGCAAGCTTGAAGCAAGGGGAGATTGGGACGAAAAAAATGTTCGCGTCACATTTGTTCCGGATTATGAAGAAACAGCAACACCGGCGCGAACCCTGAGCGCTGCACCTGCCGGGGCGCTGCAAGTCGGAAGGATCAGTCTGTATCACAAATAATTACATGAATATGGATCAACTTTCGGTGCCTTGGTGGAAGCGTCTGCTTTGGCGCCATCCGGAATGGTGGATGTTCGGGCTCAGCCTGATGGCGTGGGTCGCCATGACGCGCGACCCCGATTCGGCGGCGGGATTTAATTTGACTCACTCTCATCATCACCAAGCAAAATCAATCCTTGCGGCATGGGGTGCTGAGACTTCCACCTGGATGCTGATGATCGTGGCGATGATGCTGCCTTTGGTTGCAGGCCCCGCGCGCGACGTGGCTCAGCGCAGCCTATGGTTCCGCCGACAACGGGCCATTGTGGGATTTCTGATTGGATACTTGAGCGTTTGGCTGCTGGTAGGCATCGCACTTTCGCTGGCCGTTTCTTACGCCATAACTCGAAGATTAGTTGATCCGTGGCTTGCAATCGGATTGTCCTTCTTCATCGCAGCCATATGGCAAAGCACATCCGTAAAACGGCGGGCGGTGTTTTCCTGTCATCGCACGCGCCCCGTTGCGCCGGATGGTTGGGAGGCAGATCGAGATTGCATGTACTACGGATGGATGACTGGTGGCAACTGCCTGCTCAACTGCTGGGCATGGATGGTGTTCTGTACGCTGACTGGCCACCATATCATCGCCATGTTATTCACAGCGTTCCTCGGAATCTCGGAGCGGTATCAGGGCCGTAAGTGGATACGGTTCCCAGGGCCATCACTTGGCATGCGGCTTACGGCCCGTTAAACATTGGCTGCCGAAGTTACTGTCTCTTGTAGATCACTCCGCCCTTCATAACAAAATCAACTTTTTCTAAAGATGTGATATCGCTGAGCGGATTCCCCGGTACCGCCACAATATCGGCATACTTCCCTACTTCAATGGTTCCAATTTCTTTTTGCATGCCCAGCAATTCTGACGCGGTCACCGTTGCGGAATGAATTGCCTGCGCCGGCGTCATGCCCCAGTCCACCATGTAGGAAAATTCTTTTGCCGGATTTTCTGTCCAGGCAAAACCGCCGGCATCGGTACCGAAGGCAATTTTCACTCCCGCCTTCAGCGCCCGGCGAAAGGTGTCCTCGTGAATCTTCATCATCTTTAACCAAACCGGAGCGCCTTCCGACGCGCGCCCCTTGGCCACATACTCGCCAACGTAAATCGTTGGAACGTAGTAAGTACCCTTCTGCACCATCGTCTTCAAATCTGCATCAGCGATGTAATCGCCGTGCTCGATGGTGTCCACCCCAGCTTCCACAGAATTGTGGACTCCATTCAACGCCACCGCATGGGACGCTACGGGATGATGCGTGCGGTGGGCTTCATCCACGATGGCGCGCAATTCATCGAGAGTGAAGTCAGGGATGTCGTCTAAAACTCCATCGTCACGCACACGGTAACTGCGGTCGCTGTAGACCTTGATCCAGTCCGCGCCATACATGATCTCTTCGCGAACTGCCTTGCGGGCTTCATCGGTGCCGTCCACGGTTTGTACCCCATGCGGTACCGGAATATTCGGCGCATAGCCGGAGAGCGGATAAGCCCCAGTAATGGACATTGCTCGCGTCGCAACTTGCATGCGGGGGCCAGGAATCACTCCATTGTTGATTGCCTTCTTTACATCTACATCGGCATAACCTGCGCCTTCGGTCCCCAAGTCGCGGATAGTCGTGAATCCATGTTCCAGTGCGCGTCGCGCATTCACTGTAGCCAGAATGGCCCGGTACTCTGTGGATTGCTTGAGCAACTGGGCATCATAGTCAGCAGCGGTGATGTCGCCTTGCAGCAATACATGGGTATGAGTATCAATCAGTCCGGGCAAGCAAGTGTGGCCGGAAAGATCGATGACTTGCAGTGCGTGTGCTGGAATGGCAGAGATTTTCTCGCCACTGATTTCGATGACTACATCTTTTTGCGGTTGTTCTGATTTCCCATTCAGCAACCAGCCGCAATGAATATAGATCGGATTCGTCTGCCCTTCGACGGCAACAGTCACGACCAATAAATACAGCAGGATCCCCAGTTTTTTCATGGCGATGTTTTCTTGATTAGAAGTATCTATGGCACAAACCAATGGAAGTATATCTCTGACGAGAAAATTGTCTATTGTGCCGGACGGTCTTTGAAATTCTTCTGCAAAAATTCCAGCACCTTGGGAATTGCGTGCAGCGACGATTCCGCGCGGAGGGCCATAGTCCATCATCTTCCGCGGAGATCACATTGCCTGGTCAAATCTGCACCGTACTACTCCTGATTTGAAAGCCGCAGATCAATATGCGCATAAAGCCCTGAAACCGGTGCCTACCTGGCACTACGTGCGCGACATCCTGTTGCCACAGATCAAAGACGCACAAATTAAAGCGGTGCAATGCCCGACGATCACGGATGGAGAGCGAACATTATCTTTTAAGACGACTCCAGTTAAGGTTGTGTTCGACTTGCCAACGGATTCCCATGAATCGACGTAATCTCATAATGCGCTGCTTTGGCATCGTAGTGAGACAAAAATTTGCGGCGCTCTTCCGGAATCACGGCAGTTTCATAATCGGCGCCTGCCACCGCGTGGATGGCATCAATTGATTCCCAGTGAATAATGGTGATGAACTCAACTTCATCTCCGACATTTCTTCGCAAAAGATAGCTGCCCAGGTAACCTTTCACCTTGCCGATGCCAGGCAAAAGTTCGGGTTTGAGCATGGCCTCATAGGCATCCGCATGTTCAGGTTTGGTAAATCCGTGCCAGACTCTCGCAATCATACGGCCTCCTAACAGACATTTTAATTATTGGGCCGCACACGTAAAGCTGGCAACAAACAACGTCAAATACCACTCCCACGAATTAATGCAGCAACCGCTATTCATAGCGCAACGCCACCATTGGATCAACTCGTGTGGCCCGCCGCGCCGGAATCCAGCTGGCTCCAAGTGTAGCTGCGATCAAAGCGCCAGCAATCGACAAGAACACTGCCGGATCGCGCGGGTTTACATCCATCAAAACGCCACCCATCAGCGGAGTCGCAGCGAAAGACCCAACCATACCGAGCAACAGGCCGATCACCGCCAGCGAGATTCCGTTGCCCAGCACCATACGGAGGATCTGTCCTCGTTGCGCGCCTAGCGCGATGCGCACTCCAATCTCCTGCGTCCTGCGGCCCACCATAAAAGCCACCACGCCGTAGAGGCCAACCACTGCCAGCAATAGCGCAACCAGTCCAAATGCTCCGCCTAAAATCGCGGTAATGCGCGGGAAAAAAAGTCCTGAGCTCGATATTA
>CAWBXL010000096.1:0-16350 GCA_963792305.1 uncultured Acidobacteriaceae bacterium | reverse complement strand
GCGGAGGTAAAAGCGTCGATCGATGGGAACCCGTCCATTACCGCCGGGGAGCGGAAGAGGATTCTCCGGAATGAACTGACAATCGTGATGGCGAGCAATCGCCGGGTGGATATCACTCTCAGCACTACCGGTCAGTCGTCGGTTAAGCAGTTCCCCTTCAACGCCGCAGATTCTTTGACGCTCATCGGTGGCCGCGAAAAACCAGCCGCTAAGAAGGCCGCGCCAGCAGCCAAGAAACCCGCAATGAAAAAGGCGCTGCCTAAGAAGAAGTAATTAGCTAACAATTAGCAAGCGAAAGGGAGGATGCGTAAACGCATCCTCCTTTTATTTTCCGAGGTTCGATGCAAACAACACATTATTCAGGTAGTTAAGGTTGTTCCAATCGCTGTATCTTCTTTCCCTTCGGTAACTTGATGGCCCTATGGTCCCCTGTCAGCCTTGCTTCAGGCGGACTTTCTGCCGTTGGGGTATCCCCGCTTTATGACCTCAGAAGTGAAACAAGTATTTTTATGTAAGTTATTGTTATTTATACTGGTTACGCTGTGTCGCACGAGTGCAGCTTGGGCCGGATCATGGATCGTGCTTGGCCCCGAAGGGGGCGACGTACGCAGTCTGGCTTACGATCCACGGAACCCAAATCACATCTTCCTCGGCACCAGCACAGGGGCCCTTTTCTCTTCCTCTGACAGTGGCCACAACTGGTCGCGTTTCGCCCATTTGGGAAGTGATGATGATTACGTTCTCGACCACATTGTGATTGATCCGCAGAATTCCGACACAATATATGTCGCAGCCTGGAGCAGGGAGAACCAGCAGGCTGGCGATCTTTTCCGCTCACACAATGGCGGGAAGAGCTGGGAGGTGTTGCCGTGCATGCGCGGTAAGTCAGTCCGCACGCTGGCTCTCGCTGAGTACGATTCGAAGACTTTAGTTGCTGGCACAGTGGATGGGGTGTTCCGCACCAACGATGGCGGAGACAGTTGGAAACAGATTTCTCCGGGCCACGCGGACATTCACAATATTGAATCAATCGCGCTCGACCCGAAGGACCCCAATGTCGTTTACGCCGGAACGCGGCATCTTCCGTGGAAGACCGCCGACGGCGGCGTTAGCTGGAACCGCATCAACAAGCGAATGACTGAAGACTCCGATGTGTTCTCGATCCTTGTGGATTCCCCCAATCCTTCAATGATGTTTGTCAGCGCTTGTTCGGGTATCTACAAAAGCGAAAATGCTGGAATTTCTTTCAGTAAGATTCAGGGGATTCCGTTTAGCGCGCGCTGTACGCGGGTGTTGAAACAGGACCCGAGCAATCCTTCAACGATTTATGCGGGCACGACGGAAGGCCTCTGGAAGAGTACGGATTTGGGTAAGACCTGGAAGCGTGTCAGCAATCCTGAAGTTGTAGTGAATGACATCATGATTGATCCACGCAATTCGAGCCGCGTACTGCTGGCGACCGACCGCAGCGGTGTCTTGATCAGTGATAATGGCGCGTCCAGCTGGACAGCTTCAAACCATGGTTATACGCATCGCTATGTGACGTCGGTTGTGGAGGACAAGAGCGACCCGATGACAGTTTTTGTTGGCGTGATGAATGACCGCGAATTTGGCGGCGTGTTCGTTTCCCACGATAGCGGACAGAGCTGGCAGCAGAAGAGCGCAGGCCTGGGTGGGCGCGATGTACTGGTTCTGCAACAGGCGGCGAACGGTGATCTGATCGCCGGCACGAACAAAGGTATTTTCCTTCTAGCTCGCAATGGCGGCGATTGGGTGGCGATTAATTCAGGGTTAACTCAAGATGCGCGAGTCAGTGATATGGAGACTTCATCGAACACCTGGTTTGCGGCAACCTCGGTTGGATTATTCAGCAGCACCAACCAGGGCAAGAGTTGGAGCGGCGGAGCGGTGATGGGGAAGAGCGATTGCGTTTCCGTGCAATCGAGCGGAAGCCTGATTGTGGTAGCGACTCGTTCCCAGGTACTGATTTCCCTGGACAGCGGCAAACAATGGAAAGCTGCCGCGCTGCCTTCTTCCATGATCGTGCGCAGTGTGACGGTGACTCCGGAGGCGCATATTCTGGTGTCATCGTTGCAGGGTGCTTACCATAGCGGTGATTCAGGCGCGACATGGGAGCACGTTGTCAACGGCCTGCCGGATAAGAACATCAGCTCGGTGAGCTATGACTCCAGTCAGAAGCGTTTACTGGCGACCAGCTCCGTGACCGGCGTTGTGTTCGAGAGCCAGGACGGCGGCCTCAGTTGGAAGCGCGGATCGGATGCGGGATATCCGCTGCACGGAGTTAGCGTGGTGCATGGACGGTTGTTGGCGACTACTCCGTTTGATGGAGTGGTGGTGCAGCCTGAGAGTGAGGCCCAGAGCGCTACTGCGGATATAGGCGCTCCGAACGAGCGTAATAAATAAAAGCGGAGCGACAGGCGTGTTTTGAGAAATTTACGATTTGAAACTTGGTGTATTCATCTTCCAAAGAGCAGACAGCGCGGTGGCGGCGTCCTTTACGGCATCCTTTTGGCTACGTTCGGGGCGACGGTAAATCGGGGTTTGACGGGCGGATTTCTTTGCTGAATTGCCGACTGCGGCGATGGCGTTTTTGAAGGCTTGCTGAAGCTTGGTGTCCATAACATGCCTATTAAAGCGCTTGGCCATCTTCTTGACCATACGATGAACCACGGAAACGGGCGGGGTGATTCATGTAGGTCTTGGAATATGAAACCGCAGCGGCTGGAGAAAACCTCGGGTAGACGGAGCCCCCGTCACTTTCACAGATTGAGACTAAATAATGCAAAGTTGAGCTTCCTCTGTCCGATCTCTAAACAGCGGCAGTTATTTCTTCAGGGCAAGGATCGTTTGGCGGTTCAATTCTTCTGCAGCATCTTGTGCGGCTAGGTTGTCAGCAACACGCTTGAAGTTGGCTTTGTTTTCGTGACGCTGGATACCAATGGATTTCAGCAGCAGCGCCTTTCCGTTCATGTCCACATTCAGACTGGTAATCTCCCAGTGACCCGATCCAATATTAGACCTCTGTACATTGAAGTGTCCGCCGCTTGTAAGATGTCCCAACAATCCGCCGCCGAATTTGACATCTTCAATCAGTTGACCGTTCACGGCAGCGAGCCTTTGGTCTTTCGCGTGTATCCATAAATCTCCGGCCATTGCATGGAGTACCCGTGCTTGCCACGATGAGGAACGAAATGCGGGATTTGGGGTAAATGTGAGATGTACAAGCTCACCTTCCTGACCTGCGTAATTGAAGGTGAAAGCATCGGGCATCATTTTGATCAGCGCCGCACATTGGGCTGCATCCTTGCGTTGCTGCCGGCTCAGCTTTTCTTGCTCCGAGGGATGGCTTACCAGGGAATTGATGCGTTCGGTCTCTTTTTTTTGCTGCTCGAGGCTTAATGACTTTCCATTGGTTGCGATGAGGCGTTCGAGGGAGCCGTCTCGCATTTCGACTACTCGCTTGGTTTGATTCTGTCCATTCTCCAGTTTGGTCACCTCATATCTCCAGCGGCTAGAGTCATGCTCTGACAATCTCAACTCATTTGTCACCACCGTCCGCACGAGATCACTGGCCGTCATTCCTGAAGGAGGGCCATTTTGCGCGAAGGCGAAGGCAGTGCCGAGAATCACGGTGACCAACAACCATCGTCCCATAAGATACGAGGCTATTAGCTCAGGTGATCATGAGCCATACCCTGAATAGGGTACGAAGACTACACAGATTTCTTAAGACGTCGATTGGTTTGCTTTATGGCAAGTATTTCACGGGTATGGGCAGCACATCATTTTTGAGTTCAACAAAGATTAACTTCAGAAAAGGTGGGACCACTAGCGTGGCCCACTTTTTAGAATTATTACGGTCTGCCGAAAAGCGTGACTTCAGGCTTGCCAGAGTTTGGATTTGCTTTGGCGTACCAGAGTTCGAAGCCCTGCACGAAGCGATCACCCTGTAACGGAATCGCACGGGTATGGCCGCCGGCGCGAATTACATCGCGCACATGCAAGGTTTCCGCTTCGCCGTTGCCGTAATGGACCACGATGCGGTCGAACTCAATGGGTGCGTTGACTACGCGCAATTGCAGGAAATGAAAGCGGCCATCCGAGCGGCCTACTTTGATGTCATCGTGGTCGTGCTGTCCATCCACGTGTGCTTTGCCCAGGTAAACCCATCCTCCCCCTTGGGCCGCAGCCAAACCGCAAAACATCGCTACTGCGAAAAGACAAATGAGCATCCGTTTCATCGGGTTCCATCCCCCTTTTTTAATCAGCGACTTGTTTTGTCGCGAAGTATATCGTTTGCTTCTATGTCAACCCAGAACTTTTACATTTGTTGTTCTCGTTGGCGAAAATCCAATAGAAGGCTGCGTCTTTTTTACGCCTGAGGGAATGGATTTACTAAGTTACCTTGGTCATCAAATTTCATTTCATGAGGCTGACCCACGACTTCAAGTGCTGGATGGTTTTTGATTTGCGACAAAAGATTTTCCGTCAATTCAATCAGGTTTAGTTCGAGGGAATTTTGGATCCATCCGATCGTCATTTTGTTTCTGTCTGTTTTTCCCATGGTGGGCAAAATTGCTTCGAGACATTCACGGTCGGTTGGATAGTGAATCGGTATGCGGCAGGCGGTGGGTGTCGAGGCGGTGAGCGCGTTGATCCAGGTTGGTTTCCAGTCAATTTTTTGCAGCAGCCGATCAGTAATGATATCTGCAAGCCCGACACCGGCGGCGTTTCCGTACGAGTGCGAGCTGAGATCACGCACGAAAATGCGTTCGATGCGTGGGGTGTTAGGCCAGAGGTTATATTCTGCCTGTACGCTCCGGTTCACCACTTTTGTATCCATGCCCGCGCCGCTGATGTTTTTACCGATTTCATTGAGAATCAGAAGGTCCAGGTCACAGGGGATGCGTCCCATCCAACTTTTGACCAGTGCCAGTAGTTCTTCTTCCTTTTGCTCCATTCCATCTACCGGGACTGCGGTCAGCTGCGCGGTATTGTGATTGGCATCTTCCAGGATTGCCAAGCCTCCCAAAATTTTCCCCGACTTAAGTACTTGCCGTCCGATAGCGCGGATTACATGCTCAAGGCCTAATTTGTAAGCGTAGTTGTGATAGAGCTGCGCGCCCGCGAACTTGCCGATGCCGATGGCCATCATTTTGAAAAGACCACTTTCGATTTTTCCGGCGAAATCCGTGTGCCACTTCACACGGCCTACCAGCATGACGGCATCGGAGCTGTGGGCATGTTTGTCCATGTAAACAGGAATTCCCTCTGAAGTCTGCCCGAGCGATACAACCTCGATGGAGCTGCGAATAGGGCACCCCATCGCTGCTTCGGTAATCCCGTAATGCGCCAGGACGTCAGCTTGCCCTTCGGCGGTGGCGGCCCCATGGCTGCCCATCGCGGGGAAAATGAATGGCTTCATGCCCCGCTGTTTCCAGAAGGCCACAATGGAGTGGACGATGGTTGCGATGTTGGCGATTCCGCGGCTGCCGACTCCGATGGCGATATTGGAGCCGGGAGTGAGGTGCGACCCGAATCTGGATTGGGATAGTTCCCGGGAAATCGTGCCCGGAATGTCGGCGATTTTCTTGTCGTCGAAGTGCTGTCGTACGGTCACTAAGCGTGGAAACATTCTCAGGTGCTCCGCGCAGTAGTGTACCGCCTATGGAAGAAGCTTGTGCAAAAGACCGCAAGGCGAAAAAGGAATGCCCACTCATTCGATTTCCGCTTTTAATCTCGAATGAATGGGCCGCTTGTACTATTTAGAGCAGGAATCGCTGACCATTTTTACGTCTGTGATTTGCATATGGCCGTGTTCGGTATTTTTGTCTTTCATGCCGGCATCGTGAGCTGCGTCCTTAGCATCTTCTTTCATATTGTGCATGGCTGCGGCCCGGACGGTCCCCGTCGCGGTGACGGTATGACCTACGTGCTCGGCAAGTGAAACAGCATCACTGCGTACTTCCCAAGTGCTTCCGTCTTTTCCGGTGAGCAGGAACTCGTCCTTGTCATCACCCTGCGAAAGACATCCGGTAATGCTGCGTGTGTGCGCTTTTCCCTTTGGGGCGTCCTGCGCGGAGGCCCAAACTGATCCTGCGACAACCAGAATCAGGCACAACATTAGATTTTTCATGTTCTCTCCTTATGAGGCTGTTGATAGCCTTAGCTTCGATGGTTTAGGCCCGGGGGCGGTTGTAAAGGAATTAGGCACTACCTCGAGGGGCGTGAATCTGGATATCGGACAGAGCCCTTAGCCCTGCCCGGGTAAGACTTTTATTTCCCTCAATCTTTAATCATGCGGCCTCACCTGACGGAGATTTTGCATTTACGATTTCCGGCTTGCCGTGGGAAGGCAGAGCAATCTCTTGTTTCAATGTCGGTCGTTGCTTATCGGGCATTGGCGGGAGTTCAACCTTCTTTCCCGTACGGATTGATTCATAAATAGCTCGGACAATACGTACATCCGCCAAACCTTCCATGCCCGATGGTTCCGGCTCTTTGTTCCTGCGTATGCAATTTGAAAAGTAAGTCAACTCCGCGGCAAATTGATCGCGCTTGGGAAAAGTCCTGTTTGTTGTTTGCTCGCCTATGGTGATGCGATGCTTAATGGCCATGGAGTAGTCATAAGCAGGTTCGGCAGTGAGAATGCCGTCTGTGCCAATCAATGTATACCGGCTAACGTCCGCACAGCCAAAACTACAGGTAAAGGTTGCCAGCCGCTCGTCGGGAAAGCGCATCACGACAGAAACCATTTCCCCGGCCTTTTTGAATTTTGGATTTTCGCTGCTGGCGCTTGACGCCGTAATTTCAGTCGGTTCATCCCTAAATAGATAGCGTGCTGCGTTGATGCAATACACGCCCATGTCATAAACAGGTCCGCCCCCGTTTTCGACGGGTTCGGTCAAACGGATGTTATCTTCGGCAACCTGCTGCCCGAATTCCGAAGTAAATGCCCGCAGTCTTCCTAGTTTCCCGCTGCTCGCCAGTTGTACAGCTTCGAGGTTGCCTTTTTCAAAGTGAAGGCGATAGGCAATCATCAACTTCACTTTATTTTCTTCGGCGGATTGAATCATGGCCTCGCAATCTTTTTCAGTCACTGCCATGGGTTTTTCGCAAAGTACGTGCACACCAGCGCGCGCGGTCCGAGCACACCAATCTTTATGAAGGTGGTTGGGCAGAACAATGTAGGCGGCGTCCACTTGTGATAAAGCCTGTTCGTACTCCTCATAGGAGTACACCTGCTCCAGCCCATATTTCTTGCCAGTTCCTCACGTTTTGTTGCGTCGCTGGAAACAATACTGACAAGCTCGGAGTTTCGCGCAGTTTTAAAAGCCGGCAGAATCGCAACCTGTGCCAAATGCCCCAGCCCAACCACTGCGTAACGAATCTTTCTTCTGGATAGGTTTTTATTTGTCATGATGTTGAAACCTCCGAGTTTCGCTGCGAAGTGCCGAACGTTATGCCGCGACCTTTTCCCCGAACTTAATCAGGACTTTGGTGTAACCATCAACGCGGCGGTCAAATTTGTCGTAAGCATCGGGGGCCTGATCTATAGGAATGCGATGGCTGACAATTTGGCTGGGCTTGGCTTTGCCATTGACAATTAGATCGCGTAAGTATTCGTTATATTTTTTTACAGGAGCTTGACCGCTGCCCATGGTGATGCCCTTATCAAAAAACTCCGCGATGGAAAAAGGGAAGACCCCATTTTTGGCATGTTCGCTTTCAGCGCCGGGGTCGGGTGCGATATAAACCCCGATCACGCCGATACTGCCTGTGGCATTGACGACTCGGACACAGTTTTCCAATACCTGGGTGGCTTTTTCTCTTTCAGGATTTTCATCGCTGCGGGCCTGGTAACCAACCGCATCAATGGCACAGTCAACACCTTTCATTTTTTCTTCCCCTGGACGGAGGCCTTGCTGGATCCCTTTATTTTTCTTTCTGAGTTTGAAGATTTGCTCAACCGGATCGCCTTTACTGAAATCTACCGCCGTAGCGCCCAGTTCTTCCGCTTTCTCCAACGTTCGGGAATATTGTCAACCACATAAATTTCCGAAGCGCCTTTTAATAGGGAACAGTAGGCGGACAACAATCCAACTGGGCCAGCGCCAAAAATGGCGACTGTCTTTCCCGCAGAAACACAAGCAAGCTCTGTGGCATGGAACGCGGTGGGAAATACGTCAGAAAGAAGTAAGAAATCATCTTCCCATTGGTCTCCCGCTTTGCCAGGAAGTTTGAGGCAGTTAAAGTCTGCGTGAGGCACCAATACAAATTCTGCCTGTCCTCCTTGATAGGGCCCCATTCCTGCATAGCCATAGGCGGCATGGGGCTCTTCAGGTTCATGGTCAGACATGCTTCGGTGTGTCCACGATGACAGTTAAAACAATATCCGCAGGCAATATTGAAAGGCAGAACCACCCGGTCTCCGACTTTGATGCTGTCAACAGCCTCTCCAACTTCTTCAATAATTCCCATGATTTCGTGACCCACGACGGTCCCTTTGTCCAAGGGAGTACGACCGTCATACATGTGTAAATCGCTTCCGCAAATGCCGCTGGTAGTGACTCGAAGTAGTGCATCGTTGGGAGATTGAATGGTTGGCTTTGCATGATGGGAAACAGACATTTTGCGAACACCTTCGTAACTAATCGCCTTCATAAATCACTCCTATAAAGGCAATCTACACCGGGCAAGGGCGTTGGTTCGATACCCACGATGCTGTATCAAGTTTGTATGTATTTCGTTTTATGCACGGGAAAAACCTCAGATTATATGTAGGTATCGCAAATCTAAAATCCCGCATCCCATATTGCGCAAGGAGTTCCCATGAAAAATGTGAAACATGCAAAGACGTCGAAGGCAAAGAAACGGTGGGTTGCCGGAGTTACCACTGACTCAACTCATCCACAGGCCGGACTGTTCACAAAAAAGTGCAGCTGTCATCGCCAGAGGCCTGTGGATGAGTTGAGTCAGTGGTAACTCCGGCAACCCGCCGTTTCTTTGCCTTTGACGTCTTTGCATGTTTTACGTTTTTCATGGGAACTCCTTGCGCAATATGGGATGCGGAATTTTACACATGCGATACTTACATATAATCTGAGGTTTTTCCCGTGCATAAAACGAAATACATACAAACTTGATACAGCATCCGTGGGTATCGGAGCGACACCCTTGCCCGGTGTGACATTGCCTTTATAGGAGTGATTTATGAAGGCGATTAGTTACGAAGGTGTCCGCAAAATGTCTGTTTCCCCATCATGCAAAGCCAACCATTCAATCTCCCAACGATGCGCACTACTTCGAGTCACTACCAGCGGCATTTGCGGAAGCGATTTACACATGTATGACGGTCGTACTCCCTTGGACAAAGGGACCGTCGTGGGTCACGAAATCATGGGAATTATTGAAGAAGTTGGAGAGGCTGTTGACAGCATCAAAGTCGGAGACCGGGTGGTTCTGCCTTTCAATATTGCCCCGGATATTGTTTTAACTGTCATCGTGGACACACCGAAGCATGTCTGACCATGAACCCTGAAGAGCCCCATGCCGCCTATGGCTATGCAGGAATGGGGCCCTATCAAGGAGGACAGGCAGAATTTGTATTGGTGCCTCACGCAGACTTTGACTGCCTCAAACTTCCTGCAAACGGGAGAACAATGGGAAGATGATTTCTTACTTCTTTCTGACGTATTTCCCACCGCGTTCCATGCCACAGAGCTTGCTTGTGTTTCTGCGGGAAAGACAGTCGCCATTTTTGGCGCTGGCCCAGTGGATTGTTGTCCGCCTACTGTTCCCTATTAAAAGGCGCTTCGGAAATTTATGTGGTTGACAATATTCCCGAACGTTTGGAGAAAGCGGAAGAACTGGGCGCTACGGCGGTAGATTTCAGTAAAGGCGATCCGGTTGAGCAAATCTTCAAACTCAGAAAGAAAAATAAAGGGATCCAGCAAGGCCTCCGTCCAGGGGAAGAAAAAATGAAAGGTGTTGGTGTCATTGATGCGGTTGGTTACCAGGCCCGCAGCGATGAAAACCCTGAAAGAGAAAAAGCCACCCAGGTATTGGAAAACTGTGTCCGAGTCGTCAATGCCACAGGCAGTATCGGCGTGATCGGGGTTTATATCGCACCCGACCCCGGCGCTGAAAGTGAACATGCCAAAAATGGGGTCTTCCCTTTTTTCCATCGCGGAGTTTTTTGATAAAGGCATCACCATGGGCAGGGTGAAGCTCCTGTAAAAAAATATAACGAATACTTACGCGATCTAATTGTCAATGGCAAAGCCAAGCCCAGCCAAATTGTCAGCCATCGCATCCTATAGATCAGGCCCCCGATGCTTACGACAAATTTGACCGCCGCGTTGATGGTTACACCAAAGTCCTGATTAAGTTCGGGGAAAAGGTCGCGGCATAACGTTCGGCACTTCGCAGCGAAACTCGGAGGTTTCAACATCATGACAAATAAAAACCTATCCAGAAGAAAGATTCGTTACGCAGTGGTTGGGCTGGGGCATTTGGCACAGGTTGCGATTCTGCCGGCTTTTAAAACTGCGCGAAACTCCGAGCTTGTCAGTATTGTTTCCAGCGACGCAACAAAACGTGAGGAACTAGGCAAGAAATATGGGCTGGAGCAGGTGTACTCCTATGAGGAGTACGAACAGGCTTTATCACAAGTGGACGCCGCCTACATTGTACTGCCCAACCACCTTCATAAAGATTGGTGTGCTCGGACCGCGCGCGCTGGTGTGCACGTACTTTGCGAAAAACCCATGGCAGTGACTGAAAAAGATTGCGAGGCCATGATTCAATCCGCCGAAGAAAATAAAGTGAAACTGATGATTGCCTATCGCCTTCACTTTGAAAAAGGCAACCTCGAAGCTGTACAACTGGCGAGCAGCGGGAAACCAGGAAAACTTCGGGCATTTACTTCGGAATTCGGGCAGCAGGTTGCCGAAGATAACATCCGTTTGACCGAACCCGTCGAAAACGGGGCGGACCTGTTTATGACATGGGCGTGTATTGCATCAACGCAGCACGCTATCTATTTAGGGATGAACCGACTGAAATTACAGCATCAAGCGCCAGCAGCGAAAATCCAAAATTCAAAAAGGCCGGGGAAATGGTTTCTGTCGTGATGCGCTTTCCCGACGAGCGGCTGGCAACCTTTACCTGTAGTTTTGGCTCTGTTTACGTTAGCCGGTATACATTGGGTTCACAAAGACGGCATTCTAGCTGCCGAACCTGCTTATGACTACTACCATGGCCATTAAGCATCGCATCACCATAGGCGAGCAAACAACAAACAGGACTTTTCCCAAGCGCGATCGATTTGCAGCCCAGGGGACTTCTTCTTCAAATTGCATACGCAGGAACAAAGAGCCGGAACCATCGGGCATGGAAGGTTTGGCGGATGTACGTATTGTCCGAGACTATTTATGAATCAATGATCCGCTACGGGAAAGAAGGTTGAACTCCCGCCAATGCCCGATAAGCAACGACCGACATTGAAACAAGAGATTGCTCTGCCTTCCCACGGCAAGCCGGAAATCGTCAAAACAAAATCTCCGTCAGGTGAGGCCGCATGATTAAAGATTGAGGGAAATAAAAGTCTGGCCAGGACAAGGCTGAGGGCTGTGTTGCCGATATCCAGATTTACGCCCCTCGAGGTAGTGCCTAATTCCTTTTCAACCGCCCCCGGGCCTAAACCATCGAAGCTAAGGCTATCAGACAGCCTCATAAGGAGAGAACATGAAAAATCTAATGTTGTGCCTGATTCTGGTTGTCGCAGGATCAGTTTGGGCCTCCGCGCAGGACGCCCCAAAGGGAAAAGCGCACACGCGCAGCATTACCGGATGTCTTTCGCAGGGTGATGACAAGGACGAGTTCCTGCTCACCGGAAAAGACGGAAGCACTTGGGAAGTACGCAGTGATGCTGTTTCACTTGCCGAGCACGTAGGTCATACCGTCACCGCGACGGGGACCGTCCGGGCCGCGGCCATGCACAATATGAAAGAAGATGCTAAGGACGCAGCTCACGATGCCGGCATGAAAGACAAAAATACCGAACACGGCCATATGCAAATCACAGACGTAAAAATGGTCAGCGATTCCTGCTCTAAATAGTACAAGCGGCCCATTCATTCGAGATTAAAAGCGAAAATCGAATGAGTGGGCCAGTTGCCTTTTTCGCCTTGCGGTCTTTTGCACAAGCTTCTTCCATAGGCGGTACACTACTGCACGGAGCTATTGAATGTTTCCCCGCTTAGTGACAGTACGCCAGCACTTCACCGATAGAAAACTTTCCGACATCCCCGGCACCATTTCCCGGCAAGTCCCATCCAGGTTCGGAGCGCATCTCGCGCCAGGCTCAAACGTCGCCATAGGCGTCGGCAGCCGCGGCATCGCCAATATCGCCACAATCGTCTATTCCATCGTGGCCTTCTGGAAAAGAAAGGCATGAAGCCTTTCATCTTCCCCGCTATGGGCAGCCAGGAGCCGACACCGGCGAAGGCCAGGCGGACGTCCTCGCGCACTACCGAATTTGCGAAGCAGCAATGGAATGCCCTTTTTAGTCCATCGATTCACGCTCGGGCACACACCGGAAGGCATCCCCGCCTACATGGACAAACACGCCCACAGCTCCGATGCCGTCATGCTGGTAGGCCGCGTAAAATGGCACACCGACTTCGCCGGAAAAATCGAGAGTGGCCTGTTCAAAATGATGGCCATCGGCATCGGCAAATTTGCCGGCGCCCAGCTCTATCACACTACGCCTACAAATTAGGGCTGGAGCATGTAATCCGTACCGTCGGACGTCAAGTGCTGACCTCGGGAAAAATCTTAGGAGGCCTGGCCATCCTCGAGGACGCGAATCACAACACCGCGCAACTGACGGCGGTCCCCGTAGCTGGCATGGAGAAAAGGAAGAAGAGTACTGGCGCTGGTCAAAAGTTGGATGGGACGAATCCCCTGCGACCTGGATCTTCTGGTACTGAGCGAAATCGGCAAAAACATCAGCGGCGCGGGTATGGACACCAAGGTTGTAAACCGCAGCGTACAGGCTGAATACAATCTCTGGCCCAACACTCCACGCATCGAGCGCATTTTCGTTCGCGATCTCAGCTCGCACTCCTACGGCAACGCAGCCGGAGTAGGTCTGGCAGATATCATTACCGATCGCCTGCTGCAAAAAATCAATTTGAAGCCAACCTGGATCAACGCGCTCACCGCCTCCACACCCACCGCCTGTCGTATTCCGATCCACTATCCGACCGACCGTGAATGTCTCGAAGCAATTTTGCCGACCATGGGGAAAACAGACAGAAGCAAAATCACCATCGGATGGATACAAAAACCCTCGAATTAAACCGTATCGAGCTGACCGAAAACCTGTTGCCGCAAATCAAAAACAACTCCGAACTGGAAGTCATCGGTCAGCCTCATGAAATGAAATTTGATGACCAAGGTAACTTAGTAAATCCATTCCCGCAGGCGTAGAAAAGACGCAGCCTTCTATTGGATTTTCGCCAACGAGAACAACAAATGTAAAAGTTCTGGGTTGACATAGAAGCAAACGATATACTTCGCGACAAAACAAGTCGCTGATTAAAAAAGGGGGATGGAACCCGATGAAACGGATGCTCATTTGTCTTTTCGCAGTAGCGATGTTTTGCGGTTTGGCTGCGGCCCAAGGGGGAGGATGGGTTTACCTGGGCAAAGCACACGTGGATGGACAGCACGACCACGATGACATCAAAGTAGGCCGCTCGGATGGCCGCTTTCATTTCCTGCAATTGCGCGTAGTCAACGCACCCATTGAAGTTCCATCCCATCGTGGTCCATTACGGCAACGGCGAAGCGGAAACCTTGCATGTGCGCGATGTAATTCGCGCCGGCGGCCATACCCGTGCGATTCCGTTACAGGGTGATTGCTTTGTGCAGGGCTTCTATTTCTGGTACGCCAAAGGAAATCCAAACTCTGGAAGCCGAAGTCACGCTTTTCTGCAGACCGCAATATTTTTTAAAAGTGGGCCACGCGAGCGGTCCCACCTTTTTGAGTTAATTTTTGTTGAACTAAAATGATGTGTGCCCATATCCGCGGTGTTCTCTCTATAAAGTAAACCAATCGACGTCTTAAGAAATCTGTGTAGTCTTCGTACCCTATTCAGGGTATGGCTGATGATCACCTGAGCTAATAGCCTCGTATCTTATGGGACGATGGTTGTTGGTCACCGTGATTCTCGGCACTGCCTTCGCCTTCGCGCAAAATGTGCCTTCTTCAGGAATGACGGCCAGTGATATCGTGAGGACGGTGTGACAAATGAGTTGAGATTGTCAGAGCATGACTCTAGCCGCTGGAGATATGAGGTGACCAAACTGGAGAATGGACAGAATCGAACCAAGCGAGTAGTCGAAATGCGAGACGGCTCCCTCGAACGCCTCATCGCAACCAATGGAAAGTCATTAAGCCTCGAGCAGCAAAAAAAAGAGACCGAACGCATCAATTCCCTGGTAAGCCATCCCTCGGAGCAAGAAAAGCTGAGCCGGCAGCAACGCAAGGATGCAGCCCAATGTCGGCGCTGATCAAAATGATGCCCGATGCTTTCACCTTCAATTACGCAGGTCAGGAAGGTGAGCTTGTACATCTCACATTTACCCCAAATCCCTCATTTCGTTCCTCATCGTGGCAGCCGGGTACTCCATGCAATGGCCGGAGAATTATGGATACACGCGAAAGACCAAAGGCTCGCTGCCGTGAACGGTCAACTGATTGAAGATGTCAAATTGGCGGCGGATTGTTGGGACATCTTACAAGCGGCGGACACTTAATGTACAGAGGTCTAATATTGGATTGGGTCACTGGGAGATTACCAGTCTGAATGTGGACATGAACGGAAAGGCGCTGCTGCTGAAATCCATTGGTATCCAGCGTCACGAAAACAAAGCCAACTTCAAGCGTGTTGCTGACAACCTAGCCGCACAAGATGCTGCAGAAGAATTGAACCGCCAAACGATCCTTGCCCTGAAGAAATAACTGCCGCTGTTTAGAGATCGGACAGAGGAAGCTCAACTTTGCATTATTTAGTCTCAATCTGTGAAAGTGACGGGGGCTCCGTCTACCCGAGGTTTTCTCCAGCCGCTGCGGTTTCATATTCCAAGACCTACATGAATCACCCCGCCCGTTTCCGTGGTTCATCGTATGGTCAAGAGAGATGGCCAAGCGCTTTAATAGGCATGTTATGGACACCAAGCTTCAGCAAGCCTTCAAAAACGCCATCGCCGCAGTCGGCAATTCAGCAAAGAAATCCGCCCGTCAAACCCCGATTTACCGTCGCCCCGAACGTAGCCAAAAGGATGCCGTAAAGGACGCCGCCACCGCGCTGTCTGCTCTTTGGAAGATGAATACACCAAGTTTCAAATCGTAAATTTCTCAAAACACGCCTGTCGCTCCGCTTTTATTTATTACGCTCGTTCGGAGCGCCTATATCCGCAGTAGCGCTCTGGGCCTCACTCTCAGGCTGCACCACCACTCCATCAAACGGAGTAGTCGCCAACAACCGTCCATGCACCACGCTAACTCCGTGCAGCGGATATCCCGCATCCGATCCGCGCTTCCAACTGAGGCCGCCGTCCTGGCTCTCGAACACAACGCCGGTCACGGAGCTGGTCGCCAGTAAACGCTTCTGACTGGAGTCATAGCTCACCGAGCTGATGTTCTTATCCGGCAGGCCGTTGACAACGTGCTCCCATGTCGCGCCTGAATCACCGCTATGGTAAGCACCCTGCAACGATGACACCAGAATATGCGCCTCCGGAGTCACCGTCACACTGCGCACGATCATGGAAGAAGGCAGCGCGGCAGCTTTCCATTGTTTGCCGCTGTCCAGGGAAATCAGTACCTGGGAACGAGTCGCTACCACAATCAGGCTTCCGCTCGATTGCACGGAAACGCAATCGCTCTTCCCCATCACCGCTCCGCCGCTCCAACTCTTGCCCTGGTTGGTGCTGCTGAATAATCCAACCGAGGTTGCCGCAAACCAGGTGTTCGATGAAGTCTCCATATCACTGACTCGCGCATCTTGAGTTAACCCTGAATTAATCGCCACCCAATCGCCGCCATTGCGAGCTAGAAGGAAAATACCTTTGTTCGTGCCGGCGATCAGATCACCGTTCGCCGCCTGTTGCAGAACCAGTACATCGCGCCCACCCAGGCCTGCGCTCTTCTGCTGCCAGCTCTGTCCGCTATCGTGGGAAACGAACACGCCGCCAAATTCGCGGTCATTCATCACGCCAACAAAAACTGTCATCGGGTCGCTCTTGTCCTCCACG
>CAWBXL010000095.1:0-14326 GCA_963792305.1 uncultured Acidobacteriaceae bacterium | reverse complement strand
CACAAAATGCGCCTGCAAAACACCCAATGAACACCCCATAAAACCACCAGAAAACACGGTAAATCCGTGCAAAAGACGGCACTAACCAGGAGTCGGGGCAAACCGGATTCTTTCGATGTATTACCGTTTTGTCATGTTTCAGAGGGTTACAAGTGCAAAGTTTTTACCATCTTTGACAAAGTCATGGCCTTTTTCGTTGACAGTGGGTAAATGATAGATACGATTCGTTAGCGTCACTTGTCCATTGGATCGGCTGTCCCCTCCCCAATTGCTAGACCCGAAACACGGGTTTTCCTAAGACTATGGCTTTGAACCCGGAAGGTGCCTACATGTCTGAAGCAGCGGAGGCTGGACTTAAGACTACCCAAAACAGCTGAGCCTGTATCTATCTACGACGCCGATATGTCGTGAGCAGTACTCCCGTTTGCGTGACCGCTACGCCAGGACCACAACCGCACTAAGCTCCGCCGCGCATGATCTCAAAACGCCGCTTTCCATTCTCAATGGATATATCGAATTGCTGCGCAGCGAAAAACTGGGTGGACTCAACGACCGGCAACGCGAAATTCTGCGCGATATGCACTCTAGCGGGCGGCGTCTCGAGCATTTTATTCAGGACTTCCTGACCTTTAGCGTTCTTGAAACCGGCGAACTGAAAATGCGGTTTGTCGAGGGCGACATGAACAACTGTCTCTCGGAAGTGTGCCAGCTCTGGTCGAACCGCTTCCAGGAAAAAGGTCTCGCGCTTTATTTTCTGGGAAATGAAAAGTTGACTGCGTTTCCCTTTGATTCGGCAAAAGTGCAGCGCGTGATTTCCAATTTACTGGAGAACGCCTCCAAGTACACACCATCCGGTGGGACAGTCTGGCTGCACGCTGAGCCATATATGTGGGAACGCCGTGGCAGCGATCCGCAAAATGTTTCCTCTGAGCGCAGGCAACGTGCGCTTACTGCGCCGAATGCAGTAAAAGTAAGCGTTGCAGACACCGGCCCAGGAATTCCGGCAGAGTATCACCTGGAAGTTTTCGACGATTTCTTCCGTCTGCCGGACGCAGACAACCAGGCAGATGGCATGGGGCTTGGTTTATCCATCGTGCGCCGGCTGGTGATGGCCATGGGCGGGAAAATCTGGGTCGAGAGCGACCAGGGCGCGGGTTCCAAATTCTGTTTCATTGTTCCCCTACGACCACCAACTACCAGCACAGGACAGGAAAAACCGAATGCCTGAGAATTCCAAAATACTTCTGGTGGATGATGAACCGGGAATGCTCCGGTACATCAAGACCTTGCTCGAGGTGGACAACTACAAAGTCCAGACCGCAACCACGGGCGAAGAAGCTCTGGCCCTGGTGCAGAAAGGCCTGCGCCCTGACTTGGTTTTGATGGACCTGCTGATGCCGGGGATCGATGGGTTGCAAACGCTCGAACAACTGCGCCAGCTTCAGTCGGGCGTCAAGGTGGTCATGTTGTCTTGCGTGGGAGATACGAAAAAAGTTGTGCAGGCGATGCGTCTGGGTGCTCAGGACTACATCACAAAGCCTTTCCAAAAAGCTGAACTGGATGCGGTGATTGATACCTGTCTGGGCAAGAACCAGCAGAACTATCCCGGCGAGGTAGAAGAACTCTCCGACGAAAACTTCTTCATCGCGGCCAGCCCCAGCATGCGCAAGATCCGTTCGCAGGTGGCGCTAGTTGCCAATGTGGACATTCCGGTACTGATGTTGGGCGAGAGCGGCACGGGAAAAGAAGTGATTTCGCGGCTTATCCACAAACTGTCTCCGCGCGCGCATCGCACCTTCCTGAAAGTAAATTGCGCTGCCGTTCCGGCTGACTTGCTGGAGAGCGAGTTGTTCGGCTACGAAGCTGGAGCCTTTACCGGCGCGAACCACGCCAAGCCAGGAAAATTTGAATTGTGCAATAAAGGCACCATCCTGCTCGACGAAATTGGGGAAATGCCTCCCGGGCTACAGGCAAAGTTGCTACATGTGCTGCAAGACCAGCAGTTCTCACGTTTGGGCAGTCGTTCGGTAATTAAAGTTGATGTCCGCATTCTAGCCGCAACGAACATCAACATTCCCGAGGCTTTGGCAAATAAGCGTTTGCGCGAAGATCTGTACTACCGCTTGAATGCGTTTACAGTGCAAGTGCCACCGCTGCGCGAGCGCAAGGAAGAAATTCCAATTCTGCTGAAACATTTCATGACGCACATGGCTGAGCAGTACGCCCGCCCGCCGTTGCCGCTTTCTCCGACCTTGCTGCAGGCATGCGCGAATTACTCGTGGCCCGGCAACATTCGTGAGCTGAATAACTTTGTGAAGCGGTACCTCGTCCTGGGAGACGAAAGCCTCGCCATCAGCGAACTTCATCCCAAGAGCGATGGCAGTGGCGCACAGTTTGATCCGGCAGTTCCACAAAATTCGCCGGACTCAACCGGAGGCCTGAAATCTTTAGGCCGCAGCGCGAAAGATGAAGCCGAGGCGGAAGCAATCCGCAAAGCTTTGGATGAAACCAACTGGAACCGGAAGCAGGCCGCGGCGTTGCTACAGATCAGCTACAAAGCGCTGCTCTACAAAATCCGGCAGTATGGGCTTGCGCAGACCAAAGCCGGCCACCATAAACTTTCAGCAGGCGCATAGCAGCGGCTCAATTGCTACTTTTGGTGTTGATACACCTGAAGCTGCCGGGTTTGATAGATCTGCGCGGGAACTGCTAATTGTCGCCGCAAAGCATCCGAAACTAGGTCTCGATCATAGGGTTCCTGTGTCCATACGTTTTTTGAATCATGGATAAACTGCGTACCGAAAACCTGCTTTTGGCCAACTTTTTGCAAGTAGCGATCTAAAGTGGCCGACGCGATCCAAATTGCACCTGCATCACCCTTGCTTACCGCAACCATGGCTAGCGTGTGCGCCAACAAATAATCGGAAGCACTGTCGCCATGTTGAAAAATGAACGAAGCCTTTTCGTAATCCTTCCCGGTGTGAAGAGAGCCTGCAACCAATAATTTGGTTGTCGCTTCCCGCCTGTCGGCATCGGTCCGGCTTACGGTTCCCCAATCGATGGAAGCAGCCTGACGCACGCGCTGGTCTTCGTCATAAATCGCCTTCATCTCGGTATTTTCGATATCCGAATCATTGGTCGTATAGGCGCGACCTGGCACCCACCCCGATCCCACCTTTACTTGAGAGTGCTCGCGCTGCAAAGGAAAGGGCTCCAAGATTATGTCGGGCGGTACATCAAACGATAATTCCGCCTGGCCTTCATTTACAGACATGATGAAATCATCCGTGTCTTTCGCATTGTCTGCATTCTGAGTGGTGAAATGCAATACATCATTGGCAAAATGGCTCTTCACAATCGGATCCGCTCTACTAGCTCCGGCAATATTCGTAAATATAGCGCCCGTTAAGGAAAGTTCTTGCGGGCGTTCTAGAGTCCCTTTGACACCGTCCGCCTCCAGAGTTAGGGACAAAACAAAAAGATTCCGCTCTCCCAATTTCAACACCCAGATGCCGGCAAAATCTTTGCGCTCGGCGCCTTCCGCCAATGAAGCGGTCGCCAGCATGAAAACTGTTGCGACCGTCCAGAGATACAAAATTATTTTGGCCATTAAGCGAAATTCTATTTCAGACCGTTTCCATCTTCAATATCTGGATCGGACCAACGCGACGAAGATCGACCCTTCCTTTACTAAATTCTCCGCTCCATTGAGAATGGAGTTTCGCCTCGATCGTGTTGAGGCAATAGGAGAGTAAATGGGAACAACCGGAGAACTGATTCGCCTGATGAACTACGTCGAGGACATCACCACCACCCTGCGCCGCATTAGCGCTTTCGTTCCCACGCTGGAAGCCGAGGAACGCAAGCGCCTGTCCGAATCCCTGCGCGGGGCCGGCGGCAACCTGAACGACGTACTCACTCAACTGGACAAAAAATAGGAGTGGCGGAGATCAAGACCATCGCGGTCATCGGCGCCGGAACCATGGGCCGAGGCATCGCCCATGTCGCCGCACTGGGCGGGTACCGCACCATACTCGAAGACCTGCTGCCCAACGCGTTGCGGCGTGCGGAGTCGGAAATTCGCAACAATCTCGACAAAGCAGTTGGACTAGGAAAAGTTTCTTCTGTAGATGCTCAAGCTGCCGTAGGACGGCTTGAATACGCAGGCTCGGTCGAAGGTGCCGCCCGCGAAGCTGATCTGGTCATTGAGGCCGTCCCCGAAGAGTTGGAATCAAAGATCGAGATTTTCACTCTGCTCGATAAAGTCTGCCGCCCCGGCACCATCCTGGCTTCGAACACATCTTCTCTAAGCATCAGCGAAATTGCTGGTGTCACCTATCGGGCCGCCAAGTGCGTGGGCATGCATTTTTTCAATCCAGTTCACAAAATGAAGCTGATCGAAATTGTGCGCGCTTCCCAAACTGACAATGAAACGATTGCGGCAGCTGTCGAAGTCGGCAAGCGGATGGGGAAAGAGATCGTCGTGATCAAGGAATCACCGGGATTCATAACCAGCCGCATCAATGCCATGATCGGCAACGAAGCGTTTCACATGCTGGGAGAAGGCATCGCCTCGGCGGAAGATATCGATAAGGCACTAAAGCTGGGATTGAACCATCCCATGGGGCCGTTTGAATTGGTGGATTTAGTAGGCCTCGACACTCGCCTACACATCCTCAATTACCTGCACCAGACCTTGGGAGAAAAATATCGCCCTGCGCCTTTGCTCGTGGAATATGTCCAAGCAGGACGGCTGGGGAAAAAGTCCGGTAAAGGTGTCTACGAATATCCCGACAAAACATAATCGTCATTCCACGATGCACGTAGCACAGAGGAGGAATCTGCTTTTGGCTGACAGCTTCGTAGTGCCGTCCGGGAAAAGCAGATTCCTCGCGCAAAAAACGCGCTTCGGAATGACAAATCTAGAGACTATTTATTGATGTCGTCCTTCGCATCCAGCCGCTTCACAAAGTTCTGCAAGAACGCCTTGTTCGGCTCCGGTGCACCGGTCAACGCAACCCGCATTTCCTTGGCCGCATTCGCATAGTCTCCCTGAGCTGAATACATACGGCCCAAGCCCATGTGAACAATCCAATCGTTCGGATTCTTCTTAGCATTCTCCTTGTAAACCGCAAATGCTTTGTCGCTCTGCCCATCAATCTGCAATTGCCGCGCGTAGGAATGCATCTGAAGCGCACTGGCCTTAGCTAAAGCTGTATTCAAGGTCTTGTCGGCTTCATCTTTCTTACCCATTGCGGTCAACACTTTGGATTTGGTGAAAAGATTATCGAACCGCTCTTCCACCTGAATGGAACGATCGCAGTAGTTCAGCGCGTCGTCCATGCTTAGTTTGTTGGCCAGTAAATAGTTCGCCGCATCATCCCAGCCATCCCAGGTGTACTGGGCGAATCCGCGGAGTTGTTTGTGCAGGCTGGCCTGGACGAGTTCCTTAGTGTTGACGCCAATCTTCACCGGAACGGCGAGCTTCTCCCAGGACATGGTTAAGGTTGCCGAATCATCTTTTATGTCATCGAAGTCATAGGCCAGCGCCTCACGAAATGCAGCGGCCTGCGGTTTGACGGTCACGCGCAGCGCATCTTCATCTTGTTTGTAAGTAAATGCGCCCCACGAAGTCGAATTCTTCGAGAAGATAACAATCCACTCTTTTTCCCCGGGAATCATGTGCAGGCCGTAGGTTCCCGCATCGAGCGGCTTGCCTTCGACGTTCACCGCATCGGAGAACGAAATCGTCGTGTTCTCATTGGCCCCGGCCCGCCACACTGCATCGTACGGAACAACCTTCCCCCAGATTTGTCGGCCTTTCACCAGCGGGCGGTGATAGTTGACCTTGATGTCGGTAATGCCGACTTTCTGAAGCACAGTGGCATGCTGGCTGTCGCGAGGAATATCCAACAGAGCGGATTGAGCGGTACTTAAAGTTGCAACCAGCGATAGCAACGCTGCCAACAACGATAATAAAATGTTTCGTTTCACAAGAGTATTCTCCAAGAGAATTTATTCAGACCAGAACAGATTGAGCGATTAGACGCGAGACGGTCCGCTTCGGTTAGCAGTTGCGGTTGTACGAGCGATCGCGACGCTATCCTTTTGGTTATCAACAGGTCTAAACAAAAGCAACGGCTGAACTTTTCCACGCCCTGATACGTATTCAAGTTGAGTAGCTCGGACGGGCCCTAGACCAACCCGTCCAACTCCAACTCCCTGCTGTCTCCCCGGCAGCAGGGGGACATGTAGCGCCACCGTCTTGGCGGAGTGGCGCTGGCTTATCTGGTTTCCTGGTCGGTGGGTTCGCTCACTCTATGAAGCGCGTTTATTGGTGACGGCATTATCAGCGGAATGCTACCCGCTTTTAAAGCCTCGCGATTGGACCCGATTGAGGTGTTGAGGTATGAGTAACGCTAGAGCATCTCTCTGCTTTTAAGGATTCCTATTAGAAGCAACTGGTTGAAGCATCCTTAATCCAACCGTGGGACATACATCAGGATTTTCGCTATGTTCAAATTCTTTTCCATCCGTTGGCTCGAAATGTTTCAGCCAGTTCACAACCTTTAACATCGGGCCCGGAAACGGACTGTCACCATCGGGGTTGAGCCACTGTATCCGTAGGGTACGGTCCTTATCGTGTTGAACTTCAGGCACAGGAACCTCCGCCCCAAAGCTCTCAGATTCTTGGCGAAGCAGCCCACCGTGATTTCCGACAAGAGCTTTGAATTCCGCAGATACCAGCAAGTTCTTTAATTGCTCGAACTGTTCCTTGGGCATGGTTCCTTCAAGCCACTGCGTATTCGGACTCTTGGTCCGAACGACTCGATAACCTCCGTCGCGAAAGACAGCAACACAGATGTGCTGGAGTCGTCCTGTTTCCATAGAAGAGTTGTTGTAGGAAAGCCGGGCCAACAAATCAGCATCATGGGAATAATAAATCTGCGCCGACAAACCGGATGACACTAGAAGAACCGCCGCAGTAAAAAACAATTGCGCGAAGAATCGCATGTGGGGCCTCCACGGAAGGGACGTAGATATTTTAGTACGGCGCGGGTTCTCTGCAAAATCGGAATCACATCTGTGCTTAATTCGCAGGCCGTTGGTAGAGAACTGGGTTGCTGTGGATCCCATCCGAGAACTGCACTTCCAGTTCATCCGGAGCGTCTTCAACTGTGCCATTTCCACCGCGCAGGAAGCCGCGCACTTCGCCAGTCTTGGCATCGCGCAACATGACTACAGGAGATTGAACCGCATCCCAGGAGAATTGCATCTCCTTATTAGGCAAATACTGCTGCTTCACAACCACGCGGGCAGAAAGCATTTGGGTTGCACCACTCGCAGCCGTCACATGCGTAAGCTCCCGTCCATCTTTGGAGAGGTACACGCTGGAAATCTTGCTCATGGTGTCATCTGACATCGGCACGACGAAAGAGAAAATTCGCAATGACGTATTGGGCAAATCTGCGACCTCAGGAGCATCGAAGGGCACAGTCATCAACACTTGGCCCATTGCGTCTTTCGCCTGCCAGCCATATGGCCCGGCTTCTGGGGCGATACCAGTAGCATGTACTTTAAAGGCAGGTTCCAGAATTACGTTGCCGTTTACGATGCGGCCCCACACCAGCAGCGCATTCTGCGGGTTGCTGCTGTTGGAAACATCGGCAGACACTACATCAAAGCCACCGTTGAAGCGGAAATTCAACTCTGACATGTATCCGTAATCGCTGATCCACTGATTAGAACAGTAGCCCATGATGTCAGTAAACGAATTCTCATCTTTCAAACTAGCGCTGGCGGCAAACGCATCCCAGCCCGGCACGCCAATGATGCCATTGGGGTATGGATAATTCTGATCAGGTCCGGCGACGTTGCCGCACGGAGCGTGGAACCGCCCAAAGTTGTGTCCTTCTTCGTGCGCAAATACCTCAGCCGCATCGCTCGTGTAATCCCAACCCATGGCGGCTGCTGGCCGTCCTACAAAGCCCAGGCCAGCTACACCACTGGTGTAGTTCACTTTTACAACTCCGAAATAATAGCGGCCTGTGGCGGCGGCTCCATCGGCCGTCCGTTTTGCATTGATGTCGTTCAGGACTACGTCCCAGTTGGTCCCACCGCTTTGCAAAGTTGGATTCCCCGTAGCGCTGGAATTCAATGTGCTGCCGACCGTTACATCGATCGTATCCGGCACGGGATGCAGACGCCTGGCAAAATCAACCCAGCTGTTGCGGGTAAATGTGCCACTTTCCACCACGCCGGTACGCCCGTCAACGGTGTGTACGGGAATGAGTGTGACCTTGTACTGCGGAAGCGTACGCACATCCAGATTGGCGGAAAATTGATTATTGGTTTTATCTGCTTCAGCAATCAGGTTCGACGGATCGACCATGGCTGTAACCTGTGTCCCCGGCTGAATCCAGGCTGAAGGCACGGCGGCATCCCAAGAATTATCAGTATTGGGATCGATGCTCGTAGGAACTGAAGCACCCGGTGCATTGATATTCAGTGTGTTCGTCGTGCTCCCATTGATGAATTGCACCCTGACTACTGGCGTAGCAGTGTTGGTGCTATTTGCTCTTACAAATACACGCACCCAGCCACTGCGGTCTTTTACTAAAGGCACGATGGGATTGGGATAATCCTGCGTCGCCTGAGTTACGTAGAGCCCGTCAATCACCAAGTCGAGAGTCGAGGACGATGTATTCACAGTGAAATTATTGGCGGATGTGGCGGTTCCACCAGGCGTGGTTACAGAAAGTTTCCCTGTTGTTGCCCCAGCTGGAACCGTAGCTGTAATTTGAGTGGAGCTATTGACGGTGAATGTCGCCGCATTGCCGTTCAAGGTAAACGCGGTCGCACCAGTTAAATTTGTACCGGCAACAATGATCGAAGTTCCCACCGGACCGCTGCTGGGATTGAATCCGGTAATTGTTGGCGCTGGAGTTGTCACTGTAAAGTTCGTAGCCGATGTCGCCGTTCCACCTGCGGTCGTAACGGAGAATGTTCCGGTAGTTGCGCCACTGGGAACCGTAGCGATGATCTGGGTTGCAGTGTTTCCCGAAGTGGTGGCCGTGGTTCCGTTCAGCTTTACCGAAGTCGCACTAGTGAGGTTCGTACCCGTAATCGTGACCGATGTCCCCACTGGGCCGCTGGTCGGAGAGAAGCTTGTAATCGTGGGCGCTGAAGCTGCGGCGGTCACCGTAAAATTCGTCGTCGAACTCGCGCTTCCCCCCGCAGTTATGACTGAAACTTTCCCGGTGGTCGCACCGGTAGGGACCGTCGCCGTAACCTGAGTGGCACTGTTCACTACGAATGTCGCGCTCATGCCATTAAAGGAAAGTGCTGAAGCGCCAGTAAGGTTTGTTCCCGTAACTACCACGGCCGTGCCGACCGGTCCGCTGGCGGGCTGAAGAGCAGAAACTGTGGGCGTAGCAGGAGGAGGCGGAGGTGTAACTGAATTCCCTCCTCCGCACGAGGCCAAGGTCAGCATCAATAAGAAAAATCCTGTAAGGGAAACAACCGAGTGCTGTGCGAATCTCATTAATCTCGACCTTCCGCGTATTCGATGCATGCCAGTTCCGTATTGGGCTATGCACCATTGTTTTATTGTTTAATCGGGTATGCAACAGCCATCAGTGTTAGCCCTAGAGAACATGGCGGGCCCTGCAAACATCCTTGCCATCTCACTGAAAACGCTGAGACACAATCCCGGGTAACCACAGTGCCGATCGGCTTGAAGCGGTAGGTTGCGGACAAGAACGTCCCATCGCCGACAACCGCCTGGAAGATGGCCGTGCGAAGAACCGCCGTGTGGAAATGGTGAAACGTTAGTTTTTATTGTTGCTGTTGTTGCTGCGCCTGATCAATCCGAGCACTCGCCCGGGAAGGGACAATCCTTGGCTGCAAAATAGTGCTCGGTTGCAACTCCTCCGGAAGCGGGCGGTGCGACGGGCTAACGGTCACCGACACGCTGAGTTCACTGGTGGAATCGCCTTTATAGACGCCCCGGCTCGGAGGTACGTCGGCGTAATCTCTTCCGATGGCGACGCGAATGTGGCGGTCCCCGGCAATCAGATTGTTTGTTGGGTCAAAAGCTACCCACCCCAGCTTTGGCACCAGTACTTCTACCCAGGCGTGGGAAGCGCCATCCGAAGAGCGGTCCTTGCTCTCGGCTTCGTGGAAAAGATATCCACTGACGTAACGAGCCGGTACTTTTAACTGCCGCAACAGCGCAATCATGATGTGAGCGAAATCCTGGCAGACGCCCTGACGATTGGTCAGAGCTTCGTCAATGGGCGAATCCACTTTTGTGCTTTTGGGAACATAGGCAAACTTAGTCCACATGGATTGATTCAATTCTGTGAGGAACTCGAAGAGACTGCCACGCCTTTCACCCCCGATCTCCGCAGCTAATTTTTTCAACTCTTCAGTCGGCTCGGTAAATTGACTGGGGAGAAGCATCTCCCAGTGGTCCTCAGTAGCGGTGAGCGCATCCAGTTCCTCCCAGCTACCGGCGGCGGCCGTGTCCGGAGGCTCGGCATATTCGACCTCCACAACCCCTTGAGCAGTCAGTTTCACCTGGGTATGACTACCTGCGATATCAAAGTGGTGAATTGCGTTCCCCATGAAATCGTGGTAATTCATAACGTTGGTTATGGGATGAACATTTAGATGGAAGTTGAGACAACGCTGCCGCCCTTCGTTGCGCGGCTGCATACGTACTTCCATCACGCTTTCGCGTATTGCCGGCTCGTAGCTGAAAATCGTGACATGCCGCACTGCATAGATCATTTAGGAAACCATGGCCGTGTCTACCAGATAATCGAAATACACCTGGTGGATGGCGGAGTGAATTTGTAAACACTGGGAACGGATGTTCTGAAGATACTCTGCCGCGCCGCTAAGCAGAATTTCTTCGATCTGGCTAAAACTCAGAGTCGCCCGCAAACGGCCGGCGAGACGAAGCGGTTGCTCGGCTTTACGTTCGGTAAATTCGCTCAATGCCCGCAAAGCGACATGCACCATATCTACTGAAAAGCGCACTGAATGTGGAAACTCCGGATTGAGCAGCAGAAATTCTGCTACACGCAGAGGACGCAACTCCGCGGTGTAGGTTTTGCAATAAGGCAGAAATGCCGTACAGGACTTCAACAGGCCCACCCACTCCAGATACTCTTCACTTTCTACTGCCTGATCGAGCGGATGCGGAAGCCGGCGGAAGTGGCTGCCGATAAGCCCCGCCAGAATATCCGTACGTTCTACGTATCTGCCCAACTGGATATAGTGCCAACCTTCGCTGTGGGTCATGGTGGAATCGGTGATTCCATGGAACAAATTCGCTCCATCCTGCACGGAACGGTAAAACTGGTGCGATTGCAGCAGCCATGCCTCTTCCTGTGTTGTGCTCCTCATTTGCAGATACAAACGGTTCAATTGCTCCCACATTTCCGTGCTGCACTGTTCGCGCACATGTCGCAGATTTTCGCGGGCCGCGGCGATGCAGGAAACGATGGACGAAGAGTTCGTGCGGTCAAAGGTCAACGTGTGCGCAATCGAGTGAGCGTACTCTGCGCCGATAGGAGGAACGGGAATTTGCAGCGATTCAAGCAATCGCGTCCAGCGCACCGCAGCAGCATCCGGAGACTGGTCGAGTCGCAGCTGTACATCCACGTCAATCAGGCGCGCAGTGTGCTCCGCCCGCTCCAGGTAGCGGCTCATCCAGTACAGGTTATCGGCGACCCTGGAGAGCATGGTGTTGTCCCTCATGCGCGCAAAACCCACGTGTCCTTGCTGCCTCCGCCCTGGGACGAGTTGACCACCAGAGAACCGCGGCGCAGCGCGACGCGCGTGAGCCCTCCGGGCACCAGGGTTACGTTTTCACCGTAGAGAATGTAGGGACGAAGATCCACGTGCCGCGCTTGCACTTCCCCATCCAGGAAACATGGAGCGCGCGACAAGCTTAACGTCGGCTGCGCGATGTAGTTGCGTGGCTCGGCCTTAATGCGTATGGCAAATTCTTCACGCTGTGATGCGGTGCTATGTGGGCCGATCAACATGCCGTAGCCGCCAGACTCGCCCACTGCTTTCACCACTAATTCATCCAAGTGTTCTAGAACGTATTGCCGCTGTGAATCATCGGTCAAAAGATAGGTTGGGACATTAGGAATAATTGCATCTTCTCCCAAGTAATAGCGGATGATCGCTGGCACGTAGGCATACATGGCTTTGTCATCGGCCACTCCAGTTCCGATCGCGTTTGCCAAAGTCACATTGCCGGCGCGGTAGGCATTGAATAATCCTGGGACGCCCAAGTTCGAATCCCGGCGAAAAATCAGGGGATCCATAAAATCGTCGTCAACCCGGCGATAGATCACATCCACGCGGCGCAACCCAGCGGTGGTCCGCATGTAAACCACGTTGTCGTGGACCAGCAGATCGCGGCCCTCGACCAATTCAATTCCCATCTGCTGCGCGAGGTAAGTGTGTTCAAAGTACGCCGAATTGAAAACGCCAGGCGTTAGCAGCACCACCGTCGGCTGTTGCCTGCCGGACCAGTTCATCGGCGCCAGCGTGCATAGGGTTGCGTGCAATGCTTGCGTGTAATGATCAATCGGCCAGACGCCGTAATCGCGGAACATCGTGGGGAAAACGCGCTTCAACACTTTACGGTTGGCCAACATGTAGGAGACGCCACTGGGTACGCGCAAATTATCTTCGAGTACCGCAAAATCGCCGTTCGGCAGACGTACCAGGTCCGTCCCGCAAACGCTGACATAAGCTCCACGGGGCACATTTAGCCCGCGCATCTCACGGCGAAAATGTTTACAGCTATAAACGAGATCCCGTGGGACTACCCCTTCGGATAGAATCTTCCCTTCGTGGTAAATATCTTCGAGAAATAGATTTAGTGCCGTAATACGCTGGGTCAGGCCACGCTCAATCTTGCGCCATTCATCCCCGGGAATGATTCGCGGCAACAGATCATTGGGGAAAACCCGCTCTGTTCCCTCGTCATTTCCATAAACGGTAAATGTAATTCCTTGATGCAGAAAGGAGAGGTCAGCCGCTTGCTGGGTCTTGTGCAATTCCTCGGCGGGCAAATCCAGCAGGGTTTGGAATAAATTTTTGTAGTGCTCACGGGGGTCGCCGGGGGCATGAAACATCTCATCGTAAGCCCCATCGAACTCATAGTTGCGTAAAGGAGGCCGAAGCAATCCAACGATATCTGGCATACCTGTCATTCGCCGTAGTCCGGCGCGGGTTTTGGTACGGCTTTGGAGCATCTTAAGGACTCTAGGTCTGGTGTCAGGGTGGCGTCCAATCAATATTGTTTATTGCATGTATTGAACTTTCTATAACTTCCGGGATAAGTACCAGTTTGGAGCATACAACCTGACGACAAAGGTTTGCACCTCAACTACCTTCGCAGGAATCTTTATTGTTAACGAAAGACTATGAAAGACCTTCAATTTGAAGCTTTGCTGCCAAATCGTCATTGGGCCATCGGGGTCGGCAGAGTTTTCGTCATATTTCTGAGTCTTTGTTATTCCCTGGTAGCACAGGCAGGCCCACAATACCCGGATGCTCCTTCAGCATCGCAATCGCAAGGAATGCCCAGTGTGTCTGTCTCCAACCAGGGGGCGTTCAATGGAAGCGTTCCTCAGGGGAAAATCAGCTCGGAAGCTTTACCTCTGACTTTTAAGGACGCCATCGATCTTGGGCTGAAAAACAATCTGGGATTGCTTTTGCAATCGGATAATACGCTGGCTGCTCGCGGACAAAAATGGAAGGAACTCAGCGAACTTTTGCCGAATGTGAGTGCAGAAGTCACGGAGAATGTGGCTCAGGACAATCTGGCTGCCCGTGGGTTGCGGTTTCCTGGGTTTCCGACAATTGTTGGTCCTTATGGCTTCTTCGATGCACGGGTCTACCTTAAACAGACTATTTTCGACTATAGCGATTTGGAGCATCTGCGTGCGGCCAAGATCAATGAGCAGGTCGCACAATACAACTATAAAGATGCGCGCGATTTGGTAGTGCTGGCGGTCGGGAATGCTTATCTCCTCGCGCTTGCCGGTGCGGCTCGCGTGGAAACATCTGAGGCACAGGTGAAAACCGGCCAGGCGCTGTTCGACAAAGCTTCCGATCAGCTCAAAGCAGGAGTAAGTCCGGCAATCGACAGCTTGCGGGAGCGGGTCGAGCTGCAATCCCGCCAGCAGCAGGCGATCGTTGCGCGTAATATCTTTCCAAGCAAAAAACTGGCGCTGGTGCGCGCGATCGGCTTGCCGGTCGGGCAGGAAATTACTTTGACCGATAAAGCCCC
>CAWBXL010000094.1:0-18795 GCA_963792305.1 uncultured Acidobacteriaceae bacterium | reverse complement strand
GTCAGGAGGGTTGTCAGGAGTTGGAGTCGCACTTAAGAAATTACAAAGTGGATAAGTACAAAGAACAACCGTCAAAAAAATACGAGAGCAGAGAGGAGAGTTCACGGCTGGGAGAGCCTCGCGGGAACTTTGAGTTATCCCAATCCGCCGTAGCCACCACTGGGAAATAGATGGCGCTGTACGACTAGGTGAGGGCTGGGGCCTCGCAGTCCACCAAATTTTGTTCCCGCAAAAATACTCCATCCCCGGGCGCATGCCAAGCCTTTTTTCATTACATTTTTGAAAACTAGTACCAACGACCTACAAGGTTTCCGGGGGTACAGCGGTCATTTCCAATTCCACCTGCCGCTTGCCCAATACGGGATGCGTGGCCGTCAGCTGTACTTTCCCCGCCTGCTCTTTGGCCCTGAGCCATATAGCGCCAGTACCCCCCACCAAGGCAAAGAGGTTATCACCAATAATTTCAGCGGGGCCATCCACCTTTAGACTGATGGCGTCATTGGCAAATGGTCGTATATTGCCAAATTCGTCAGTAACGCGCAGAACCACCCGGGTTGTATCGGCGCCATCAGCGGCCAGTTGGGTGTCATCCGGCAAAACCAAAAACTCGTGGTCAACTCCTTTGCCTGAATAGCGTTTGGTGATCGCCAATTTGCCTCCTATGTAGCCCTCCAAGCGCAGGTCTCCCCACTTATGGAAGAGTTCCTTCAAGGAAATAACGAAGGGCGCATAGCGAAGGTGGGCGAACTGTGTCCGGTCGGGATCGGCTTCCGTCACCAATTGGTCTCCAATATAGAGCTTCACATGGTCACAATTGGAGCAAATGACTGCCTTGGAAAAGCCTATGGATTCGTCTCCCCGCGCCCAGTGGAATGCGGACTCAAGCACGACTTCTTCCGAGGGATCGCACTGTGATTTGTAGAATCCCGCCGCAGGTTTCGGTTCGCGGAAGATGTCGGTGACTCCGTGATAGCAAATGCGGTCACCGGAGCCGAAATCGCCGTGAGTGTTGTAATCAAAAGCACACCAGCCGATGCCACCGGCGTATTGAGGATTAGAGGCAAGCTGATCGTGGATGCGTGCATGCCGTATCGTGTGTTCGGTAAGCCGCTCCACGTTGTCGATCGTTTTGGTGGGATAGGTATGACCGACGAACTCTGTATTTAGGTAGCGCGGATGGTTTGGTGGACGTAGCGGCCAGCCAAAATCGTTCATAGTGAAAACATCTTCCAGAAACTCCGACTCATAGAGATAACGGATGCCTCCCGTTTGGCGTGTAGGATCTAGTTGATGCGATAGCGCATTGGTGCGGGTATAGAAATCGTGATCATCCTTGGACTCATTGATACGCACACCCCACAAAATAATGGAAGGATGGTTCCAGTCACGGCGGACCATTCTCCGGACATTGTCAATGGAAATCAGTTTCCAGTTTTCGTCACCGATATGCTGCCAGCCGGGGATTTCTTCCAGGACGAGCAGGCCGATTTCATCACAGGCATCCAGAAAATGACGGGACTGCGGATAATGCGAGGTGCGTACGATATTGCACTTAAGCTTGTCGCGGAGGATCTGAGCATCGCGCCGCTGAGGGCGGCCCGGCATCGCCTGACCGACGAAGGGGAAGGTCTGGTGCCGATCAAGTCCGCGTAGCTTGATTACCTTTCCATTCAACTCAAAACCGTGATCGGTAAATTCAGCCTTGCGGAAACCAAAACGACGCGAATCTTCATCTACCGCCTGGCTTCCACGCAGCACACGGACGCGAACGGAGTACAGATTACGTTGTTCAAAGCTCCACAGCTTAATCCCGCTCAAGTTATCAAAATGAACCGTATGCACCACGGGATCAGCGGAGGCGCCACTGGCGGGAACTTTTTGTGAGGCCTTGGCCAATACGCTATCGCCGTCGCGCAATTCGACTTCAATGGTCAGCGGAGTGGATGACGCTTCCAGATGCTGAAGGAAACAATCCACATCCAGAGTGGGTTTCGTAAGCACATCCTTCGGCTTCACGAAAATGTTTTCGATAAAAACAGCAGGAACGATGCGTATAGAGACTTCGCGGTAGATACCGCCGAAGGTGAGATAGTCAATTTCATACCCGAACGGCGGGATGTCCGCACGCTCGGTGGAATCAACTGCAACGGCGAGAACATTCTCTTTGTCAAAATCAACGTGCGACGTCAGCTCGAACGAAAATGGAGTATAGCCTCCTTTATATTCTCCGAGGCGTACGCCATTAATCCACACGGTGGATGCAGTCATCACTCCTTCAAAGTCGACAAAGACATGCTTGCCTCGGGCCTCGGGCGGCAGCTTGAAATGGCGGCGATAAATGGAGACAAACTCATAATTTTTCTCATCGAAGCCATGCCATGGGAGCTTGGTATTGGTGTGAGGGACCACGACCGTTTCGAATTTGGAATCGTCAAAGTCTTTCGCTTCAGTACCTTGGGCAAAGGATCGGCTGTAGCGCCAGTTACGGTTCATGGGAAGGACAACACGGCCGCCTGCGGATTGAGACGACGAACTTAAAGCCTGAGAAAAGGCATTCTCCGCCAGCATCCCTGCGACCATTACAGTACCGGTTTTCTTAATGAAGTCTCTTCTTTCCATGGTTGTCAGTCCCAAGAGCGATTATTTTGCCTGGGTTAAAATCTGTCCCCTTCCCTTTTGATCTTGCTTCTCATTTCCCGCTCGTTAATAAAATTCGCCATCATGTTCAGATCATCCACGAAAGCAACTGCTGCATATCGGTGACTGCTGTTGATTCGGTTCCGCGCGGCATGGCCGGGGAAATGGCTACTGCGTCATTGTGTCCCTCAAACCATACTAGAAAGGCAGATTGCTCCGCTCCGGCCAAACGTTGCTGGTTGAGCCAGTTGTAATACGCGCCCATGTCGGCATCCACCAGAGAACCAACGGGATCCAATTCAGCCTGCTCAGGCTTCGTGGACAACAGCTCATTCATGGTCTTCTGCCGTTGACGCGGGGCAAAACGCACTAATAAGGTTAGCGGCTGTGCCCGCCGCAAGGCCTCACGCGCCGCCCATTGAGTGAAGGTGGTGCTGTAAATTTGAGTTCCTGAACCTTCTGTCAGAAGCTTGACGCGAAAGCGATCAAGCACCGCGTCACCGGCCTGACTCATACCAAGATCCGTGGGACGGAGTTGCGCCAACGTAGTGCGCAGAGCTTCCGGCCCCATGCCCGGCTGTTCGATTTCCAACCTCATCTTCCGCAATAGAGC
This sequence comes from uncultured Acidobacteriaceae bacterium, assembly GCA_963792305.1. Lineage (GTDB taxonomy): Bacteria > Acidobacteriota > Terriglobia > Terriglobales > Acidobacteriaceae > CAWBXL01. Next base: position 15,545 of record CAWBXL010000094.1, on the reverse strand, counting down.
TGCACGTACACCTTCTAACGCGCCATACGAGACAGACGTCAACGCCGGATCATGCTCGACCTCCTGTCCACCATCGATGTACCAGTGTCCGTATGCAGCGGAATGGGCCTTGGCTCTGGTGGAAACTGCATTCAACAATGTACTTAATCCATTCTCCGGTTTGACATTTTTGAAATATGCACCGTGTGGGCGTAGTTTACGGAAGAGCTGCTCGCTATATGCGGGTACCCCCTGGCCAATGACCGTGATTCCAAGACGAGGCATCTGCGGAGCTTCAAGCGGAATCGCATCCTGCAAAGAGTTTCCATACTCTGTTGCCGCCTTGCGAAATGCATCTAATTGGTGGGTTGTCCAAAGGTAAGCAGATAATTGTTCTACAAACTGGGCGGGCGCGCCGACCCAATCCAGATTCTCCATTTCCGGCGAAAGATTAATTTTCGCGAACCCTTGAAACCAATCGTTGAACTTCTCAATTGGAAGAGAGCCGATTTTTGCCAGCTCTTTCTCTAAAGCCTTACGTTCGGCGGGAAACTTGAAATCGTAATCAATCGCCTCCCGCAACAGGCTCGGCAAAAAGCTCAGTGGCAACCGTTGCAGCGTCGCAATGTTAGTGACAACAAGCTTCCTCGCTTCTGGAGGATAACCATCGAACCGCTCCGGTTTGAGATCGGTTGGCAGCATAATCTACAACAATTCTGCGATCGGTTTGCCTTGCGATTGCGATGCCGAAAACCCCAGCATTGAACCCAAGGTTGGCACTAAATCAGTTGAATCTACCGGACGGTCGTAAATCACTCCTTCGCGAACTCCGGCGCCCATGGCCATCATCCAGGTTGTCCGGGAAAGGACGTCACCGGTGCGATGATGCTGGAAGCCGTTGCCTCCCGCGTCGTCGTCCGAATCGCGGCCAAAGTCCGGCAGGATAAATAAAGTTGTTTTACCCGCATACTCCGGGTCGTTTTGGACTGTCTTCCAAAGTTCGGCACACAGGCGGTCAGTGCGGCGGATTCCTTCAATGTAGAGCGAATACGTGCCGGCGTGGGCGATATCAATATCGTGCATGGTGATCCAGAGCAGGCTGGGGGCCTGCTCCCTCATTAATTGACGCACTATATATAAGGATAGTTCGTCGGGACTGGACAGGGTCAGCGCACGGGCCCTGAAATCAGCAACTGAGAGTTTCAGGATCGTTTCTAGTTGCTGCAATTCAAATTCACCGCCTCCCAGTTGTGGCGTGTAAAACGGCGTCTCATAGTTATCGCGCAGCAGGTGTTCATAATCGTTGCTTCCCGACTTTGCGGCCGTCAACAGATGCTTGGGAAGAATCACTTTTGCCCCCAGCCCCTGCCCATACGAACGGTTGCTGCTTTCTCCGATGCGGTTGAACCCGTTGCTGGGAGCGACCACCCAGGCATCCGCAGCCGGACGCTTCAAATCTTTGCGGAAATACTCAAATGCAGTGGGATGTTCCGGTGGGAGCGAGGCAAAGTTGTTGATGGTCTCATAAACACCGGTAGCCAGACTTGCGGTAGCGACATAGTGGCCGAGGATTCCACGGTTCACCACTCGAGCAAAGAAAGTGGACTGTGGAATAAGCTCACGCATCAGGTGCGGTATATTTTCCTGCCCTTCCGGCGCGAATGTTTCCTGGTCGCGGGCCCCTCCGCCGAAGGTGACGACAATCACCTTCCTCTTCTTTATAGGGGATAATTGGGCACGAGCGGTCGGACTGAAGCGCAACAAAGCGCCTCCCAGCGTCACTCCTGCGGCGGTGCGCAGAAATTCACGCCGGCTCCAGGCGAGCTGACGGCTAATTTCTAAAGGAGACACAGCCTCCGCGGCCTTCCCAACAAGGCCTCTTCCAATTCGAGGTGAAAAGAAGGATGTCATGAGCACAACGCTCAATACCTTATTCCTTGGCCGGACCATTCTTTGCTGAATATACAAACTGGCGAACCTCTGCCCGCTGTTTGTCGAGATCAGCCATGTGCTGGGTCCGAACTTTTTGATAAATCTGAAATTGTTCCTGCCCTTGGTCCTTCTTACCTACACGGACATAGGCCTGCCCCAACCGGTAGTATCCATCGGCCAAGTCGGGATTAAGTTTTAGCGCCAGCACATATTCAGGAATAGCCTCGGCATGCTTATTCTGATCGGAGTAGACATTGCCTAACTGCAAATGTGCCTCGGCCAGCGACGGATTGAGAGCAACCGATTTTTTGAGCAAAGATTCAATCTGGCCGAGATCGAGGCCCGGGTCCTGCGCCCGTTTCCCTTTCCACAAACTCATGGCGTAATAGTAGGAGGCCTGTGCATTGCGCGGCTGAAGCTCAGAAAATTTACGGAAACGCTCGATTACATCATTTACTTGGTCAGGTGAACGGTCGTAAGCTTTTGACAAGAATAAATAGCAGCGCGGATCGGACGGATCCAGATCGGCTGCTCGCACCAGCGACTTTACCGCCTCGTCGTAATTGCCACGCGCGTAAAGTGACATACCCAATCCGATCAGCAAGCGCGGAGACTGTGGATAGCGACTGGAGGCTTCCTTAAAAACATCTATCGCAGGACCGAGAGTTTCGTGCAGGAGTAACTCACTTCCCCAGTCAAACAGATTGTCCTCGCTCGGTTCCATGTGTGCGGCGGTTTCGTATTCTTTGGCTGCACTAACGAATTCTCCGCTTTTCTCTAGAATTTCGCCCAGTAGGTTGTGCAACTCCGCTGTATTTTTTTTGGTCAGAAGGCCCTGCACTTGTTGACGGGCTTCCGGTATTTTCCCGGTCAGAAGATACGCGAGCGACAAGTCGTAGCCGTTGTCATAAGAAGAAGGATCGATGTCTGTGCCCGCTCGAGAAATGGTGCGGCCTTGGCGATCTGGCCAGCGCGAATGTAAAACTCTCCTAGATTGTGGTTGGTGTCGAAATTCTGTGGGTCGATCTCAGCCGCCTTCTTGAACTGCTCCAGCGCCAGTTCAGGCTTGCCTAATCGCGAGAGATTAGCGGCCAGGTTACTTCGAGCCGGTGCTGAATCCGGTTTTAAGCGCACGGCTTTTTCCAGATGGGGATTGGCTTTTATATCCTGGGATTGCGCGGAATAAACCAACCCCAACAGTTCGTGGACTTCGAAACTTTCCGGTGCGGAGTTCAACAGTCCCTCAAGTCGTACTGCAGCTTCGGCGAATTTTCCCTCGTTGTATTGCGCAACAGCCTGCTGAAACTCGCGGTCCAGTTGCTGGCTCTTGGGCGGCAGCAAGCACTGCCATCCATTGCAAAGAACCAAAAGAAAACAGACCAAGTAAACCGCTGCCCCATGATCACGGATGTTATCACTGCACTCGCAGCAAATTGAGAAGTCACTCCTCACGCAGAAAAGGCGCTTCTGCCGAAGCGCCCTGTCCGCGAATTCAACTTAAATTAGTAGTACAGCTTCAGAGCGAACTGGATCTGTCGCGGATCGTTTGGTGCATCGCGTGTAGAACCAATTTTGCCGAAGTTCGGGTCGAAAAAGTTGAGTGACCCGGGAACTGCGACAACTCCGTTGCCGCCGAATCCAGGAGCATTAAAGTTAGGATGGTTAAGAATGTTAAAGAACTCAGCCCGGAATTGTAAGCGGAACCGCTCCGAAAAGGTGAAATCCTTAAAGGTCGAGAAATCCAGCCGTTTGAAGGTTGGTCCGGCAATCTGCAACGGTCCTCCACCCAAGGCATTCAACCCAGTCAAAGGAACGCATCCCGCCGGGCTGCCAGGAGTTGGTGCATTGGTCGCATCCAGCACGCAAGGCTGGGTGAACGCTTGCGGATTCAGGAAGTGACCCACATCATGGGAACCGGCTGTCGGGTCTTGTCCCGGCACCAACAGGGCATAACAGCCAGTCCCATTGGACACACTTACCGGGCATGGAATGGAGAAGGGTTGACCGCCCTGAAGCACGGCGCTCCAGATCATGCTCCACCCACCAATAAGGTGGTTCGCGACTCCTCCGCCACCAGACATGTAGCGCTTGCCTTTGCCGAAGGGAAGTTCATAGGTGCCGCTAAAGTGGAAGACGTTGCGAATATCGGAACTCGATAGACCGTAATCTCTTTGGATTCCGAAACCCGGAACTGATGGAGCACGGTAGGCCGGTTGGTTGCCGTTGTTGAGCAAATCAACCGCATCGGTAAGCGATTTCGACCAGGTATACGTAGCCAGGAAATTCAGGCCACTGCCAAAACGTTTTTCGAATTTCGTCTGTAGACCATGATAGACACTATTCCCAATGGTCTGCGCTAAACTCGAACCTCGTGCGAAATCAGGAAATGGAATTGTTACACCGGGTGCAGTGGGTCCCGCGATGACACTGACATTGTTGCTGTTAGGAAAGACCTCCAAGTGCCGCCCCAGCGTGGTCACATAGGCCGCTTGCACACTCATTGAAGGCGTTACTTCATATTGAAGGGTGAAATTGCCTCCCATGGAATATGGTGTGACGTAATCAAATTGGATTCCGCGAAGGTTCAGCCCTTTTGCGGTTACGGTATTTGGATCAAATGAAAGACAGGAAAGGCCAGTCTCCAGAGTTGCATTTCCAATAGGTCCAGCGGTAGCACAACTAGGGTAAAGAATTGGATTGACTGCACCGCCGGCACTGGATGCACTTTCCGAGTGGAACTGAAATTGGAATGGATAGTTTTCGCCTAAATTGGGAGAATATCCACGGTTTTCAAAACCATTGTAAAAGATTCCAAATCCACCCCGAGCCACAAACTTGGGGGTAACTTGATAGGCAAAACCTACCCGCGGTGCAAAGTTGGTCTTCTGCGAAGTCCCTAATCCTTTGCCGTATTTATCTGTTGTAGCGACTGTGATGCCATCCTGGGTGAACAAGTCAAGTATGGCTTGAGAGACACCACCAGCAAAAGGTCCGGTAGGGATCAAATACATCGGAGCACCGGTCGGTGGACCGCCTGGCACAAAGTTGGCTTGTTTGCCAAAGTGGTCATAAACGAGTCCGAAGAAATCCCAACGCAATCCTAAATTGACAGTGAGCTTGGGGCTTACCTTCCAATCGTCATTGCCATAAATACCCCAGTAGTTCTTTCCGTTATCACTCAAGGAAATATTGGAACTGTCGATACTGTTAGGACCGCCGGCATAGTCTACCGTGCCACTGGGGCCGTGCACCCGTGGGTTGAGCAACAGTTGTGCTATACCCAGGTTTTGTCCGCTGCCGCCAGGAATATCCACAAACGCGCCTTGGAAGCGGAAGTCTCCTTTTGACCATGGTGGCTGCAAGGTTGAAAACTTAACGTGCTGCCACTCCAAGCCCATCTTGAAAGTATGTTTGCTGTAAATCTTGGTTAAGTCGTCGGTGAATTGGAATGTCGAACTAACTTCATCTGAAGGCAGGAACCCATTGGTGCCCAGATTCGTCAGTCCGTTAATTTCAAATGTAGGAAGCCCACCATTCTCCGCCACTTGCGGGACGCCCAGGACGCCAAATTGGCCGGGAATATCGGTCAAATCATTGGCTGCGGGAGAAACGCGCGTGGTGTGCAGGTAATTCAACCCTGCTCGGGAAACGTTGACCATATTTGGCGAAAATACGTGCGTCCACGCCAACACGCTTTGTTGAGCTAGCGCTGTCTGATCGCCTTCCTGGAAAGCGCCGCCGTCGGCTGTTCCGCCGAAAATACCCGGAATAAATTGCGGGTCGTCTACCAGACTGAATCGAGTGAAAATCTGGTTCTTGTCACTTAAATTGAAGTCCAGACGGGTGTCAAAAGCGTTGCGCTTTTCGCGCAGCACTGGCGAAGTGGCAAAGTTCGAGCTAATTCCACCTTTAGTAGGCACAGGATACAAATTCAATAACTTAATCGCATTGGCATCAAGGAGCCCAGGAGCTGAAAGATCATTCAGGTGGCATGTGGCTGGTGAAAAGCTGCTGGCTCCAACTACCGAGCATGTGCTTCCAGGTCCAAAAATAGGATCGCGTACAAACCCTGTTACCGCCGCAGCCAAACCTGTCACTGGATCCACGGTGCCCGCTGTAATCTGGCGGGTCGTCGTAGGATCCATAATCGTTCCGTTTGGAATCTGGCGTTTGGGATCGGTTGCGAGTGGGCAAGGCGCCGCCGTCGCACATAGCACATCATTTTTCGAGCCTCCGGTAAGCAAGTCGGTAAGGTTCGTATAGTCGCTGTTACGCTCATTAGCCGTTGGCACATTTCCAGTTTTAATCGTTCCCTGACGCCGGCGCAGCCCTTCAAAGTCACCAAAGAAAAATACCTTGTTTCGGATAAGTGGCCCGCCGATGGTAGCCCCAAACTGGTTTAAGCGAAGTTCACCTTTTTTGACCCCGCCTGCGTCTTCAAAAAAGTCCGGGGCATCGAAGATATCGTTGCGGAAAAATTCCCAGGCAGCGCCGTGGAAATTATTGGTGCCGGATTTCACTGTAGCGTTAAGAACCGCGGCCCCGGAGCGGCCGAACTCAGCACTGAATCCTGTGGTCTGAACTTTGAATTCCTGGATGGCGTCAACTGGTGGAAGCACAACAAAGTTAGTCCCGTTCAAAAAATCAACGGTATCAGAATTGTTATCGATGCCATCGAGCAGATAGTTGTTTTGCGATGCACGAAGACCGTTGGCCACAAAAGCGCCGCTGGCTGCATTGCCGCGGGTGTCTGACTGCGGACTATTTACTCCAGCGCCGAGCTGGGCCAGGAATGTAAAATTGCGTCCGTTAAGAGGAAGACTGTCCACGTTGTGCTGATCAATCACCTGACCGACAGAGGAGGTCTGCGTTTCGAGCAAAGGAGTGGTTGATGTGACTTCCACCATTTCCGTCACTTGTCCTGGCTTGAGCGTGAAATTAACCACCACAGCCGAGGCTACGTTGACAGTGATATTTTTCTGGGTCGTCGTTTGAAATCCCTGGATAGGAAACCGTAATTGAGTAAGTACCGATTCTGACTGGCGTAAACGTGTAATTACCACCGGAGTCAGCCGTAGAACTTAGGGTGGCGCTGGTGCCTTCATTGGTGAGAGTGACCTTGGCGCCTCCGACGACGGCTGCCGAACTATCGGTGATAGTACCGGTGATAGTACCGGTGTCTACTTGAGCGTGTAGAGATTGTGCGCTGAAGAACAAAACGCAGACTGTCATCGCCAATGATGCTTGCAGCATCCACGATGCAATAGCCTTCCGATTCATGTTTTTCTCCTCCGGCCTTTTTGAACGGCCCCCAAATAGCCGCGCAAAATAGGTTCTTACTCATACAAACTCGGCACGCCTGATCCGTCAGATCAAACCTGCCGTCCACGCTTGTTAATTTTTTCAAGACACAGAAAAGCAACCGTGATTGCATTCCGGCCTCAAAACAAATTAAACGCTTAACCTAAAATGTTCCTCAGTTCTTACACCCATTCATTCGGCATTGTCAAGTAATTCTTTTGCTCTATACTTGCTGCGTATTGAAAATACTTCGCAAACAGAAGCCATAAGACGTCCGCAGTCACGGACTAAATCGGAAAATATGGGGCTAACCATTCACGACGTCGCCAAGGCCGCGGGAGTTTCAACCGCTACGGTTTCGAACGTCTTGAACAAGACAGGAAAGGTGGGCCGCAGCACCCGGTTGCTGGTGCTTTCAACCGTCAAACGTCTCGGGTACATCCCTAACGTTCATGCACGCCACCTGGCTTCGCGCGACAGCCGCACGTTGGGCATCATCGTGTCTGATATTGAAAACCCGTTCTTTCCCGAAGTGATTAAAGGTTTCGAGGTTCGCGCGCGTCAGTTGGGTTATGACGCCATTCTGAGCGATACCAATTACGATCCGCGCAGGACCCAACAAGCCGCGGAGCGAATGATCAAACACGACGTCCGAGGCGTTGCCGTGATGACTTCTGAAATCAGTCTGCGGTTAATCCATGAGTTAGCACGGAGAAAGATCGCTGTGACTTTCCTCGACCTCGCGCCGGCACGAGGATATGTGAGTAATTTAAGAATTGACTACTTTTCAGGTGTCGAGCAGATCGTCCAATACTTGTACAAACATGGGCATAGGAGGATCGCATTTGTGGCGGGCAAGCCCAAACTCAAATCCAACATGGCACGTCTTCAGGCGTATGAAAAATGTATGTTGAAGCTGGGACTGGAGCCAGGTCCAGTTTTGCCCGGCGACTTACGCTTTGAAGGTGGCCTGGCCGCTGGACTGGCAATCGCCAAGCTGTCGCCGAGGCCCACAGCCGTGATGGCCATCAATGATCTGACTGCGGTCGGCGTCATCAAAGGCTTGATGAAAGCTGGGTGCCGCATCCCGCAAGATATCTCCGTCACCGGTTTCGACGATACTCGCCTGGCTGAATATACCAATCCCTCGCTGACCACCGTGGACGTTCACCGCGACATGCTCGGCCAAATCGCCGCCGATGCTCTTCATGAACTTTCTTGCGCTGCGGACCCGCACGGCAAGGACTACCAGATTCATGCCGAACTTATCATTGGAGATTCCTCAGGCCCCGCACCTTCTGAATAAAAGCTTATGGTTGGACCAACCCGGCTCGCTGCTAACATGCAAAGTTGAACCTTTGTCGAGCGGACACTGAATGCTGCCTCCCAAAAAAGAAAAATACAGTGTGTCCCGGCGCACTTTTCTGCAAGGAATGAGTTGGACGCCGCTTCTTTTTATGCCGGCGCCTATTGCCGCGTGGTCTTCCCTTTCCAGACCCGCAGGATTTTTGGACGATACGCCATTTTTGTCGGGAACTGATTTTCGGCTGGTTCCACACTATCCTGCAAAGTCTCCGCTCGACGATGTTCTTCGTCTGGTAGTTCCTGGTACGGATGAATATGTGACAGAGAAATATGAGTACGAAATCATGCCTCTGCTTAACGCGTGGAGCGAACGCCTGAAAGTTTCAGCTCCCGCGCTGGCAGACGCAGCCAAATTTCTGGATTCGGCGATTGACGCTACACCTCTCTCCGGCGCACAGGAAATCTCTTTGCGGACGGGGCAAGGAATGCAAATCGTTCGCAGACGTTTCGCATCACAAAGCACGCGTGGGCGCGAGGGTTTTTTGCAACAGATGGCGAACTATCTGTCCTCAATCTCACGAATAGAGACAGCTGAATTCGAAATCGTTGGGATTGAAGAAATATCAAGTCCGCGGCCGGTTCTTCAAGTAGACATTCGCTACGACGTCGTGGGCATCCTCAAGGACAAGGGACGCGAAGAACGAGTTGGACATTGGCAGACCCAGTGGGCACGCGATGGATCGAATGCCTGGCGTGCCATTCGTTGGAAAGCAGTCGAGGAAACCGTCAGTCGCACCTACGAATCAGTTTTTATTGACGTCACTTCAAAAGCTTTAGGGCAAACCGAATCGTACAAAAATCAAATGCTGTACGGCGCTGACTACTGGCGCACAGTGGTGGACGGGGCCTGCGGAATTGACGTTTATGGAAACAATGGCCTGGCTGTTGGAGATTTCGACAGTGATGGGTTGGATGATTTTTATGTGTGCCAACCCGCAGGACTACCCAACCGGCTTTACCGCAATCTCGGCGAGGGAACTTTTGCAGATGTAACCGAACAAGCAGGCGTGGGCGTTTTGGATAACACAGCCTGCGCCTTGTTCGCTGATTTCGAGAATAAGGGACTTCAAGACCTACTCGTAGTATGCGGCAGTGGCCCACTGCTCTTTCTGAACCAGGGAAATGGAACGTTTCAACTTAAGCGCGACGCCTTCAAGTTCGCGAAGACTCCACAGGGAACGTTCACGCATGCCGCCGTGGCGGACTACGATCGCGATGGACTTCTCGACATTTATTTCTGCGTTTACAGCTATTACCAGGGCTTGGATCAGTATCGCTACCCTGTTCCGTATTTTGACGCGCGCAATGGTCCTCCGAATTTCCTGATGCACAATCAGGGCGAGGCATCTTTCGAAGACCGCACGGAAGCTGCGGGCTAAACGTTGATAACGACCGCTATAGCTTCGCTTGCGCATGGGGCAACATGAATTCCGACGGTCCTCCTGATCTTTATGTAGCCAACGATTTCGGTCGCAGCAACCTATATCGCAATAAAGGCGACGGAACATTCGCTTCTACTTCTACTGAAGCGAACGTAGAAGACGCGGGCGCAGGCATGAGCGCATGCTGGTTTGATTTTGACAACGATGGCAATCAGGATATATACGTCGCCAACATGTGGTCCGCTGCCGGGATCCGAGTCGCAGAACAAAAATTGTTTCATGAAAAGGATCCTGAGAATATCCGCGATTTATATCGCCGTCATGCTCGTGGTAATTCCCTGTATCGCAATTTGGGTAATGAAAAGTTCGAAAATATCAGCGAGAAGGCCGGGGTAGAAATGGGCCGATGGGCTTGGTCTTCCGATGCCTGGGACTTCGACCACGACGGCTACCCGGACCTCTACATTGCGAATGGTTATATTTCCGGTCCCGATCAACAAGATCTTTCGAGTTTTTTCTGGCGGCAGTTGGTGGCAAAATCGCCCTCCAACTCGACACCGTCTTTGAACTACGAACGCGGATGGAACGCTATCAATGAACTGGTACGTTCCGATTCCTCATGGAGCGGCCGCGAAAGAAACGTCTTCTACGTCAACAATCACGATGGAACATTTTCTGAGGCATCGGGCGCGGTAGGTTTGGATTTTCCTGATGACAGCCGCGCATTTGTTCTTGCTGATCTGGACCACGATGGACGGTTGGAGGTCATCCTAAAAAACCGGAATGCGCCACAATTGCGCATACTGCGCAATGCCATGAAAGATATCGGCCACTCGCTCTCATTCCGCCTGCGTGGAACAAAAAGCAATCGAGATGCCATTGGTACCGCAGTTACCGTTGAAGTAGCGGGCCGTCGTCAGACCAAGTATCTTCAGGCTGGTTCTGGGTTTCTATCGCAGCACAGCAAGGAACTTTTTTTCGGAGTCGGAAAGACCCAGGAAATTGTACGCGCCAACATTCGCTGGCCCAGCGGCATGACTCAATCCTTTGAAAATTTACCGGTGAACCATCGCATTGAAATCGAAGAAGGCTCACCAAACTTCCAGGCAAAACCTTTTGCATCCCCGGCTGTGGCTTATGCGCAAACAGAGGGTTCGCCGCAACCAGCTTCTTTTCCTGCCTCAGCGGAAACCTGGCTCATTGAGCCTTTGAATGCGCCAGATTTTTCTTTGCCTGATCTTACCGGCAAGATGCGGGACCTTCAGTCTTTCCGCGGCGGTTTTGTGCTCCTCAACTTTTGGATGACAACTTCGCCGAATTGCAGCGATCAGATGCGGCTTTTCGGGAAAAATCATTCATTCCTCAGTGCAAGCGGTCTTCACATTGTCGGCATCAATCTAGATGACCCACGCGATACGCAAGCTGTTCGATCTTTCGTCACAAAAGAAGGGTTCCCCTCTCCAATCCTGCTGGCTACGCCGGAAGTGGCAGGTATCTACAACATCGTCTACCGCTATTTGTTCGATCGTCGCAGAGACCTTGGCGTCCCCACGTCTTTTCTGCTCAACGAAGCAGGCATGATCGTCAAGGTTTATCAGGGAACGGTGGATCCCGCTCGTTGTGTGGAAGATCTAAAAACCCTGCCGCACACTCCAGCAGATCGCATGCGCAAGGCGCTGCCCTTTAACGGAACTCTTTACCAAAGCAGCTTTCAACGCAACGCTTTCACCTATGGAGTAGCGTTGTTCCAACGCGGCTATCTTGAACAGGCGGCCACATCGTTCAGGCAGGTAATTGCCAATAGACCGGACGATCCTGAGGCTTACTACAATCTGGGGACGCTCGAATTGCGTAGAAATTCTTTGCAACAGGCGCGTCAGTACCTGGAGCAAACGGTGAAATTGAAGTCGAATTATCCAGAGGCCTGGAACAATCTGGGGATGATCGCCGGCCAGCAAGGCCGGATGGATGAAGCAGTCCAGAATTTTCAACAGTCTCTGCTTCTTCGTCCGACGTATGCCACGGCATTGCTAAATCTTGGAAACTTGTACCGCCGTCAGGGTAATTTTACTGAGGCGGAAAAACTTCTCAATCGTGCTCTCGATAATCAACCGGATGATCCGGAAGTCCACTATAGTCTCGGGATGTTTTACGCGCGTGCAGAGTCAATTTGACCGCGCATTGATCTTCTTGGAGAAGGCGGTGGAGCTACGGCCGGATTATCCGGACGCACTCAACAACCTGGGAGTTCTTTTTGTACAGGAAAAGCATTATCCGGAAGCCGAGGAAAAATTTAAGACTTGTATTCGTTTGGTCCCAAACTTTGATCAAGCATATTTAAATCTGGCACGCCTTTATGTGATTCAGGAGGATAAAGAAAAAGCGAGAGAAATATTGCAGGAGTTATTGCGCCTTCAACCTCAGCACAAAGTGGCCCAGCAGGCGCTCGAAATGCTACATTGACTTTCAATGTACGCGCCCGTAGAGATTTATCACAAGACGTTCACCGGCGCTTCATTTCCGCATTGGCCCAAGTTAAGATTGCGCGGAATTCTTGTGCTCGGCTTGATGCTCAATTGCGCCGTATTCGGCGCAGCGCAGCATTCCGCTCCCAACCGAAATAGAACGCAACAATCCGCGACAGCTCCTTCGCCTTTTCTGGAAGCAGAAACATTGCTCCGCCAAGGCGCGATCGCTGAGGCAAAAAGCAAGATTCAGGAACAACTCCAACTGAACCCCTCAAGCGTTGAAGGCTATAATTTATTGGGAATTGTCTACAGCAACGAACAAAATTTCGCTAATGCACTGGATGCATTCCAGCACGCCTTAAAACTGGCTCCCAACTCTACAACGACCCTTAACAATCTGGGAAATGCCTATGCTGCTCAAGGAAAGTTTGATCTTGCAGAGAAAGAATTTAAAAAAGCCTTAAGCATTGAGCCTGGAAATAACGATGGCAATTACAACCTGGGTTTAGTGTTGATGGCCAATGGTTCAGCAAGAGAAGCGATCCCATACTTCCAGCGCGTGCGACCGGCGAATGCCCAAACTGATCTAAATCTGATCCGGGCTTATCTTCAGGCTGGCAGATCTAGCGAAGGGTTGAAGCTGGCGAAAGAATTTTCCGATCAGCGCAATAACGGAGAAGATGCGGTCCAACAGCATTTCACGTTGGGCACTTTGCTGGCTTCGGAAAAACAGTATGGGCAGGCCCAACTCGAATTGGAGAAAGCCAACTCGCTTCAGCCGAACACATTTGAGATTCTTTACAACTTGGGACAAGCCTATGTCCGTGGCCGGAATTACGAAAAAGCTGGGCCGCTTTTAGATCGTACCCTCAAATTGAAGCCCGACTCGCCTGAAACAATGTACCTGATGGCAGAAGCTGATTCGGAACAAGGAGAAACCGCAGCAGCATTGGATTTGCTGGTGCGCGCCCGTAAGCTCGCCCCTCAGAATACAGACATCATTCTTCTTTTGGCGCGGATAAGCATGTCGCAAAATTATTTTGAAGACGCCATCCCGCTGCTCGAGTCAGGCATAAAAATTGCGCCGCAGCGGGCCGATCTGCATGCTGCTTTGGGAGAAAGTTATTTCACTGCGGGAAAAACCGAGAAGGCGATTCAGGAATTCCAAACCCTCATCCAATTGGCGCCGTCCGCGCAGTCTTATGCGTTCATGGGTTTGGCGTACCGATATCTGGGCCGGTTCGATGAAGCCCGGACATACTTTCAAAAGGGGCTCAAGCAGAATCCACGCGATGCTTCATGTTTATTCAACATTGGCTATCTCGAGGAGGGCCGGGGAAATCACATGGCGGCCGAGGCCCTATTCCAGCGAGCGTTGAGCGCAAAACCGGATTTTCCCGACGCCTTGTTGGAATTGGCAAATCTGCGAATCGCAAATAAAAGATTCGAGGAAGCAGCGGCACTACTCAGAAAATATATACAAGTCAGCCGCGAGCCTGCCTCTGGATATTACAAACTTGCAATGGTGGAACGGAGCCTGCATCAGACACGAGCAGCTGAGAGAGATTTAAATGTATTCCAGACGCTCTCTAAGAATTCCGCTTCCGGTTCATATCCTTTTCAGCACTTTTTTGATTACGTGGAAAATCGGTCCCAGCTTGCCACCCAGGTCCGCACTGAACAGGATTTGAGTGAGCTGATTGAACAAGCCCGCACACATCCTGATCAACCGCAGAACTTATATTTGTTGACCGAAACTTATTTGAAGTTGGGAAAGCTGGAGGATGCACGCAAGACGGCCGTTCAGCTTGATCAGATAAGCGCAGGCGATTACCGGACGCAGACTGGAGTCGGTGTGCTATTTGCGCGCTATCGGCTATATGACGACGCCATTCAGCACTTTCAAACGGCGTTAAGCGTGAACCCCGAATCTGATGATGTGAAATTCGATCTGGCCAGTGCCTACCTCCGCAAGGGTATTTATGCTCAAGCGCTCGAAACCGGAGAAACGATCTCAGCACAAGGGCAAAAAGACGATACGACACTGGCGCTGTTGGGAGACATTCATGCACATCTAGGTGAAACCGCGAGGGCAAAAGAAATTTTTCGGGACGCAATAATTCGCAATCCTGACAATGATCAATACTATCTCTCCCTCACTCTGGTACAACTTCGCGCAAACGACCTTAGCGGAGCGGAAGACACATTGATGAAAGGCCTGGCACGTATGCCAGGCTCCGGAAAAATTCAATGGGGTCTAGGGCTTGTTTCTGTACTTGAAGGTAAAACATCACTAGCGGCAGAGCGTTTGGAACGTGCGGTTGACCTTTTGCCCGAGTGGCCGGGAAGCTACTCTACCCTGGGCATTTTTTATTATCAGACTGGACAAATCGAAAAAGCTCGCGAAGTACTTAACCGCTTCAAGAATAGCCATGTAAGTGGTCTCGATATTGGCCGGATCGAAGAAGCCCTGGCCAAAGCTCCAGCGACAACTTCGAGTAGTTCTGAACCACTATCGAATAGCGCTCGACGACAACTACTGCAAATGGCGCTATCGTTCGCCGACCGGACACTCTGAAACGCTGATGAAGAATAAATCCAAAATGTGTAAGGGCATCGCCATTTTAGCAGTGGGCTTTGTTATTGGCGTCATCTGTTTCGCCCAATCCCAGCCGCCGAAGCCTCCTATCCCACCGGTAACCGTCCACTATACCGACATCCGCCAAGCTGCGGGAATTACTTTTCTGCAAGATTCCACTCAAACTGAGGAAAAATATTATCTGGAGACTATGGGCACAGGCGTCGCCTGGATTGACTACGACCAGGACGGGTTGATGGATCTTTTCTTCGTGCAATCTGCCGCCACTGATATTTACAAGCCGCCTCATCGATTGCGTTGCGCGCTTTATCACAATAATGGGGATGGAACATTCACAGATGTCACAGAGAAGGCCGGTGTAGGCGGCGAAGGACATTACGGCCAGGAGTTGCCGTAGGGTGATTTTGACAATGATGGTTATCCCGATCTGTATGTGACTGGATATGGTTCTGCAATTCTTTATCACAATAACGGCAACGGAACTTTCACTGATGTCACGGCCAAAGCCGCAGTCGCGGA
>CAWBXL010000093.1:0-37912 GCA_963792305.1 uncultured Acidobacteriaceae bacterium | reverse complement strand
GAAACTCACGCTGGGACGTCAGGACAAGTGGTGTCCGCAGGGGTCTAACTCTTGTGTGATCTGTCCTTTGTAATTTTCTGAATTTGAAAAGAGTAACCCCGATGAAGCGAGAGAATCATTGTTTCCTATCCAGTCTGGCTGTAGATTGGGCCTAGTTGCAGGCCTAGCGTGCAATCGGAATCCAGAGTCAGTTTACAAACCGCACCGCAGATTGCTTCCCGCTCAACCGCATGGATCAGTTACACACCACTCTTTGTTTTTTCTTCTCTCGCGATATTTTTTGGCCTTCATTTGCCAGCGTGGGCATTCATGTGGCTGCTGGCAATCGGCATTTTTGCGGGATTGAAATGGTCGAGGTGGTGGAGTGCCCGTGCCATTGTCAATCCAGAATCGTGGCGATCGGTTGCTTTCTTACTCGCATGGCCGGGCATGGACGCAGAGACCTTCCTCAACCCAGCACGGAAAGCTGTAAGACCAGTATCTCAGGAATGGACGTGGGCATCATCGAAAACAGTGATGGGAGCTACGTTGATCTGGGTGATTGCCCGGCATCTGCCGGTGCCATTGGCTCAAGGATGGATTGGACTCCTGGGAATGGTCCTGATCATGCACTTCGGCATTTTTCACCTGCTTGCACTATTTTGGCAGGCATACGGCGTCGAAGCACAACCGATCATGGCTAAGCCAATTCTCTCCAAAACGCTCAGCGAATTTTGGGGGAAACGATGGAACCTCGGGTTCCGGCAGCTGGCGCACGATCTAATATTCCATCCGCTCTATAGACGAATTGGCGTGACCGCAGCCGGCTTACTCGTGTTTCTGGCCTCCGGGCTGATTCATGATCTTGTCATCTCATTGCCTGCAAGGGGCGGATACGGGCTACCAACTGGTTATTTCCTTCTGCAAGGTTTGGGTGTGAGCCTGGAGCGGTCTTCTTTAGGGCGCAAACTTGGCTTGCAACAAGGATTTTCCGGCTGGATCTTTATGTTTGTATTTACCGCCGGACCGGCGTTCTGGCTTTTTCATCCCCCGTTTGTGATGCGTGTCGTACTTCCGTTTATGCATGCAATTCAATGCCCTATGACCAATATTGAAAGACTTTTCGATCTCGATATGTGGTTGGCTGGTTTTGGCCACTTCGTCATCTTGGCTGCCAGCTTTCAGGTTCCATCCCGCTTGCGCTGGAAAGAAGACCTGGCGCAACTCATGCCGTTTAACCGCAAACTGCTTTGGGTGCAGAGCAGCTTTACGGTGATTACGATCATCGCGTTCGGAACACTAACTCTGACTCTTCATAATGAATTGTTGCGGGGAGATCGCGCGGCATTGGGCCTAGCCGCGTTTATTGGAATTTATTGGACTTCACGAATTTTGGTGGATGCATTTTACTTCTCTCACCAGGACTGGCCTAAAGGAAAGATGTTCATCGTGGGACATTTCCTCTTGACGTCTCTTTTTCTGTTTCTAGCGGTCAGTTATCTCGGACTGTTCGTCTGGCAAGGCTGGCTGAAAAGCTAGACAGCCAATCCTTCAGTGAATCTGAATGGCACTGTAAGGAAGTTTCACATCCGCAGTTCCTTGAAGTGCCTGCACGATACCGAGCAATGCGTATGCTCGGTCCTCAGGATCGGCAAGTATTGCTGCCCAGGTCTGGACAGATGCAGCGCCCTTCTCCTTCGCTTCGATTGCTGCTGTAATACGAAGCGCGGTACCTCGCTGTACATTGGCAATTGAATTGGGATGCATGCGTAGCGCCTTGGACCGCGCCTCTGCAAATTTTCCCTGCCGGGCCAAGCTTACCACCGTTAACAATTGAACATCAGTCTGAATTACCTGTTCGGCGGGACCGCTCTGCTGACTTTCCAAGGAACGCAACAGTCGAGCAGCTTGATCGAAGGCCCCGGCATCAACTAACGCCGTCGCAACGCCGAGAGTCGACAGCTTCGCTTGAAACTCCGGCATCTCCATATCGCCTGGTTTGGATTTTATGGACCGCATTCTTTCCACCGCGCTATCCATGCAACCGAAATCTTTTAACTCTGCACACGTGACCGCTACGGCCGCATATCCCTTTACACTCATCTCCGGGGCAGATTGCATAGCCCGATCTTTCATGCCCAGCTTTATTTCCAGAGGAATCGCCATATAGCGAAGGAACGAGTCCCCGGAAGAGTTCATGTTTAAACCCTCTTCCAGCCAGGTCTTTGCGGTGGTAGCATCCCCCTTCGCAAATAAAGTATCCGCGGCGAAAAGCATCGCTGATGCTTTCATGTCGGAGGACTTCAAGGACGCAATTGTCTTGTGGGCATCGGCCGTTTCGCCTCTACCCAGTTGTGCTTGCGCAATTTCTAATTCGATGTCTTCTGCCGTAGGCCCTTGGGCTGGATAAGTTTCCTTAGCCGCTCGCAATGTGTCTCTTGCGGCCGCGTAGTCACCTTTCGACGCTTGTGTCCCCGCGATTTCTGCAAGAGCCTGGCTTTTAACGGATGCATCGCGGATTTGTTGGGCAGCGGCCTGCGCTTGAGGTAAATTGCCCCGTTTTGCTTGACTCTCAGCAACGATGCAGAACACCGTTGAAGCACTCCCCCCTGGCAGGTTTGCTGTTGTTTTCTGAATCTCGGTCAGATTGGCATTACCGAGTTGTTCCCCAATCGCCCTTAGCGTGCTCATGTCATGTGGATAAGAACGTATGGCAGTTGTACAGCAACTTCCAACTTCCCTGATTTGGCTTCGGCTGCGCCTATTTCATCCAGTATTAATCCCTGTTGAAATTTTTGTTTTATCTGGAGCGCGCGCCTGCCCCTTAGCTTGTCCCAGTAGTACGCCAGTGCCTGGAGATGTTGCAGGTTGGTTCTGTGCTCGACTAATACCAATGAGCGCAACGAGGAAGAAGCCCAGCAAAATTATCCGCTGGCCTTTGCAACGCTTGGATGGGCTTACAAAATTCACAATCTATTTCGTCAATCTTTCAATAACTGTCTGGCAATCACCAGCCGCTGGATTTCGCTGGTGCCTTCACCAATGGTGCACAGCTTCACATCGCGATAGAACTTTTCCGCGGGATAATCTTTGATAAAGCCATAGCCGCCGTGGATCTGCACGCCTTCATTGGCACACTTCACCGCGACCTCACTGGCATACAGCTTGGCCATGGAGGATTCCAGCGTGGACTTGGTCCCGCATCCTTCATCGAAGCGGAGCGCATGGTGAGCAAACGGGCGGCGTCGATCTCTGTGGCCATGTCGGCCAGCTTCCACTGAATGGCCTGGAAATCGCTGATGGGCTTGCCGAATTGTTTGCGCTGTTTGGAATATTTCAGCGCGGCTTCATAAGCGCCCTGGGCCATTCCCAGCGACAGTGCGGCAATCGAGATGCGGCCGCCATCGAGCACGCGCATAGCGTCGATAAAGCCGCTGCCTTCTTTGCCCAGCAGATTTTCGGCGGGAATGACGCAATCTTCAAAAATCAATTCGGCGGTGTCGCTGGCCCGCAGGCCGAGCTTGTTTTCTTTTTTCCCGGGACGAAAGCCTTTAGTTCCCTTATCTACTATGAATGCGGACAAGCCGTGCGTATGCGCGGCACGATCGGTGACAGCGATCACCACCAATGCATCCGCGTAGTGGCCGTTGGTGCAGAAAGTCTTAGTGCCGTTGAGCACCCAGTTGTTACCTTTGCGGACAGCACTCATGCGGGCGCTGCCGGCGTCTGAACCAGAAGATGGCTCGGTCAATCCCCATGCGCCGATGAACTCTCCCGTGGCCAGCTTGCTGACGTATTTCTTCTTCTGCTCTTCATTACCCGCGATAAAAATATGGTTCGAGCAGAGTGAAGTATGCGCCGCGACAATAATGCCAACCGAGCCGTCCACACGCGACAATTCCTCGATGGCAATGACGTATTCGATGTAGCCCATGCCGGCGCCGCCGTACTCAGACGGAAAGATCGTGCCTAGCAATCCCAGTTTGCCTAGTTCTTTAATGGTGGCCAACGGGAACTCGCTGGCCTCATCCCACTTCATGACGTTGGGGGCTATCTCGCTCTCGGCAAATTCACGCACGCTCTTTTTCAGTTGGAGTTGTTCTTCGTTGAGTTGGAAGTCCACGGTGCCTCCGCCAAAGAATCAGTGTCCCTCTTGCCCTACAAAAAGGTCAAATGACTAAGGGAATATGGCGGCGCATTACACGGTTACAGTAATAAACCGCTGGAATACTTCGTTGGATAGCAGGCGCCCGCGGGGAGTGAGGCGAATTGAATTTTCCGTTTGTTCAAGAAGTCCATTCTCGACTAAATCGGTGATCGTAGGCGTAAGCAATTTGACGGATTGTTCGCCAAATTCTTGTATGGCGTCGCTTGGATATAATCCGCGATTCAACCGCAATTCGAGAAAGAAAGTTTCTTCCAATGCAGCTTGCTGAGAGATGAACGACGGCTGGATTATCGTGCCTGTGACATAACTCTCAAGTGAATCGGTAGTCGCGAAGCGTACTGCGGAATAATCCTTGGATTGCGAAAACAGCATGGAGTGCGCATCCACACCGAAGCCCAGATACGGCTGCCGCGTCCAATATTTCAAGTTGTGCCGTGACTCGAATCCTTCACGCGCAAAGTTCGAGATCTCATACTGCTTAATTCCCGCAGCTTCCAACCTCTCACACGCAGTAATATACAAATCGGCGGTCAGATCGTCATCGGGCACGAAATGTGCATGATATTTTGTACCTCCCGCGATCAGTTCCCTACCCAGCCTTGAATCTTCGTCTACCTCCAGCATGTAGACGCTGGCATGCGGTGCGCCGCAAGCAATCGTCTCGCTGACAGAAAACTCCCAACTCTCAGTAGTCTGATGAGGAAGACCTGCAATCAGATCGACATTGATATTTGTAATAGCGGCTTTCCGCAGGTTCTCAATGTCCTTCAGCACCACGTCCCGAGTATGCAAACGCCCCACGGCACGCGCTTCCTGATCTACAAAAGACTGGATCCCCAAACTCACGCGGTTTACGCCGATCTTTTTGAAACTTTCCAAAGTTGCTGGGGTTAAAGTTCCTGGAGCGCACTCGATGGTAATTTCAGCATTTGGTGCTGCATCAAAATTTTGCGAAATAGTGACAAACAAATGCTCCAAATGGCTAATATCCAATACTGTTGGTGTACCTCCACCCAAGTAGATTGTGTCCACGGCCCGCTCGAAGTGTCCGCCCATCTGTTCCGCGGTTTCGCGAGCTCGTTCGATATCAGAGCAGGCACGATCCACATAACGCTGGAACGCCGCGCGGGAAAAGACATCCGAGGCAAAGTTGCAGTAGGTGCACTTGGTGCGGCAGAACGGGACCGATATATACAGACCGAGCGACATTCTGTACGATTATCCCACTTTGGCGTAACATAGCGCTCTTGACAGGCATCTGAGACCAAACATGCTCCCTCGCGTAGTGATCACTGGAATGGGTGTTATCAGTCCCAACGGCCTTGGGAAAGAAGCATTTTGCCGGGCCATTTTGGCGGGTAAGTCAGGGGTTAAACGCATCTCCCGCTTCGATCCTTCTGATCTGCCGGTGCAAATCGCCGGCGAAATCCCCGAGTTCGATGAGCTTGCCTGGGTGGATGCTCGTGAACGCAAACACGTCTCGCGCGTAGTGCCGCTTTCGATTGCCGCGTCAACCGAGGCCGTTCAAGATTCCGGGCTCGATCTCGCTGCCATGTCAATGGAGCAGAAGCGCGAGATCGGGGTCATTCTCGGCACCGGCGGCGGCGCTCAAGAATTTTCCGAGGAGCAATATCGCCTCTGGCACTCCGGCCAGGAAAAAAAGGCAAGTCTATTCTGCGTGCCCAGCGGAACCATGGGCACCATCCCCAGCGAAATCAGTATGCGCTTTGGCTTTCGTGGATACAGCCACGTAGTAACTGCTGGTTGCACTTCTTCTACCGATGCAATTGGCTACGCTTATCAGCACATTCAAGCCGGGATACAGCCCATGTTTTTTGTGGGCGGGGTGGATTCCGCAATTACACCCGGCATTATTAAAGGCTATTCATTGCTTAGAGCTTTGACGCAGTCATGGAACCAAGAACCGGAGCGCGCCTCACGTCCGTTTTCGGCTGACCGCGATGGATTTGTGATTGCCGAAGGTTCGTGGATGTTTTTGTTAGAGGAATACGAACATGCCCGCGCGCGCAGTGCACGTATTTACGCAGAGATCGCCGGATATGGCGCTACTTGCGAGGCCTTTCATCGTGTGCGCATGAGCGATTCCCCCGAAGAACCAGCGCGCGCCATCACGCTGGCGCTCGAAGAAGCTCAACTTGCTCCCGAAGATATTCAGTATGTGAACCTTCACGGGACTTCGACCGAAATGAACGACCGCGTGGAAACTCATGCATTGAAATTGGCTTTGGGTGATCATGCCAGGAAAATTCCCATGTCTGGATTGAAATCTCAGATTGGACATGCGCAGGGTGCTTGCGGTTCTGCCAGTGTCGCGGCCACCTTAATTGCCATGGAACACGGCAAAATTCCGCCGACAATTAATCTGGACGCTCCCGACAAACAGTGCGATCTGGATTATGTCCCGGATATTGGCCGAAGCGCCAACATCGAACATGCCATCTGTAACTGCGTCGGGTTCGGATCCAAAAACTCAGCCTTGGTCCTGAAGAAGATCGCATAGGGACACCCGCGTCTGCCTAGGGAAAGCTCCTGATATGCGATTCTTAACAACCTTTTACATCCTGCCTTCGCCTCAGCCCATCCATTTAAGGTAATCTTTATATTTAGTCCTGATGGCCCAAGAAGAAGATGTCCTAGGAAAAGCGTATGACAGCCGGCTGATGCGGCGGCTGCTCACCTACCTCCGTCCCTACCGATGGCAGGTGACAATCGCTTTGATCTCGATTTTCCTTAAATCTGGATTTGATGTTTTAGGCCCTTACCTGACAAAAGTCGCGGTTGACCGCTATCTGGTGAAGACTCACGACTTACGTGCGCCATTTGGCCGTTTTTTAAGCGAAGATCCGATGGTTGGGATCGCCCAGATCGCAGCCATATATGTGGGCGCCCTTTGCATCAGCTTCGCGCTGGAGTTCCTCCAGACTTATTACATGCAATGGACCGGGCAGAAGGCGATGTTTGATCTCCGCACCGAGATCTTCCGCCATCTCCAGCGCATGCATATCGGTTATTACGACAAAAACCCTGTGGGCAGACTGGTAACGCGAGTCACCACCGATGTAGATGCGCTCAACGAAATGTTTACTTCCGGCGTGGTTTCGATTTTTGAGGACATTTTTGTCCTGATCGGAATCGTAGCCATTATCGGATATATGAATTGGAAGTTGGCGATAGTCACACTATCGGTGCTTCCACTAATCGGGATTGCAACCAATATTTTTCGTGTCAGCGTTAGAAATTCTTACCGCCGTATCCGTGTAGCAATTGCGCGCATCAATGCGCATCTTCAGGAGCACGTCAGCGGCATGGTGGTCTTACAGTTGTTTAACCGGGAAAAGCGCGCATTTAGAAAATTCTCCGAAGTCAATGAGCAACACATGGACGCATTCAAAGATGCGATCATGGCCCACGCCATTTACTATCCGGTCGTAGAAATCCTCTCGGCGGCGGCGATCGCATGCGGCATTTGGCTGGGGGGCATTGACGTAATCAATAAGGTGTCGATACCCACGCTGATGATTGAATTCTCCCGGACGAAACTAATTCATTTCAGTATCGTCCCGACGGTTGTCACGCTCGGAGTATTGATCGCCTTTATTCAATATGCGCAACGGTTCTTCCGTCCAATTCAGGACCTGAGTGAAAAGTACAACATCCTGCAATCGGCCATGGCGGCGGCGGAGCGGGTATTCAAACTGCTGGATACGCCGGTTGGTATTACTTCGCCAGTCGTGACCAAAACCCCGGAAGGTCCAGGGCGAATCGAGTTTGATCATGTTTGGTTTACTTACCGCGATATTGAATCAAGTAACGGCCATACCGACGGAATAAGCCCCATCTCGACACAACCCGCCACTCGCACAGGTTCTGCGGAACCTGACTGGATTCTGCGCGATGTTTCCTTTGCCATTGAACCCGGTGAGACCGTCGCCATTGTCGGACACACGGGAGCAGGCAAAACAACCATTATTTCCCTGCTATTGCGTTTCTATGATGTGCAAAAAGGCGCGGTCAGAATTGACGGTGTGGACGTCAAAGATATGGATATGGCCGACCTGCGCCGTCGTTATGGCGTGGTCCTGCAAGATCCGTTCTTATTTACCGGCACAGTGGAAGGCAACATTAAACTGGGAACAGCAGGGATTCGGGATGCAGATGTGGAAAAGGCCGCGGAGGACGTGAACCTGGCCGATTTTATTCGCACACTGCCCAACGGATTCAAAGAATATGTACACGAACGTGGAGCAACGCTCTCCACAGGCCAGAAACAACTTATCTCGTTTGCACGCGCACTCGCCCACGATCCAGAGATTCTGATTCTCGACGAAGCCACCTCCAGCGTGGATACCGATACCGAGTTTCGCGTACGTGAGGCGCTCAGCCGCATGGTTGAAGGGCGGACTTCAGTCATCATCGCCCATCGCCTTTCTACGATTCAGCGGGCGGACAAGATCATCGTGATGCACAAAGGCCAGGTGCGCGAGGTCGGAAGCCATCAACAACTGCTGGCCCAACACGGGATTTATTACAAGCTGTATCAACTTCAATACAAAGACCAGGAAATTCCCGCACCTGCGGCTTCGCGTCCCGAAGTTACGGCGAATGCCGACGACTAGGGTTCTCTACTCTTCATCTTGCTGACCAAAGAAACGGGAAGTGGCAAGTAGCAGTCTTGCGGAACACTGTTGTGTCAGCTCCCCAAGTTAGTCGCTGGAAATGGCGAGGGGAATTGTGAATTAGGTATTTGGAGCCTGATCGACTAGCGGGACAGTCCCGCCTCCACACGATTTATTTGGTTTGATTGAGAAGGTCCAGATTCAGCTCTAAAACATTCACCCGCGGTTCACCGAAAAAACCAAATTGGCGGTCCGAGGTATGCTCCTGGACCAAGTGTCTCACTACATCTTCACTCAAGCCTCGCGCATGAGCCACACGATGCACCTGAAATTCAGCGGCAGCCGGAGTGATATCAGGATCGAACCCTGATGCAGACGTAGTAACCAGATCAATCGGCACAGGAATTCCAGGATTTTCTACTTGAGCAGTTGCCACATCGGCATTCACACGATCAATCAGCTTCTGATTGGTCGGCCCAAGATTCGAACCAGAGGAGTTCGAAGCATCATAGCCATTGGTTCCTGCCGCTGACGGCCGCGGGTGGAAAAACCCTGCGCCGATAAAGGGTTGGGCGATGATGCGCGAGCCGATTACGTTTCCATTGCGGGTGAGCAATTGTCCGTTGGCCTTACCGGGAAAGATCAGCTGTGCCAGTCCAGTAACAATCAGTGGATAAATAATACCTAGCAACACAGTGGTTACCAGCGTGAACAATACCGAAATTAGCAGATTCTTTTTCATAAAAACCTCTTACGCCATTCCCACTCGAGTGATGATCATGTCTATAAGCTTGATACCAATAAATGGGATGATGATTCCACCGACGCCATAAATCCAAAGGTTGTTGCGCAAAAGCGCGGCAGCTCCCATAGGGCGATATTTCACGCCACGTAAGGCTAGTGGAATCAAAGCAACGATGATTAAAGCGTTGAAGATAACGGCGGACAAGATTGCTGACTGGGGTGTTTTCAGATGCATGATGTTTAATGCATTCAACACGGGGAAAGTCCCGGCAAACATCGCAGGAATGATGGCAAAATATTTGGCTACGTCATTGGCGATGGAGAATGTCGTAAGAGCACCACGCGTCATCAGCAACTGTTTGCCGATCTCCACGATCTCAATGAGCTTGGTCGGATTGGAATCCAGGTCCACCATGTTGCCGGCTTCTTTGGCTGCTTGCGTACCCGTGTTCATTGCGACTCCAACATCTGCCTGGGCCAACGCAGGCGCATCATTGGTCCCATCGCCAGTCATAGCAACCAACTTTCCGTCCCCTTGCTCGCGGCGGATGAGGTCCATTTTGTCTTTGGGCGTGGCTTCGGCAAGAAAGTCATCTACGCCGGCCTCGCGGGCGATCGCCGCTGCGGTCAGAGGATTGTCGCCGGTGATCATGACTGTCTTAATGCCCATGGCGCGCAGCTGATCGAAGCGTTCTTTCATTCCGCCTTTGACGATGTCTTTGAGCTGAATCACTCCCAAGGCGCGGCGGTTCTCTGCTACCACCAGCGGAGTTCCACCCGACCGCGCGATGGTCTCGACCGAGGCTTGCACTTCTTTTGGTAGCACAGTGTTGTTCGAACTGAGATATTTGGTGATGGCGTCTACTGATCCCTTACGAATTTCACGACCGTCAAAGTTCACTCCAGACATACGTGTCTGTGCGGTGAATGGGATAAACACCGTTTCCTGTACAGCAAGGTCCCTGCCCCGCAAGCCGTATTTTTCTTTCGCCAGCACAACGATAGAACGCCCCTCAGGAGTCTCATCAGCTAAAGAGGAGAGCTGTGCGGCGTCTGCCATCTGAGCCTGGGTAATTCCAGGTGCAGGAAGGAAATCTGCCGCCTGGCGATTGCCGAGAGTAATGGTTCCCGTCTTGTCCAATAGCAAAGTGTTCACGTCACCCGCCGCTTCGACCGCGCGGCCAGACATAGCGAGCACATTATGCTGCACCAGCCGATCCATGCCCGCGATGCCGATGGCGGAAAGAAGCCCGCCAATCGTGGTAGGAATCAAACAGACCAGTAGGGACACCAACACGAAAACCGTCTGCGGTGAACCTGAGTAGATTGCGAACGGCTGAAGCGTAACTACAGCCAACAAGAAAATAATTGTCAGCCCTGCCAGCAGAATGTTCAGGGCAATTTCATTGGGAGTTTTTTGCCGCGACGCACCCTCTACCAAAGCAATCATGCGGTCAAGGAACGTTTCTCCGGGATTCGATGTAATTTTGACTTTGATGTGGTCAGATAAAACTTTGGTCCCGCCGGTGACCGCCGAGCGATCACCGCCAGCTTCACGAATCACGGGCGCGGATTCTCCTGTAATTGCCGACTCATCTACCGAGGCCACACCCTCGACGATCTCGCCATCGCCGGGAATAAATTCCCCCGCGGAGACAGAGACAATGTCTCCAGAACGCAACTTCGAACTGGCAACCTGATCAATATTTCCGTCGGGCAATAATCGGTTTGCGATCGTCTCCGAGCGCGCCTTACGCAGAGCATCGGCCTGAGCTTTGCCACGGCCTTCGGCCATGGCTTCGGCAAAGTTAGCAAATAGCACCGTGAACCATAGCCAAAGCGTGATCTGGAGGTTGAAACCAAATGCGCCTTGATGGCGCAGCACATCTCGAATAAGGAGAGCACTTGTGAGCACACTCCCGACTTCCACCACGAACATGACGGGATTTCCCATCATCTTGTGCGGATTCAATTTCACAATCGAATCCCAGATTGCGCGCCGCACGATCTTTATTTCCCAGATTGCTTTACTTTTCGCCATAGTTCCTCAGAAAGTTTTTCCAGCTTGCATCAACAGGTGTTCGAGAATGGGGCCAAGACTCAAGGCCGGGAAGAAAGTCAGCGCGCCCACAATCACGATCACACCGACCAGCAGCACACTGAACAATGGAGTCGTCACCGGGAACGTGCCCAACGATGGCGGGACCAGTTTCTTCTTGGCCAGGTTTCCTGCAATGGCCAACATTGGAAGAATCATGAAGAAGCGTCCAATCAGCATCGTCACTCCACCGGCAATGTTGTACCAAGGGGTGTTCCCGCTCAGGCCTCCGAAGGCAGAACCGTTATTTCCCGCCATCGAAGTAAATGCATAAAGAATTTGCGAGAGCCCGTGTGGCCCGGGGTTGCTGATGCTGGAGGTGCCGAATCCTGCGACCGATGAGATTGCAGTAAGCATGAGAATGATCAAGGGGAAAACCAGCGTGACCAGCATGGCCATCTTTACGTCATACGCTTCGATCTTCTTGCCTAGATATTCTGGTGTGCGGCCTACCATCAGCCCCGCGATGAAAACCGCCAGAACCACATAAATCAAAACTCCATATAGCCCGGCACCGACTCCGCCGAACACGGTTTCACTCAGCATGATGTTGGTGAGCGGTACCATGCCACCTAGCGGTGTATACGAGTCATGCCAGCTGTTGATGGCGCCGCAACTTGCGTCAGTTGTGATGGTGGCAAACAACGTCGAACTGGCAATACCGAAGCGGACTTCCTTCCCTTCCATATTGCCGCCGGATTGAAGAGCACTCACGCTCTGATCAGTTCCCTTCAGCAGTGGATTGCCGTGCGCTTCGGCCCAGTATGCGGTAATTGCACCGGCCAAAAACAAAACTGCCATCGCTCCCCAAACTGCCCAGCCATGGCGTTGAGAGCCGGTCATGCGGCCCAGTGTGTAAGTCAGGCCGGCTGGAATCAGGAAAATCGAGAGCATTTGCAGGTAGTTGCTGAACGGGGTTGGGTTCTCGAATGGGTGCGCGCTATTGGCATTGAAAAAACCACCGCCGTTGGTGCCTAACATCTTGATCGCTTCTTGCGATGCGACTGGACCTTGCGCAATTACCTGGTCCGTCACGGTATCGGTTGCAGGCCTGCCGTCAGGCCCCATGATTTGCTTTCCATCGGCGCCCAACCTGGGCACCTGCTGTGGCTCGACAATCTTGACGGTGTCGTATGGTTTTAAATTTTGCACTACGCCCTGCGAGACCAGGATCAATGCATACACAATGCAGGTTGGCAGCAGAATCCAGAGCGTGCATCGCGTAATATCAACCCAAAAATTGCCGAGGGTGTCGCGCTCCTTACGAGAGATACCACGAATGAAGGCGACGGCCAGAGCGATTCCCACAGCCGCGGAAGCGAAGTTGTGATAAACCAACCCCGCCATCTGGGTGAGATAGCTCATGGTCGCTTCACCGCCATAGTTTTGCCAATTGGTATTGGTGGTGAAGGAAGCCGCGGTATTGAAGGCCAGATCAGGTACAACAGCAGCGAACTTCTGCGGGTTGAGAGGTAAAAACTGCTGCACGCGTTCGATGAAATACAGCACTAACATCGAAACCGCACTGAACAACAACATGGCAAAACCGTATTCAGTCCAGCGCATCTCATGTTGTTCATCCACCATGGTCACGCGGTACAGCAAACGCTCCACTGGACGTAATACCGGATCCATAAATGTCCGTTCGCGTTCAAATACGCGCGCCATGAACACGCCCAGAGGTTTGGTGATCGCCAATAGCACGGCGAGATAAATGACAATCTGCAACCACCCAATGACAGTCATGTTCAGAATTTCTCCGGTCGCAACAACGCATACAGCAGGTAGACCATCAAAAAAGCACTCACTATCAGCACAATGATGGTTTCGACATTCATACCGATTTCCCCTTTAGCGGATCCTGTCGCAAAACTGCACATATGCGATGGAGACCAAAAAAAATGCAACCGTAACCGCAATGAAAATTATGTCCCGCATAAATTCTATTTACCCCAACCGTTCTCCGGAAGCGATCTTCACTCTGTTTGCCAAGGGCGTATTACGTCCCGGAACCGGGGCTGAATGAACCAACTGCAACCTGGCGCGGGTCGAGAAACGAAGTTTTGCGACTGGCGATGGTAATTCACTTAGCAAATACGTCTTAACCGAACGTGGAGCGATCCTTTGCTCATATGTAAGCGCGAACAGAAAATACAAAAGAAAAATAATGCTGGCGATCGCCACGGTAATGATCACAACGCTCATGCTCACGACCTTGGGGTTCGGTTCTTCCTTGCCCACGACCTATTGGATAGTCCAGCCCATTAGGACGCGCTAAGGAATCCACAAAACTTTCGTAAAGATACGAAGTGGTAAATTACTCAGGTATTTGGAAGCGATAACCAACCCATGGTTCGGTGAGAATGTAGCGGGGAGAGGGTGCATCTGGTTCAAGTTTTTTGCGCAACTGTCCTACGAATACGCGGAGATATTCCACTTGTTCAGTACTGTTGCCGCCCCAGATTGCGCCCAACAACGCGCGATGGGTGACCACCTTCCCAGGACGTCGGGCCAGGTAGACGAGCAATTCGAATTCTTTGGGAGTCAAATGAATTTCGCTATCTTTTACGGTAACTCGATGAGCAGTCAAATCGATTCTCAAATCTCCAGCTTCGATAATGGTTGGCTCTTCATTGTTTGCCCCAGTGCGGCGCAAATTTGCCCGCACACGCGCCTGTAGTTCTTCCATCCCAAATGGCTTGGTCACATAGTCATCGGCGCCGACATCGAGAGCTTGTACCTTGCTTTTCTCGTCTCCACGAACGGAAAGTACGATGATCGGGATTTGTGTGCTCAAACGCAAATGCCGGCACAATTCAATACCGCCCATATTGGGCATGGCCAAGTCGGTGATGACCATGTCCGGAGTCCAGTCCTTCATAATTTCCAAAGCGGTTTCGCCATCGTTGGCCACGCGAATGTCGTAGCCCTGGCTGGAAAGAGAGGTGCGCAAGACGCGCGTGATCTGCGGCTCATCGTCAACCACTAGAATGCGTTTGTGTTCAGACATTATTTTAGATTAACCCGGTTCCTGAGTCACAATGTGAACATCCACTGATGGAGCATCGCGCAAAAACTGGTGAATGGCTGAAAGATAGAAAAACCGCTTCCACCCACGCGTCGCGGAACGCCCGAACACTACCTGGGTAATGTGCTTCTCATGCACAAACTCCGCAACTGCCGCCGCTACAGTTTTACCCTTCAAATGAGTCACCGTCGCGCCCACATTTTCTGCAAATGCAATGTTGGCCTTCAAACTTTTCTGGCGAGCTTCAGTAGCATCCTGCCCCATATCTATATAAACCACATACAGATCCGCATCAATCGCCTGGGCCATACGTGCGCCACGCGCAATCAAATACTGGGCCGCAGGGTTTGAGCTGATGCAAACTGCAATTCGCTCCCGAATGGCAACTGTTCTGCCTGCTTCCTGTTTTTCACGATGAGATTCGAGATTTCGGTCTACCGCCTGCGCCACCTGACGCAACGCCAGTTCCCGCAGAGCGATCAAGTTTCCTTCGCGGAAAAAATTATTTAGCGCGCGGCCTACCCGCTCCTGCGGATAGATGTCCCCCCGGCGCATACGACTCTGTAAAGCTTCAGGAGTTAGATCGGCAAGAACGATCTCATTCACACGCTTCAGCACCCAGTCGGGGACCGTTTCCCTCACCTGGATGCCGGTTACCCCATGTACGGTCGGAGTCATGCTCTCAACATGCTGAATGTTCATGGTGGAGAGAACGTCAATGCCCGCATCCAGCAATTCAAAAACATCTTCGTAGCGTTTCCTATGCTTGCTGCCTTCGATATTGGTGTGGGCCAATTCATCCACCAGAACTATATGGGGCTTGCGTGCGAGAATGGCATCCACATCCATTTCCTCGAAGCTGGCGCCCTTATATTCGAGTTTCTTCCTGGGAATGGTTTCAAGCTGTTCGGCCAGTTCAGCAGTGCCTTTGCGGCCGTGGGTTTCTATCACGCCAATCACTACTTCTTCGCCGCGAGCATGACGCCGCAAGGCCTCGCTGAGCATGCTGAAGGTCTTGCCGACACCCGGCGCATATCCCAGAAAGAGTTTAAAAATACTCCCCTTCTTCTCCGGGACCGCTTCCTGCAACCACTGTTCGGGAGTCTTCGACATTTCGCCTATTGTGCGCGAACAATCCGATCTTGTCGAATGTCGGGTACAATCGGCTTCGTGAAATCTCGCGGACGATCTGTCGCTGGTTATATTTTTGCGGCGGTCTTTGTGTGCGGGGTCTCTTTCATTTACCGCAGTTTATTTCACGTAAATCCAACCACGGTCGCATTGACCTTCTTGCTGGGAGTGCTGGCAGTTTCTGCCATTTGGGGATTGCAGCACGCAGTCGCATTCTCCATCGCAGCGGCCCTGGCGTTCAATTACTTTTTTCTCTTTCCAGTCGGGACCTTCACTATTGACGACCCGCAAAACTGGGTGGCATTGGGCGCATTCCTGGTTACAGCTGTAGTCGCCAGCCAATTGTCTGAACGAGCGCGCCGGGAAGCAATCAACGCAAACGAGCGCCGCCGTGAAGTGGAACGGCTTTACTCATTCAGCCAACAGCTTCTTTCCAGCGATAACCTGGCTGAAGTTTTAAATCGAATTCCGAAGTATATTGTCGAGTCCTTTGACGTGAAGGACGCTGCCGTTTCACTGTCGAACCGGCCTGACGTCTATCGTTCGGGAGCGGGAACCGACGGTCTTGAACTGCACGATCTGCAACTTGCCTGCGTACGAAGTGAACCGAAGTTTGATGTTTCCAACCAGCGAGCTTTCCTGCCTCTGAGAATGGGAATGCGCGTAGTTGGGAGTTTTGGAGTTTCGGGAACGGTGCCATCGCGCCAGACACTGGACGCTTTGGGTAGCCTGATTGCAATCGCCATCGAAAGAGCCGGCACCGTGGAAAAGCTGGCTCGGGCCGAAATTGCGCGTGAGTCCGAACAACTGCGATCGGCGCTGCTGGATTCGCTCACTCATGAATTCCGCACGCCGTTGACTGCGGTAAAAGCTTCGGTCACTTCGTTGCTCAGCAGTACTCCTATTGATAATTCCCAACGGGAAGAGTTGCTGACAATCATCAACGAAGAAAGCGACCGCCTAAACCGGCTAGTGGGAGAGGCAGCAGAGATGGCGCAACTCGACGCCCACAGCGTTCAGCTCAACCTGCACTCACACTCCATCCGTGAAGCTGTTGATGATGCCATGGAACACTCGAAACAAGCTCTGCGGCACCACCCCGTAAACATAAATCTTCCGGACGATCTTCCCATGGTCCGCATGGATTTGGCCCGAATTAAAGAGGTTTTGATGCAACTGCTGGAGAATGCTGCGAAATATTCGCGTGAGGACTCCCCAATTCACATCACGGCGGAAGTAAAAGATCAGATGTTAACTACAAGTATTGCTGACCACGGGCCGGGCATCGATGACTTCGAGCAATCGTTGATCTTCGAAAAATTTTATCGTGGACGTAACCAGCGTTTGCAGATACAGGGAACAGGCATGGGCCTTGCCATTGTGAAAGCAATCGTAGAGGCACACGGAGGAACGGTTGGAGTTACCAGCCAACTGGGTAATGGATCCGTGTTTTATTTTTCGCTTCCCATCATTTAAATGTTTATTGTGCTTCCCCGCTGGGAGCGGAGCTTCTTCCGCGAAAGTTCGCCACTAGCTTAAACACCGCGCCGGCCGCTATTCCCAAGGCCCCTGCGTAGGCCACAATCGCATTGAAAAATTGCTGCTGTGAGTAAAGCAGCCAGCTGGCGACTGCGATCGCCAGGATTCCCAGAGACATTTTCAAGAATCTCCATCTGCTCTGCTCACCTTCCTGTTCCCACGCAATAATTTCGTCTCGATGCTGGGAATGACAAACAAATTGCCGGAAGCTTTCATTCATGACACGGATGCCAACCGGCCGGCAGTGATCTTTGCCTGACTGGCCTAACTCATCGTGCTCTGCACAAGACAAATCTCTTTTGATCACCGGGCGAGTAATAAGTCTGCGCCGCTGCAAATGTTGGATTGCGACCGCATTCTTGGGGTTTGCCCACCCATCCTGCGCAAGTTGATAAAGCACTAGACGCTCATCCGAAGTGCAGGTGGCCCACAAAGTGCGGTAATAAGAATCGGCACGATCGAGCAATTCCTGCACCAGCTCTTCATGGGATGGAATATTCATCTGTTTTTTATCTTTTCCCATGGATGGATAACGCAGGCCAAGAATTCTTGTCCCTATTTTTCTCAGTTGCGCGGTGTGGTCGCACTCGTCCATCACTAAACGCGCAAACTTTCCGAAGATTGTATATTCCCGATTATTTATGAGATTGAGGAAGCCGATTTTTTTAAAGCGATTCTCGGTGATGTCCTGGATCCTGACTTTTTGAAAACGAGTAAGTACGGCGGCCCAACGGTCCAACAATTGGATGGCGAGCGAAATATCCTTTTTTTCATCCGCCAACACAGTTTGTGGACATCCCGCAGCCAAGTAGTACAAGGGATCAATCGTCGAAAGGATGATGACCCGCTTGCCGCGGACGTAGATTAATTCTTCAAGAATACGAAGTTTTTCTGCATTGGCCTGTGCGTCATCAATTTGGAATTCGAAATGATTGAGGGCGACGACATCAGCGCATTCCTCGGGAATGTCCCATTTACCTTTTGTCCCCATCACTGCTAAATCCACAATCTGCACGCCTTCTATGTCTTTAACTGTGAGCCGTTTACCGGACTTGGGATGTCCCAACACCATGATGTTGTGCTTTAACCGATATGGCCTACCATCTTTTCTGGGTTCTGGTTTCCAGAGGTCGAGGGCCGGTAGAGGCTCAGTATCAAGCAGAAACAGGCGCCCGAAAACGAAATATATCCATATCGCCAAAACAATCAGTGGACTGAGCCAAATACTGATACGCCAGTAAAGTGTCGGCCAGATTGGGTTGCGGGATACAACGATGGGGCGCCCTCCGCTTGCAAGCATGAGTGCGCCGCTCGCAGGGACTTCAACACACCGTTCTCCATCCTGTTCCCCAGGAGATGGGCAGCAATTGATAGTCTGGCCGGAAAGCTCCCAGCCCTTATCAGGTAATCCTCTTCTAGTTCGCGCCAATTCTTGCAACCGTGCCGCCAGATCATTTACTGGAAGGCTGGCAGTCAGGACCTTTATACCTCGCTCGACGAAATTGGAATCCAATGGACGTCCGCCTGATGGAGCGGTGTTGCAATTTGAAAAGACAGAATCATAACGGTCCCACATCTTTTCCGCTCGCTGGGAATAAAATCTATCGGGAGCGTCGATTTTTGAATACCGGTCCTTGATGGTTGTGTCCCGTTTCTCCAGTTTTTCCGCAAGATCAAGTTGCTGTACCTGCACGAATACTCTTTGTACATACTCGTACGATATTTTGAAGAAGCCACACGCCGGCACTACTACCATGACGACCAAAACAGAAAGCACGGTAAGCGTATAGATACGCTTCAAAGAAATCCGTTCTACGATCCAGACATCCACTCGCCGTAACGGTGAATAAAAAACATAGACCGCGAACAATCCCGCAAATATCAGGCAGAAGCTGAAGGAACCTACCACAACGAGGACAGCCAAAATCATAAAGTTAGCCAGCATCCGCCAGGCTTTGCGGCACTCCATAAATGGATAAGCCACCGCAACCGAAGCGACGACAAAAATGGTGATGAGAGATCGCACGGCCCCGTAGGAAGCATAGGCACACAAGAAAGAAAGGCTGAGCAGTGCGTTAATCACAAACAGATGTAAGTAATGCTGCATCCGTCCGCAATTTGGCCAAATTATTTCCAGTGGATACCGCTTTCGATAAAGCACATGGATTGCGGCAACCGTGAAGGCAGGCAAAATCGCATAGGCCATGACCAACAAGGCGAAAGTCAGCACAACTGTCATGTTTACGGTTGCGAAGTAAGAGGAATCTTTGAATACG
The DNA here is from genome assembly GCA_963792305.1 of uncultured Acidobacteriaceae bacterium. Taxonomy (GTDB): domain Bacteria; phylum Acidobacteriota; class Terriglobia; order Terriglobales; family Acidobacteriaceae; genus CAWBXL01. The sequence continues at coordinate 18,312 of CAWBXL010000093.1, read as the reverse complement.
ATCAGGGTAAGGCGTGGATTGCTCAAACATCGAAGAGGCGTAATCCACATTTTCTTATCAGTACCCATATAACGGACATCCAGATAAGTGGTGCTTCCCTGGCTTATCGCAGCAATCAGTGAAGAATTATTTCGCGCCTCCTTGATAAAGTTCTCGTTCAAATTGCGAACAGCTGCACTATCAAACAAAACTTTCCCCTCGCCGTCTACCACGGCATAGCCGTATCCGTCCGGCAACACGGGTTTGAGAAGTGATTCCATTTTGATGGCGAGTACTTCCACGCTCAGCTTAGGTAAATGAATATCTGAATTAGCCGGCGCAACCCAGGGAGCCGCCAATACCACCAGGAATTCTCCGGTATTGGGGGAATATAACGGGTCCATGCGGAAGTCGGGAATTTCCCCATCGCCCACAAAGTGTGAGAGCTCACGCCTCTTTCACTGGGCGAAAGAAAGGTTGATCTTTGACATTGGTCCAGGGCGTTCTCGTCTTGTTGACGGTGACCTTGAGTCTCTGCCAGCCGCTGTCATCGGCCAAGAAAAAGTAACTGAAATAGGGATAGGGCAAATTGGATATTTTGAATTTCGTGTCGTAGCTGCTTAAAAATGCCGCCTGGGTTCCCTCATCTCCCTGAGGTTCACCGGTTGAGGAAACGTTGGCAACCAGTTTCAACAGGTTTGGGTCTTTGGCCATGATATCCAAAGTGGAAAGGGCATCATGCAACTCGTTTCGCACATTTTTGTTGATCTGATCAGAGAGTTGACTAAGCTCACTCCGTGAAATTTCATCGGTGATTAATTTGTATGAAGCATTGAGCGCAATTAAAGTGATTAACACCGCGCCCAAAAGAACTGATGCGATGAGATAAAGGATCTGCCGTGACTGTAGCCGTTCTTTGGGGTTCATGTACTGGAGCTTGAGCACGGGCCAGCCCAGGGCAAAGATCGCCAGCAATACAAGAATTCCCCAAAGCAGATAGGTATACGGCAAAGACAAGGTCTGCGCGTGCTCATGTTTCAGCGTTCTTAAGCCGCAAAGCACAAGACGTTGGTCCTGTTTTTCCTGTGTAAGCAATATCGGCAGCGGTTGCAGGTATAAATCGTAATCCGAACCGGCCAGCGTAACTGTTTCCTCACTGCTGGTCTGGCTAAAACTGGAGGACGCGCGAGTGGTTTCGCCTGATGATTGTGATTTTCCAGTTGTAGTAATTTTAGATAACAGATTGTCCGAATTGCTCGCTGCTGACAAAAGCAAAGCTGTATTGAGGTTCTCGATCCTGATCCCGTCTACGGACTCCTGATATAAAACATTGCCGTCGGCATCGGTAATCAACACATCATCGAAGAAGCCTTCCTCGAGATCATGAAAAGAGGAACGGATAAAGGGATCAAAATCAACATCTGCGCACACCGTGATCTGGGAAAGTGGCGCAGTGAAGGCGCTTTTGGTGTCGCGGGCATCCCCTTCGCTTTTTCTTTTAAATCTGGCTCTCGCAGCCCTTCCCGATAGTCTGCGCGAATACGAAAACTATTCTGTAGCTCGGGCATGAACAGGGCGAGAGTTCCGTTGCGCTTCGGCTTGGCTTTGGGATCTGCTTTATGCAGCTGAGTGATGATGAAGTTATGTTCATCCAACCTTGACGGAGGAACATGGTGGACGTAGTAACCAGCGTCATCCACATTGGTAAAACTGGTGGACGCCCTGAGAACGTTATCAACTATCTGCACTTGGAGCGAAAACTTGCCAGACATGGACGAGAGCAGCCGGAACGCTCTCTCCGTGTAGTAAGCCTGCTGGGATGCAACGTAAACCGAGTAGTAAAGGGTAAACAATACGGCCGCAACAATAATCGTCCCTATTACCCAATAGAGTTTCTTGGAGCGCTGAGCTTTTTCTTTGGCCTGTGCCGCCCCGTTTTTTTCATTTGCCATAATGCCGCCTGTTGCGTGGACGTGGAATGCTCACGGGCCGGCGAGGGAAGGAATAACTGCCCGGCTCCAACTTAAAATTTCAGTCAATCACCGGCAATGCCAGCGGATCGTACTCGCGTTGTACGAACTGTGCCGTAAATGCGATGTAGCGCATCTGCGCCTGCAACTTGAGTTGGGGATTGTCGGTTCCACTGACTGAGAATGAACCCAACAGCGTCGCTATATTTCTCAGGGCTGCAATGTTCTCGAAAGTGCGGAATTTCAATAGTGCCACGCCGATTTCGGCCAGTGCATTGCCATCACGGCGATAGATGTGGCAATAAAGCGTGGTGTAATCGTAAAGAAGTTCCTGAAGGCCTCCGGGCCAACCGCTCCGTCTTTTTGCAAATATTTTCTGCCTTCCAAACGTAGCGTTTGCCGTTATCACTGGTGAATTCGATGTGGTAATGCATTTCCGCTTCGGCAGTTGCGGGATTGACGATCAGATAGTTGAATGTGCTGGTCGTTTCATCAATCGCGAAAGTGACGCTGGCTTCGCCTTGCAAAGAGCCAAAAGAAATTGTTCCCTTTAAACCGGCTTCGTGAGCAAGGCCGTCAATAAATTCGTTGACGTCCCGAATCTGAATTCGCACAGTAAAACTGCATGGAACACCACCTTGTGGATTTCCCGCGGCAGGAACCAGCTTGGCAATTGTCAGGTCCCCGTCTCTTCCAGATCCGGCGGCCTTTTTCCCTTCGAAATACCAACCTTCCATAGTTTCGTCGAAACCCAGGCCAATGCCGTCGGGAAGCTGTGCGTCGAGGAATGGCTGTAGCAAACGGGACGTTGGCAGGTCTTTGCCAGCTTTCGTCAGGGTGTAATAGAAACCAAAATCTTGCGATCCGGGCGGGTTATGAAGAATTCCTAAATCCCTTCCCTGAAATAATGCAGCAACACCTGGAAGCGTTCCGGTCAGGTAGCGGCCAACCATAAAATTTCCATCTACTTTGCGAATTTCATCGTGGAAAGGCGTGAAGTCGTTCAACTGGAAATGATCTTGCACGAAACTCGGAACCACCAAACCTTCCAATAATCCCATCAACTGATAATGGGCGACCAGAAGGCCATCCGGTTTCAAATCAAACTGCAAATATGCCGCTGATCCCAAATGATTGTTGTTGCTGACGACATCCATGCGCCAAACACCGTTCAAATCTTGCTTTGAAGGAACGGTCCCGCCTGCGAACAACGCTTGGTGATCAGTGACTGTCATTTCATTGAAGCTATAACGGCGAGTCATGGGGAAAGTGAAGACACGAATGCCATTAGGAAAATCACCCATGTACACGCGACCGATCATCAGGTCGTCGTTAATTAGCTTGAAGATGTCGTAGAAACCCTGCCATGGCGCGTCCAAATAACGCAGCAGAATATATTTGCCGGGGTCAAGCGTGCCACTCTGGTGATCAATGGTGACTTCTTCCAAAGAATTGCGAGCGGGAATCTGATCGTCGGTGCTGCTGGTCAAACCAATATATTTACCTTTAGCATCTTTAGAAAATTTCTTCTTGAAACCCGTAAATAAGGCCGTGGACAAGGGATTCAGAACGAAGCCCTTGGGGAAAAAACCCTTCCAGTAAACATCGTTGCGAACTTCTTGCTTGGCGATGTCAATCTGCGGAGCGATGCCCTGGTTAACTATGCCTGCAATCGGCAGAGTCACAGACCGGCGGAAAAGCTTTTCTAATTCAGGCTCTGTCCAGTTCAGAACATCCACTGAACTGATCGGTACGGCAACTGCCGGATTGGGTTTCGGATACGCTTCACCATTCATCTCGCGGATCTTGCGTTCTGCAATACGTTCAGTGAAGGCAGAAATTGTAAGAAATGGATTGACTCCCAGGGCCGACGGCACGATTGAACCATCGGCGACGAAGAGTCCATCGTGAATACTGCCATCGCTGGCAAACACGCGTCCAAACTGGTCTACTGCGCCGTGCAGATAATCATCTCCGGCAGGACATCCGCCCAGTGGATGCGCAGTGACCAAATGCCCGGAATTAAATACACTCCAGGTCGGGTTCGAGATGAAATGACGCCCCTAATGCGCGTGCATGCCTGCGCAATTCTTCGTTCATCCGTGTGAATACAGCTTGCTGCCCGACAGCGTCCCACTCAATGGTCATGCGGCCGTCCGGCTCGAACCAGGGAGCATCAAAGTTCATGGTGCCGCGAGAATTGTCCTGACCCATCACCAGGTAGAGCATGGTGTGGTTCAACGCTCCGGTGCGGGAGTATTCAAGTCCGGCGGTGAAGTCGTTTTGCACGCGCTGACGTTCCTGAGCTTCATTGCCAACTTTGGTCGGATCGCCGTGTATGGCTGCGAAAACTGCTTTCGCTGCTTGAACGTAAGAGCTCGGGAAGGAAAAATCCTCGACGGTGATTCTTTGTTCCAGCGGAGCATTTCCGTTATAGCGAACTACACCGACAATCGATGGTCCCGGCGGGGCGGATTCATTCGGCTTCGCTGCACGCGGGCCATATCCGAGGACATCGGTAGGATCGTCACCGTTGTAGGCCAATCCAAAGAAGTCGCCGTTCCCGCTGAATCCTGTACCAACTGCGGGGGAAACTTTCAATCCGTGCATCTCGGAGCGCAACAATAGTTCGGTCGAGTTGAGCGATCCCGCGGAGAGAACTACATTTTGTGCGTCTAAAGTGAATGAATCTTGATTCTGGCCGTCGTAATGTTTGCCGTGTACTCGCCAGCCTCCGCCGTTGAGTTTCTCTACCCACTCAACTTTCACCTGAGTGAAAATATCTGTACCATTTTTCGCCGCGAATGGCAGGTAGTTCATGTAAAGCGTATTCTTAGCGCTGAAATTGCAGCCACTGACACAGTCTCCGCAATGGTTGCAAGGGTGTTGCACAACGCCGTGGGGATTTTCTCCATCAATGGTGTGATTGACGGCAAGGTTGAGCGCCTCCGCGTGTTTGCCTAATTGCACTGCCCGTTTTTCCAACGCTTTGACTTTGAGAAGATCAGTTGCATTGGGAATTGGCGAAGCCGCCAGCATGGTGCGAGCGCGATCATAATACTGCTGCATGTCCCGATACTGAATGCCTTTGGGCCAGCCGGTACGCTCGAAAACTGCCTGGTCAGGAACAATAGCAACGTTCGCATTGATCAGCGACCCACCACCCAAGCCCGAGCCTTTGATCACGGAAATATCTTTGTAGTTCAGGAATTCATAAAGACCCAATGGATTGAGGTCACCACGAGTGTTCTTGAGAATTCCGGGAAGATCATTGGGGAATGTACCGACCGCCCATTCCTGCCCTCGCTCCAGAATACACACGGAGTGCGGATCCTTTAAAGCGGCGGATAGCCGCGCGGCCATAATGGAGCCGCCATAGCCCGACCCAACGATCAAAAACTTATAACTGGTTTTTCTTTGCTGCCATGGGCTCGATAGCATAGTCGCTCCTTCGCACTAAGGTTTGCATCCGAACAAGCGGCGAGTAAACGAAAGTGGAACGATACATTTGAATTCGTTAAACAAATCACCAACCATATATCCAGCGCTGTTAGTCCCAGCCCTCTGCAATGCCGCCTGCCAGGTTTGCTGTTCACTGGGCTGGTAAGCAGTTGACAATGCGGAAGACGCAAATGAGGCCGGCAATGCTGACCAATTAAACGATTTTCTATCTGCTTGGGGGTCTACAAATATCGAGTGCCCCGCTACATTTACCAGCCGGCCGAAGAAACTCCCGCTTCCCTTCGGGTGATACTCATCCACATGCTTCGAGGCTGCCGCAAACACCAATTTGCGCATGAACTTTCCGTTGACGTTGTCGGCCAAGGCGACTCCGTAGTGATATCCAAAGCCTTCAGCTCCCGTGCCGAAACCCGCGGGCTTAGTGACCCAGTTGGAGAACGCAGCCGTAGCTACCGGCTGGGCGATTGTTTCAATCTTGAAGGTGTCTTCACGGAAACTTTTGAAATACACATTCTCTTCCGCCTGCATCACCGAACATAGGCAGCCAAACAAAGTGCAGAAAATGACGTATTTCACCAATTGCGAATTCATTTTTTATTCTCCTGTTTCCGTAACTTTCCCGCTAAAGAGTCTTGAGATACTCGATCAATGCTCGCTTGTCTTCCTCCGACAATTGCGAGCCGAAAGTGTGCCCACGGTCTTCAATAAAATCAGGGGCAAGATTTCTAGGGAGCAACGACTCCCACAGAAGTTTTCCTCCGAAAATGTCACCGAAGAAACGTGTGACCCAGTTTCCGCCCTCTCCGTGAATTGGGAGTTCATTGGGATCAAGGTTTGCAATCAGCTTGATCGGAATACCCATGGGGACGTCGAGTTCGCTGCCATCACGTCCCACGATTTTGCTTTTCTGAGTCGTGACCAAAATGGACTGCACACCCAGCCTCTTTTCCGGCCATAAAAGTTTCTCCACCGAGTCCTCAAAAACCAGCATACGTCCAGAGACCGATGGATCTTTGACAAATATCCCCAACGAATTGTTGTGGAAATACGGAGCGGTCGCCCACATACTGATCAAAGTTGGCGTGCGGTAATAGCCGCGGCCACCTCCGGGCAGATGGAAAGTAATTGGCTGCGTCGGGTCAATCGGGTTATAGAGGTTTTCAATCTTCCCCACCGAGGGAAGATTCTTGTAGGTTTCTGACGAGAAGTTGTCCCAGATGTGTCCTTTGATCGCATTCGAGCCAACCGCGCGGGCAAAGTTAGTCCCTATTTCGGTTACAGGATGACGTTCGTCATCGGACAAAAAATTGTGATCAAGAAAATCGTCCGCGAGAACAGATTGCCGATACCAATCGAGCGTCTTGGCGTTATCTCCTGCAAGTTCTTTCGGCGGACGCTTGCTGGAGTGGCAACTGGCGCACTGTTCGGCAAAAACCACCTTGCCGCGTTTGAGGACCTCTGGGTCTTGAGTAATGTATTGATTCCCGCCGGGTGCATCTTTCAAATACATCGGTTTTAAAGTCTTCAGGAACGCTTCTGCTGACGGCATGCGCTCTTCGGTAGCGCGATAATCCGCGCAATCTTTGCGGGCTTTATCTATCAGGAATGGTTTCTGATCGCCAATCCCTTCCACAGCATCGTGCAGGCTGAGCCAGTACTCGGAACACATCCCAATGTTGACGTAAACCCGCAACGACGCGCCGGCCACCCCGATCGAATCGGCCCCATCTTTCAGAATGTGATGGACAGCAAGTGTGGACCCGTCGCGCATTTTCTCGTCATGAAACGGGCGGTCTGCCAGGTTAAAGATCGAGTTGATCGCGTTCGGGTTATAAATGTGGTCGGTCGCCACGCGCGAGGTATCGGAAGTGCCCGCGGGCTGGCGGTTCGCCACATGCCAGCGGAAATCGTCTGGCTTTAAATTGAGCAAAAATAATTTGCCCTCTTCGAGATATTGGTTCCCCAACGCCGGAACTATGTTTTTCCAGTGTGGGTGCTCGGGATCTTCCGGCGGATTTTGTGGATTGAAAGCATTATGACAATAGCCGCAGGTCATTCCGATCAGGTAAGGCGGCTCCACGTTTTTCGGGTTCTGAAGATATTTATCGAGCGACCACTTTGATTTATCAAAATTTGGATTGGGAAATTTGCGCAGCCCCATGATTCCGCTAGGCTCACCGGGAATATCTGTAACGCCTTCACTAGGGCATTTGTCGAACCAGAGTCCGTATTCATCCGGAGCGGTAGCTTTGGTGCATCCGGGTTCTGTGAGTACGCCGAGATCACGAAAGCGTGTGCCGTTTCGTCGCGAGTCCACATATTGAAGTAGGTCTGTCGCGCCATTGGTGATAATGGCGATTTGCCGCCACAGGCGCTGATCTCCAGCCGCCCACAGATACCAGGTGTCTCGTCCACGACGTTCCAATGGCGTGAGCTTCGACCCGGCGTAGTTATAGGTGTCATTCTCCGCCGGGTTTTGCGCCGAGCCGGAAACTACCAAAATTAATATCGCCAAAACCAGAAAAGGCTTCATCGCACGTTTCATAATTTCGACCTCGCAAATTTCGGCTGCCTGGGTTTACGGAATGTAGGCGTCCCAAAGCGATCCCATAAAGAACCGTAGATATTTGCTGATGCCACGGGCTGTATCGAAGGGAGACTTGGCATTCAACACTTTCATGTTGTGAACCAGGTCGGCGATGGCAGCCGGGCCAAGGATCAGAATCCCCGCACCCACGATGGGGCCGCTATCGTCATCGCCGCTGTGCAGTACGCTGTAAAGCGTGGTCGTCTCTTTCATGACTTCTGGCCCATGTTCGTGGTGAACAAACTTTTTCCCGGCAAAATAATAGCTCTTGCCTCCCTGGGAAAATCGAGTTTCGTAGACCATTGTCTTTTCTTGCCTTGCGGGACCGGGACTTAAGAGATTTAGCTTCCCATGATCACCAGGCAGAGCGGCTCCCCAAGGTGTGAATTGAACGCTGGCATCGAGCTTTCCCGCGTGATTCCCGTCTCCAATGAAAGCGTCAAGGTTGTCAATCGTGCAGGTAGCTTGCAGGGTCATCGTTGTCTTTTCTTTTTTTCCCCGGTCAGCACCGGCCTGGGGATCAGTTTCCCCGAGTGCAAATGCTCCTGACATTGCTTCGCTAAATTGCAAACCCAATGGGTCGCCTGGCATTAAAGCCTCCGTTTAAAAAGTGAATTTTGGTAACAATCCGACCTTAGTCAACCTGGCCAGATCCACCAAAGAAGCGTCGTACATTCGACATGCTGGGGAAGCGTCTTTGTCTATCACCCTCGGTCGAACCGGGAAGATAGCGCGAATTTCCCTCAGAGTATGGTGTGGTTGAGAGGCGTAACGTATCACAAATAGTAAGCTGAATGAAACAAAAAGATTTATACTTCGTACACTTCTTGGGAAATTTCTTGACAGCAACTTAAAAAGTAGTAAGCTGCGATTTCCCTCCAAAAACTCTGGCCCCCATAATTCAGCACCATTAGGACAAAAACCATGTACGACGTCATCGTAATCGGAAGTGGATTCGGCGGTGCAATCACAGGGTGCCGTTTAGCGGAAAAAGGATTGAAAGTGCTGATCCTCGAGCGGGGACAGTGGTGGGACAAAAATAATTACCCACGCAAGCCCGGGGATGGCTGGATTTGGAACAACAGCAATCCTGAAAAGATGCACGGCTGGCTGGACATGCGGCGCTTCCCACACATGGCGGTCGCACAGGGGGCCGGAGTTGGCGGGGGATCGCTGATCTACGCCAGTATTTCCTGTAACGCTCCAAAGAATGCTTTTGATCAAGGATGGCCGGCGGCCATCACTTACGACACACTCGTGCCTTATTACGATCGGGTGGCAAAATTCATGAACGTGCAGAAGGTCCCTGCGAACCAGTGGAACCCACGTATGAAGTTGATGCAGGAAGGCGCGACCAAGGCAGGTTTTGGCAGCAGATTTGAGCAGTTGGAACTGGCGGTAACTTTTGATCCCAACCTGAACTACAACTTCGACAACCCGCCAAGTGAAGCCAATAGCAAGGAAGTAACGAACGCACAAGGCGTGAAGCAAGGTGCATGCGCGCATTTGGGACAGTGCGATATTGGCTGCCCGGTTTACGCGAAAAATACTCTCGACAAAAACTATATCCCCTGGGCGATGAAGAAGGGCGCTGAGGTCCGTGAACTCAGCTTGGTTAGCAATATTGAGCCGATTGCCAATGGATACAAGGTCTACTACAGCGACCTCAAAGCTGCCTCCATGGATCGAACCGAGACTGCTACGCGCGTAATCGTCGCGTCGGGATCATTGGGTTCTACTGAACTGCTGTTGCGTTGCAAAAATGTCACCAAAACTCTGCCTAATATCAGTTCTCAATTGGGGCAAGGTTGGAGCAGCAATGGCGACTTCCTGACTCCCGCATTTTATTTTGGACGCACGATCAATCCGGACCGTGGCCCGACGATCGCCACCAGTATCAGCTTTTTGGATGGTGTTCAGAACGGGCAGAAGTTCTGGATCGAAGATGGGGGAATTCCCAATCTATTCAGCGGATACTACAAAGACGTTTCAGCGCGACTGGCACAGGACCCATCGCAGCACAGTTTGTTTGCAGGTCTCCAAGCTGCCAATATTATTCAACACCTGGTGAATCTTTCCACGAGCGTTGATTTATTCAAGAACATCATGCCGTGGTTTGCGCAGGGTGTAGATGCGAGTGACGCACAGCTACTGCTGGACCAGAAGGGCCAGCTCGACATGAAGTGGGACATCGCCAAATCTCTGCCCATGTTTCAAGAAATTCAATCAATGCACAAAAAACTCTCTGCCGCGACGGGCGGAATCCCCATACCGAATCCTGCATGGGACCACTCCCGCGACCTGATCACACCGCATCCGCTTGGCGGGTGCAAGATGGCCGACAGTGTGGCGGATGGTGTGGTGAACGACAAAGGCGAAGTTTTTGGCTACAAGAATCTATACGTTGCCGATGGCGCCATCATCCCCCACGCCCTGGGTGTCAACCCGTCTCGCACCATTGGCGCTTTAGCGGAAAGAATCGCTGAGCTTATGCAGGCATAGCACAAGCCTGCATAAAGCTTAGTGCATAAAAAATTGATACCCATAGAACAAACATGCGTACACCGCCACCAAAACGCCCGCTATTCAAGGATTTTGTTATATCGCCGCCTGTCCGGAAACTGATGCAGGATGTGCGCGACAAAAAAGTTGATCCGCCTATCGCAGTGATTATCAGTTTGCGCGAATCGGACAAGGAACCACAAAAAGGGGTTGCTCCGGCCAAAGATGTGGTCCGCAATTTTTTGAAAGAACGCAATCACACCTATCGTGAGAGCGAATTCTATATTTTTGCCGGCTTGTCCCCAGAAGAAATCGAGGCTTTGGAAAAACTCTCCGACTTCGTCTACCAAATCTGGACCGATGAGCGATGTGATGCACACCTTCTTTCTTCGGTTGATACGGTAAAGGCCAGCGCAGGATGGAGAACTTTCGAGGCGCGCGGCAAAGGCATTACCTGGGCGGTGGTTGATACGGGCATTCAGCCTGATCACCCACACTTTAAGCAGTACGACAATGTTGACCGCACGCTCAGCAAGAATTTCACCAACGATGGCTCCGAGCCCGACGACCATTGGGCGGATGACAACGGTCACGGTACCCACGTGGCGGGAATTATCGCCGGAGAATACAAACCGGAAAAAGAGGGCGACTTCCCTTCCGCATCCAGCGAAGTGGAGAACAGTCAAGATCCGCAGATTGATGTGTTAGACGGATACCCTGCCGGCATCGCGCCTCGGGCAAAACTGGTTTCGATCAAAGTGTTGGACGCAAACGCTGGCGGACCAGTGTCGAACATTATTCGTGCGTTGGAATACTTGCGCACGCTAAACGCCGTTGGCCACGGACGCAAGATCGATGGCGCCAACATCAGCCTTGGATACGACTTTGACCCCAAATGGTATGGCTGCGGGCATAGTCCGCTATGTCAGGAGGTCACACGCGCCGTGCGGTCCGGGATCATTATTGTTATTTCGGCGGGAAACTCTGGGTATGGCACTACAACGCTGAGCAATGGCGCACAGGTTCCTATCTGGAATGATCTTTCCATCGCTGACCCGGCCAACACGGAAGAGGCGATCACCGTCGGATCATCCCACAAAAGTTCTCCACATACTTACGGCATTTCTTATTTCTCTTCCAAAGGACCTACCGGTGATGGCCGTATGAAGCCGGACCTGGTCGCTCCCGGAGAAAAAATTATTTCGTGCGCGATGTATAAGCCCGGAGACAAGGCTGCTTACAAAGAAGATAGTGGCACCAGCATGGCTGCTCCCCATGTTTCTGGTGCAATCGCTGCGTTCCTCTCAGTTCGTTCCGAGTTTCGTGGAGAGCCGCGCATGGTCAAGGAAATTTTCTTAAAATCCGCGATGGACCTGGGCCGGGAAAAGTCTTTTCAGGGGGCCGGGCTGGTGGATTTGATGAAGGCACTAATGTCAGTTTAAGTGAGGTTTTGATATGCCCGATAAGATGCAGGTTCGTGATCCACTCCTTTCCATTTGGCAGTCGGCAGTGGATGAGATAGCCGCCAAAAGAACAGTAGCCACAAATGCCTTGTCAGTAGGAAGCACGCCGCGACGCATACGCCGCCCCGACATGAGCAATCCCATGATGAATGCGGCAACCCAGATCGCCCTGGCCGCGGACAATAAATCCAAGGCTGCGAAATCTCCGGGCGTGCAAAATGTTCTTGCGCCGCCTACCGGTGTGAACGTGCAAACGCTGGGACTTCAGGAAGTGATTAACCATTGCGGTGGACTGGCTTCTAACGAACTGAAAAGTATAGCCAATTTGTTTACATCGGGAGACGCGCAAAAAGTGTCCGATTACTGGAACGCATTGCACGCAAAGATGAGTTCCTGCGATCCTGGATGGACCGAAGCGCTGGCAAAATATTTCGAGTATTACAAGCTGTCGCACGGCAGTATTCCCTATCGCAACTATCAGCAACTGGATTGGTTCATTTACGACCGGCTGCCACAGGACCGCGATACCGCCCGCATTGCAATCATCGGCGATTGGGGCACCGGCCAGCCCGAAGCGCAAAATATACTCAAGCAGATTGCAAAGAAGTCCCCGGACTGTGTGATCCACCTCGGCGACGTGTATTACTCCGGAACTGATTTTGAGATGCAGAATTACTTTTTCAATTATTGGTCTGACATTCTCGATCTTCACGATAATCCACAACGTTCAACCTTTACCCTGGCTGGAAATCACGACATGTACTCTGGCGGCGCTCCTTACTATCGTGTATGCGATCAGCTGGGGCAAGGCGCAAGCTATTTTTGCCTGCGCAATAAGAACTGGCAATTCTTGGCCATGGACACTGGTTACAACGATCATGACCTGACCGGCAATATGCCGCCCACATTCTTACAAGATTCAGAAATCAAATGGCTGGAGCACAAAGTTGCCAATGCTCAGGGACGGAAAACGGTATTGCTCTCGCACCATCAGCTTTTCTCAGCTTTCGAAGGTTTCGAGGGTGGCCCCGTCAACAAACATCTGGCAGACAACGTGAAGAACCTGCTGCCTGCTACAACAATTTGGTTTTGGGGACACGAACACAATCAAGTTCTATTTGATAAATATCAGGGAGTAGTCGGCCGGTGTATTGGCCATGGTGCGGTGCCAGTGGGCAGTGATGAAAATAAGAATGTTTCATTTAAGGACGTGCCGGTGAAGAAGGTCACGCTTGGCACTAGTGGCCTGTTCTACGATAACGGCTATGTCATCATGGACCTTAACGGCCCCGAAGCATTGATTTCCTATTATCAGCACACCGACGAAAATAGACCGATGTTCCAGGAAAAAATCGCCGCGGACGGTTCTATTTCCGATGTGGCTTAGAGAATTGGGCTAGTCGGTTCCCGGGTTTGGAACGAGTTCTTGCGTGGCCCGCTTATGAGTAAAGAGTAACCGCAGGCGGTCCATATAAAGATAGACAACAGGAGTGGTAAACAGCGTCAACGCCTGGCTCACGATCAATCCACCCACGATTGTGATACCCAGAGGCCGCCTTAACTCTGATCCGGTTCCCGTGCCCAGGGCAAGAGGCAGGCCCCCCAGCAATGCGGCCATGGTAGTCATCATGATGGGGCGAAAACGGAGAATGCAAGCCTCATAGATCGCATCGCGGGAATTCTTCCCCTCCGTGCGCTCCGCTTCCAATGCAAAATCAATCATCATGATGGCGTTCTTTTTCACCAGCCCGATCAGCAGAACAATACCAATCAATCCGATGACGTTCAGTTCATCGTGCGCAAGTAGCAATGCTAAAAGTGCGCCAACGCCGGCTGATGGCAGCGTGGAAAGAATGGTAATGGGATGAATATAACTTTCGTAAAGAATCCCCAGCACGATATAAACGGTACCCAGTGCCGCCGCAATAAGTATGAGTTGATTGGCCTGTGAGCTCTGGAATGCTGCCGCCGTCCCCTGAAAACTTCCCGTGATCGTTGCAGGAAGACCGATCGAGCGCTCGGCCTGATCAATTAGTTCGGTCGCCTGCCCCAAGGCAGCGCCTGGGGCAAGGTTGAACGACAAAGTCACCGACGGATATTGTCCTTGATGGCTGACAGCCAGCGGGGTATTTGCAGGTCCGAAGTGCGTGAACGCCGCCAACGGTACAGCCGTTCCGTTGGATGCACGCACATAAATATTCTGCAGCGCCTCCGTACTTCCAGAAAATTCCGGAGCAACCTCCATCACCACGTGATATTGATTGAGCTGGCGATACATGATGGAAACCTGCCGCTGACCGAATGCGTCATAAAGTGCATTATCTATGTCAGCCGCAGCCACACCCAATCTTGCCGCGGTATCACGATCAATAATTACAGTTGCCTCCAGCCCCTTATCCTGCTGGTCGGTATTCACGTCCCGCAACTGCGGAAGCGAACGCAGCTTTTGCAGCAGGCGCGGAGACCAGTTGTTCAATTCGTCGAGGCTCTCTCCCTGAAGCGTGTACTGGAATTGCGCCTGGCTTTGGCGGCCTCCGATTGTGAGATCTTGGGCCGACTGCATGAACAGTGTCGCTCCTGGCACCACGGCCAATTTCCGGCGTAGACGTCCGATGACCTGATCAGCCGATATCTTGCGTACCTCAATTGGCTTGAGAGTAATGAACATTCGCCCCTGGTTGGAGGAGGTATTGCCGCCGGCAAATCCCACAATGGTTTCAACCGCAGGGTCCTGAATCACGATATTCACGAACTGAGTCATCTTCTGCTTCATGGCATCGAAGGAAATATCCTGCGCTGCTTGTACCGAGCCCTGAAGACGGCCAGTATCCTGCTGCGGGAAAAACCCCTTAGGAACTTGGATATAGAGATAGACGCTCACCGCAATTGTAGCCAGCGTAATCAGCAGTACCACCGGCTGAAAACGCAACACCCATTGCAGGCCGTGCTTGTAGATGTTCAAGATGGTGTCGAAAACTTTTTCGCTGAACCGGTAGATGCGGCCGTGCTTGTCCTCATGAAGTGGCCGCAGCAGTTTCGCACACATCGTTGGAGTCGTCGTAAGCGAAACTAACAGCGAAACCGTAATTGCGATACTCAGTGTGACGGCAAACTCGCGGAATAGCCGGCCCACAATTCCACCCATAAGCAAAAGCGGAATGAACACAGCAATCAGCGATGTGCTCATGGAGAGCACCGTGAAACCAATCTCGCGCGCACCACGGAATGCTGCTTCCACCGGCCCTATTCCCTGCTCAAGATAGCGTGTGATGTTCTCAAGCACAACGATGGCGTCGTCTACGACAAATCCTGTTGAAATGGCCAAAGCCATGAGCGAAAGATTGTCCAGGCTGTATCCCAACAGATACATCACACCAAAAGTTCCGACCAGCGAAAGTGGTACGGCGACGCTTGGAATTAAGGTCGCGCGGAATGTCCGCAGGAAAGCAAATACCACGAGAATGACCAGGATGACCGAGATGATGAGCGTAATTTCAATGTCGTGTACTGACGCACGGACGGTGGTTGTGCGGTCCATGACAACACTAATGTCAATCGCGGGCGAAATGGAGGACTTCAGCAACGGCAGCTCTTCGCGGACCCGGTCTACTGTTGCGATAATGTTGGCGCCGGGTTGGCGGAACACGATCACGAGCACAGCAGGCTTTCCCCCGGCCAATCCAATGACCCGCGTGTCTTCCACAGAGTCCAGCACATCCGCGACATCGCCCAGGCGAACCGCCGCGCCGTTGTTGTAGGAAACAATCAGGTTCCGATACTGGTCGGCACGGAAGAGCTGATCGTTGGCATCAATCGTCCATTCGTTGGTCGAATCGGCGATCGCCCCCTTGGGGCGATTCGCATTTGCCGAGCCCAGAGCGGTGCGGACGGTATCGAGCCCTATCCCGAGCTTGTTCAGCAATGTGGGATTCACTTCAGCACGCACAGCCGGCCGGGCGCCCCCTCCAACAAAGGTCTGGCCGACACCTTCAATCTGCGATAACTTTTGCGCCAGAATGGAATCAGCGGCGTCGTACATTGTGGGGAGCGTGATGATATCGGACGTCAGCGCCAGAATCATGATCGGAGCATCTGCCGGATTCGACTTGCGGTACGTCGGATTGCCGGGGAGGTTCGCCGGTAGTTGGCTGCGTGCGGCGTTGATTGCAGCCTGTACATCACGGCCTGCGGCGTCGATGTTACGGCTTAGATCGAATTGCAGGACGATGCTGGTCGAACCGAGCTGGCTGCTCGATGTCATCTGATTGATGCCGGCAATGCGCCCAAATTGCCGCTCTAGGGGCGTCGCAACCGCCGAGGCCATAGTTGCTGGACTAGCTCCCGGCAATCCTGCCTGCACCTGAATTACGGGAAATTCAACTTGAGGCAGTGGCGCTACAGGAAGAAAATTAAAAGCGAGGGCTCCCGCCATCAACACGGCAATCGTCAGCAGTGAAGTGCCGATGGGCCGTCTGATAAATGGCGCAGAGATATTCATGACTCAGTCCGCTGAGGCGTTTCCTTCCGCTGGAACGTCAATGCGATTGCCAATCCGATATCGCTCAAAACGAGTGGCCAAACGGTCGAACCAAAGATAAACAACCGGAGTCGTATAGAGCGTGAGAAGCTGACTGACTAATAAGCCGCCGACAATCGTGATCCCTAAGGGATGGCGCAGTTCCGATCCAGTTCCCGTGCCCAAAGCCAGAGGCAAGCCGCCCAAGAGAGCCGCCATGGTAGTCATCATGATGGGGCGGAAACGCAGCAGGCAGGCCTGGAATATAGCTTCCTCCGGTTCTTTATGTTCTTCCCGCTCGGCTTCGAGCGCGAAATCGATCATCATAATGGCGTTCTTCTTCACAATTCCGATCAGCAAAATAATACCGATCAACGCCACTACACCGAGGTCGTTCCCCGTGAGCAGCAAAGCCAGAATCGCGCCGACCCCAGCCGACGGCAGAGTAGACAGAATGGTAATGGGGTGGATGTAGCTCTCGTATAAAACTCCCAGCACGATGTAAACGGTAATAATCGCGGCCAAAATCAACCAAGGCTCTGAAGAAAGCGAATTGCGGAACGCCGCTGCCGTTCCCTGGAAGCTGGTATGAACGCTGGCAGGAAGATGAATATCCTGTTCCGCTTTATCAATGGCTTTGGTCGCATCGCCCAACGAAACACCCGGCGCGAGATTGAACGAGAGCGTAACCACAGGAAATTGCCCCTGATGGTTGATCGCTAACGAAGTGTTCGTGGATTCAAAATGGCTGAATGCCGAAAGCGGGACCTGCATGCCCGTGTTCGACTTCACGTAAATACTGTTCAGCGAATCCGGGTCCTTGCTGAAATTGAGGATTCACTTCGAGCACAACGTGATACTGATTGAGTTGCGTGAATATTGTTGAAACCTGGCGCTGCCCAAAAGCGTCATACAATGTGTCATCAATCGCCTGGGGAGAATCCCCAGCCGCGACGCGGTGTCACGATCGATCACCAGGTTTGCTTCCAGACCATTGTTTTGCTGATCGCTGGCGACATCGCGCATTTCCGGCAAGGCTTGAAGTTTTTCCATGAGCTGTGGAGCAATCGTGGCCAACTCCTGCGCGTCGGCATCTTCCATGGAATACTGATATTGTGTGCGGCTGACACGGTCTTCCACCGTCAAGTCCTGCACTGGCTGCAAATATAATGTGATCCCGGCAACTTTTGCTACTTCAGGTTGCAATCGGCGGATAATCTCGCTTGCTGTGGATTTGCGCTCATCGCGCGGCTTCAGGTTAATTTGAATTCGTCCGCTGTTGGGAGTTGTGTTCGTGCCATCCACACCAATGAACGATGAAAGACTTTCAACGTCGCCGTCTTTGAGAATGACTCCAGCCAATTGCTGTTGCCGCAACGACATCGCGTTGAACGAAGTGCTCTGCGGGGCTTCCGACACGCCAAGAAGTACGCCTGTGTCCTGCACCGGGAAGAAACCTTTAGGCACAATAACGTACAAAAATAGCGTCAACACAAGCGTTCCCAAAGTCACCAACAGCGTCGTCGTCTGATGCCGCAAAACAAATTTCAGAGTGCGCCCGTAAAACTCAATGACACGGTTATAGAAATTTTCAGAAGATTTATAAAAACGTGTTTGATGCTCCGGATTATGCTTCTTCAACAGCTTGGCGCTCATCATCGGCGTCAGGGTCAGGGAAACTAACGCTGAGACCAGGATTGTGACTGCGAGCGTTACTGCAAACTCCCGGAACAGGCGGCCAACGATGTCGCCCATGAACAGCAACGGGATCAACACAGCAATCAACGACACTGTAAGAGAAACGATGGTAAAACCAATCTGTCCTGCACCTTT
>CAWBXL010000092.1:0-14670 GCA_963792305.1 uncultured Acidobacteriaceae bacterium | reverse complement strand
GGAGTATTGCTGGTGGACAGCAATCGCGCGGGAGCGTTCAAGCATTACGATACCCAGCCGTTAGAGTCCGCGGCCGACATTTGCGCAACCGCAATTCAGAATGCGCGTTATGTGGAACGGGTCAAACAACTTGCCTATCTTGACGGATTAACGGGGATCTTCAACCGCCGCTATTTTGAGATACGGATCACAGAAGAAATCGAACGTGCCAGCGTTTTAGGGCAGGGATGTCGGTAGTCATGGTGGATATCGACCAGTTCAAACATTTGAACGATGAATTTGGACACTTGCTGGGGGACGAAGTCCTCCGCCAGGTCTCTTCGATCTTTCATCAGCAGCTGCGAAAAATAGATGTGGTTTGCCGCTATGGAGGCGAAGAATTCGCTATTCTCTTTCGCAGACCAATGGCCAACATAGCCAGAGTGTGGCGGAAAAATTACGTCGTCTGGTAGAAACCTGGCAGTTTCCGGGAGTCCCTCGCCCGGTGACGATCAGTGCGGGATTGCGACTTACCCGGAACACGGCACAACCAGCGATGAATTAGTAAAATCTGCCGATGCCGGTCTTTACGCAGCCAAACAAAGCGGAAGAAACCGGATTGTCATGGCGCCATTGGCGCAAAAAGCCACCGACCCGGCATTAAATTGCACTAAATATCCGCGCCGCCACCGGTTTGTCGCATTAGTTCCTGGTATTCCTGCTGCTGGTCGCGAAGATCTTCCTGCATCTTTTCTAATCTTCCTGCACATTTTTTCGCATTTCTTCCTGTTCTTCCTCAGCTTCTTTCGCCGCTTTTTCTATCTCAGGCTGTATGCGCTTGATTTCTTCGGCGTAGCGCATTATCTCGGGCTGCAACTCGGCCACTTGGGCCTGCACTGCATCCACCTCAGCCTGAATTTCAACATCAATTTTTGGCAGGTCGAAGCTCTCCTGTTGCATTCCCGATTGTTTGCGCTCTGGTAGTGTGAGGTTCAGAGTCTGCTCTTTCTTATCCCGGATAATGCCAATACTGACTGTGTTTTGCTTGCCGGACCGCAAAGTATGAGTAAAATCCCCGGTGTCACTCACCGGTTCATCATTTACCCGAACGATTACATCGCCGGCATGGAAACCCGCCTTCTCCGCCGCACTGCCTTTCTCGACCGACCGAACCAGTACCCCACGGCCATCTTTTGCGCCAAAAACATTCCCAGTTGCGGGGTGAGATTTTCCACCATCAACCCGCTGCGTGCCGAGGAGTGCACCACGACCACAGAAGCTGGAATGTCCATGTCTTGCAGGACCTGTACATTCGGCATTTCGAACTTAAATGGCTTTATCCTGACTTCGGGCGCGGTACACGTCAGTCCTGCGAACCGCGAGTTGCGCCTTCAAACTCATCGGCTGCCCATCGCGGACCAATCCCGAGCGTCACCACCCGGCCGGAAGGAATCTCGCGGATCATGCGGCGCAGTTGCTCCACGCTCTGGACCGCGGAACCATTCACGCTTACGATCACATCGTGCTCTTTGATTCCGGCTTTTCCCGCAGGAGCGTCCTGGTCCACCATGGTCACTTCTACGCCGTTATCGTCTTTGAGCTTGAGTTCCGAAATCGGTCCTGCGTAAGATTGCGCGTGTCCACGCCGAGGTAGGAAGTGCCACCGCCGCCTTCGTCGCTCGAATAGCCGAACGAGTCGCCTGCCATGGGGAAGTAGTTGAAGCAATCTGTTGCCGATTTCTGGGCCGCCAGCATGGAAACCGTCAGCGCCAAACTCAAGAGTTGACCCGTCATGATGGACCTCCGCGAAAGTTACTGATTCGCCCGCCGAAAATAGATATTGCCGCTCACTGTCTGAACCTTAATGATGGGGCCGCCGCCGTTCAAATTTCCTTCCGCTGTGATCGTCTGCGGCCAATCTACATTGCTATCCATACGCACTGGAATCTCAGGAAAATCAGAATATATTTTCTGTCCGTTGGCCGCCTCGATCGCCGCGCGAATGCGCGCACGGAAATTGACTGGGAGATACACAATAATGTCTCCGTTCGAGGTTTCGAGTACCGAATCCGCATGGCCGCCGCCGGGCAACACAACGAAGTGCGCCGAGATTCCCCCGGACCCTGTTTCCGCGTGAACTGCGAAAATTCCGTTCAGATCAATTCCGCCAGCCCCGGTTTCCGCGCGGACAAGTCCCTTCGCCGAACCAATGCGAATGCTGCCTCCAACGGTCTCCACTTCGATAGGACCAGAAGCGCTGTCCACTTCAATATTTCCGCCACCGGTTGAAATTTTAAGATCGCCGCCGACCTGCTTCACCTGGATGTCGCCGCGCCTGACTCCAGCACGGTGTTACCTCCACCGGAGAGCAGCACCACATCTCCACCGCCCGTGGTGCCATTGACCGTGCCCTTCACCGATCCCAGATAAAGCTTGCCACCGCCCGTCTGCACGTTCAGATCGCCGCCGATCTGATTTACTTCAATACTGTCGCCGCCGGTTTCCGCAGTGCACATCGCCGCCGATATCTTCCAGATGAATTTTCCCGCCGCCAGTCTCCGCTTCGACCCGTCCGGCAATACCTTTGGCGCTGACTGCGCCACCTTTGGTTTCGATCTTTACCAACTCCATTTCGCGGGGAACATTGATTACATATTCCCCGGAAAACCTGTGCGGGCTGCGCGCATTCAGCAACAATCCACGCTGTATCGCCACGGATATAAGAACTGATTTTGTATTACTCAAATTGCTTCCGCGCCTTTTCCTCCGAAGACGCCCGCGCATGGGTGATCATTTTGTAGCTGATACCCGATGGATCCGCCTCCTACAACACGCACTTCACCCGCTTCCACCCGTGACGTGCAATTTCTTAACGCCGCCAGCGAGCCGGAAACTTCCTGTGCCCACCCGCCCGCGTCTTGGTAAATCCGGCCCTGCTGGGCCATGGCCGCAGCACTGAGCATTAAAGCGGCAACTACGATTTTTAAATTTGTTTTTAGCATTGACCTTCCAATTTGACGCTCTTCATTCTCTTTTGTAATCGTGCACGCGCCGGCATTAATCGATTTCCGGCAATTGCGCGATCACAGTCCGCGCCTGCGAGCGTATGTATTGGTTTTTATCGCCATCCGCCAGCTGCTGCATCACCGCGCGCACGCTGCTATCAGCCCGCACCGGCCCCAACAAATGTAGCGCGTTAGTGCGCAACCCATTGTTGGAGTCGTGCAGCAGCACTTCCAAAACCGCATCGCGCACACGCACATCATCCTTTACATAACTTCCAAGAGCATCGAGGGCTTTCAAACGCACGCCCGGATTGGAGTCATAACGCAGTGCATACAATAACGCTTCGCGTACGCGCGTATCCTGCGGGTGCTGACTGAGCAGATCAACAGAATCCATCCGCACACCGGAGCTGTAGTTGTTGCGCGCGGCAAACAAAAGCAACTGCTGGATACGCTGATCATTCAGTGAGCCTTGGGCTTCTTGTCTGGAAACTGAGTCGTACTTGATGTGAACTTGATTGGAACCGGGGTCTTGAGTAATGGAACGGATGCCGCTGACGACGGACGATTCATCATGAGAAGGCGCGTCTATACTTGGGGTCCCACTGTTCTTCATTACCTGGTAGGTGCCGCCAATTCCGCCAGCAAACCCAACGATAAAAATCACTGCCGCAACTGCCGGAGCAAACCGTACTTCACGCCACCAGGCCCAGGGATCAAACACCAACCGCCGCCAGAATCCAGACTGTTCCGCCGTCTCCAACGATTCCTGCAATTTCATCCGCGAAGATGCCAACAAATTAGGAGAAGGCTCCTGCACCGGCATCCGCGACAATATCGAATGCAACCCTCGCGCCGACTTCAACTCTTTGGCACACTCGCCACAGCGGGCCACATGCTGCTGCAGCTCATAGCGAGCGTCATCCGCCAGTTCGTCATAAATATAAAGCTGGATATTCTGTCCAACCCAATCACAATTCATAAATGTGCTCCCCACGTGTAGAACGGACGCCCTTGTCCGCTCACCGCTATCTCATGTCGCCCAAAGATCCCCGCAACTTTTGCGTGGCCCGAAACAAAGTGTTTTTGGCCGTGTCTTCGGTAGTATTCAAAATCTCGCCGACAGTTCTTAACTTCAATCCATGAAAATGCTTCAACTCAAACACCATCCGCTCCCGCGGAGAAAGCTTCCCCAACGCTTTTCCAATCCGAGAGCCTAACTCCCGGCTCATCAAATCATGCTCCGGATTCGCCCCAGCCCGCGCATCCGCGACTTGATCCAGCATGTCGTAAGTCTGACCCTCGGCATCCACCGCCACCGGAGCATCTTCCTTGCGTACCTGCCGCTTGCGCAGATGGTCCAGACACAAATTGGTCACGATCCGGTAAATCCAGGTATAGAACGAACACTCAAAGCGGAAGCTTCCCATGCTTTTGTAAGCCTTGAGAAACGCCTCCTGATAAATGTCCTGGGCTTCGTGTTCCGACCCAGTCAGGTGCATCGCCAGACGCAGCACCGCTTGGTCGTAGTGCCGCACCAGTTCCTCGAAGGCGGCGCGATTGCCGCGCTGCGCCTCCCGGACCAGCACCGAGTCATCGATCCGCGAATTTGTCCCAGTCATTCCCTGGGTGCTATTGTCTCGCACTTGGCTGGCGCGCCCCGCCTGCGAACGAGACTGCTCGCCAACCGTAAGAACCGCTGCCATAGCATCGGCTGGCATTCTATTTTTTCCCGCGTAGAACTAAATTTTTAAGAGAGAAAACGCTCTCCTGCTTGCATTGGTATGGACGTGTCAGGTTGAGATTTGTGAGCAGGAATTACAGACTCCAACCTGCAATTGAGGCACACGAAAATTAAAAGACAACACGCTTGTTATCAGCGAATTAAAACAGGATTATTTCGTGTCTGAGGCCCACGTTCTGCAATTAGGCTACCCGAAAAACTACTCCTCTTTTGTGAGGATGCGTACGTCGTGGCATTCACTTAAAGAATGCAGTTGCAATATTTTAGTTTTGCCAGATTTCTTAGAAGGGCGGAAGTGATACCAATAAGAGATGAAGGCCTTTGCGCGCACCTCGACCATGTAGGTTTGGTCCTTGAGCCGTGGAATGGTAAATAGACCATTGGCATCGGAAGTCGTAGAGAACGACACAGTGGCACTAGAAACCTTAATCAACGCACCTGCTACCGCCTTACCCTGACCGTCCAGGACTTGTCTGGTTCGTTCGCTGATTTCCACTTTTTCCTGAACTTCGCAACTGGATGAGGCGAAACGTGCAAAAGCTACCACCGCGATCAACAAAAACATGATTCGCAATGGTAGCTTTTTACTCAACTGGATGCCTCCAGAGGCAACAACTTTACTCGCTGGCTTCTTTTGCGATGACGACCTTGACATGCACTGTGACATCCTTGTGCAGCTTAATCGGAACATCGTAATCGCCCAAAGTCTTCAGCGGCTCATGCAACTGAATCTTGCGGCGATCGAGCTCAAGACCTTTCTTGGCTACCGCCTCAGCGATGTCGCCCGAGGTGACCGAACCAAACAGATGATCGTTCTCACCCGACTTGCGGGTAAACGAAACCGACAGCCCCTCGAACTGCTTGGCCAACTCTTCGGCCTGCACCTTCTCCTTGGCGGAGCGGCGCACACCCGCAGCCTTCATCTGCTCGATGACGGCCTTGTTGCCTTTGTTGGCCAGAATGGCCAGCTTCTGCGGCAGAAGATAGTTCCGCCCAAAACCTTCGGCGACCTTCACTACATCGCCCTTAGAGCCCAACGAGGGCACGTCTTCTTTAAGAATGAGTTCCATATGATTCCTCGAAATTCTTGCCACAGATTTTCGCGAATATACACGGATTTTTAAAGATTGATCCGTGTTGATCAGCGCAAATCCGTGGCTAATTTTTTAGGACGCCCGTCCAGCAAACGGCAGCAGCGCGATATTGCGCGCCAGCTTGATCGCCAGGGACAAGCGCCGTTGATGCGGCGTACACACCCCAGTCAACCGCCGGGGAACAATCTTGCCGCTCTCCGCCACGAACTGCCCCAGTGTGCGGTAGTCCTTGTAATCAATCGCGTCGATTTTCTCGGTGCAGAATTTGCAGACCTTCTTGCGCCGGAAAAATTTGCGCCCGCCTTCACGGCCGCCGCCCGGACCACCCGGACGCGGCCCGCGGCCGCCTCGATCTCCACCGCGATCGCCGCCTGGCGCTCTGTCACCACCTGATGCTCTCACTTCGTCAGCCATAATTCTCCTTCAAAACCTGTCATTGGTCGTTAGTCTTTGGTCGTTCGCAGCTACACCGTGGCAGCCGGAGCTTCCGCCGCCGCTTCTGCCGGTGCCGGAGCCGCTTCAGGAGCAGCAACCGCAGCTGGCATCGCCGAAGTCTTGCGCTTCGCATCGCGCAGCTTCTTGATCTTGTCCAGACGCTTCTGCTCTTCGTCCACACGCACGGTGAGGAACTTGATCACCTGTTCAGTGACGCGTAACCGGCGCTCCAGTTCATGCACCAGCCCACCGCTGCCTTCGATCGTGAGCAGAATATAGACGCCCTCAAAAAAGCGGCGGACGGTATAAGCCAAGCGGCGCTTGCCCATGCGTTCGACTTTTTTCATCGCGCCACCAGAAGAGGTAATCGCTGACTCCAAAGTAGCAATCAGCTTGTCTTGTTCTTCCTCCGGCATATCCGGCCGGACAATAAACATCAGTTCATAAGTACGATTCATTGCGCATCTCCAAATTCTGGACCACTGATCTTCACGGATAAAACACGGATAAAAAATCCGTGAATATCCGCGCAAATCCGTGGCTAATCTTTCTCGTCTTCCGGATCAGCCTTGCGGTTGAACCGGTTCATGGCCGCCGCCCGGCCTTCCTTCAAAATCACTTCCACAGCCTCGGCAGCGGTCGCAATCATTTCATCCACCGTTTTGTGTAACGCCTTGCGAAACGGCTTCAAAATCTTCTTCTCCGGCGAGATCCCCATACGGATCCGCAAAAACTCCTGCGTCCCCAGAGACTGAATAAGCGACTTCATCCCGTTGTGCCCCGCTGAACTTCCCCGTTCGCGGATGCGCAAGGTTCCCAACGGTAAATCCAGCTCGTCGTAAATGACGATGAGATCAACTTCAGGCTTGATCTCCAGCTTGGCCGCCAGTTCTACCACTGAGAGTCCGCTCAAATTCATGAACGTCTCCGGCTTAGCCAGCAAAACTTGCTCAGAGCCAATCTCCGCCCGAGCGGTTAACGCCTTACCCAGCCGGTTGCGGACTTCCACTCCACACTCATTGGCCAGGCAATCAATGACTTCAAAGCCCAGATTATGCGGCGTGTACTGATATTCGATTCCGGGATTTCCCAGCCCGACAATCAGTTTCACGCCGTATCAATCTCCCAACACCGTTATTTCTTTTCCTTCTTCTCGCCGCCCTTGGCCGCAGGAGCTTCAGCGCCTTCTTCCTCAGTCTCCTGTTTACCCTTCTTGATAACTTCCGGCTCGGCAGGAGTAGCGGCAGCATCGGCAGCCACAGCTTCCGGAGTCGCCACAACTTCTTCCTTCACCGTGGTGACGTGAGCCACAGGCTGGTTCTCGTCAGTGAGGAACTTAATCTTGTCGTTATGCGCCAGATCGGAAACGCGGACCACTTTGCCCAGCACTAATTCGCTGACGTCCACTTCAATCGACGCCGGAATGTCCGCCGGCAAGCACTCCAGTCTCCACTTCACGCAGAATCTGTTCCAGAATGCCGCCTTCGTTCTTTACCCCGGCAGCTTCGCCCTTGAGCACGATCGGCACCTGAACGGTCAACTTCTTGTCCATGGCGATGCGCTTAAGGTCGATGTGCAGCAAAGCGCCTTTGATCGGCTCATACTGCCAGTCCACGATCATGGCCTTGGTCTTCTCGCCTTCGAGGGCCAGATCAAAAATGGTGTTATGACCGGTCTTCGAGTAAAGAATTGCCTTCACCTGCCGCGGATCGACGGCAACCGAAACTGCGTCTTTGCCCGCGCCGTAAACCACTGCGGGAACTTTTCCGGCCACGCGCACACGCCGCGCGGCATTCTTATTTCCAGGAGTGCGCGCTTGCGCCTCCAGCACATTGCTAGGGGTTGCAGTAGCCATAATTCATTCCTGTCTATAAAAACAACTTGCTGACTGAAGTCTCTTCGTGGATGGACTGGATCGCCCGCCCAATTAATCCGGCAATGGAAAGCACTTTGATCTTCGGCTCCTTCTTCGCCGCTTCCGTCAGTGGGATGGTATTCGTCACCACCACTTCGCGTGATGCATGACTTCGAAATATTCTCCACCGCCGGCCCAGAAAGCACCGGATGCGAGCAGCACGCATAAACTGCGGTAGCTCCGTTCTCCATCAATGCCTGCCGCCGTCTTCACCAGCGTCCCAGCCGTGTCAATCAAATCGTCGATCATCAAACAAGTGCGGCCTTTAACGTCTCCGATCACGTGCATGATTTCGGCCACGTTCATTTCCACGCGGCGTTTATCCACAATCGCCAGCGCCGAATCCATCTTCTTGGCAAAAAACCGCGCGCGCTCCACGCCACCTGCGTCCGGCGAAACCACCGTCAGGTCCGGCAGATTCAACTTGCGGAAATGATCCACCAGCACCGGCGAAGCGAACAAATGGTCCACCGGAATATTGAAAAATCCCTGCAACTGCGGCGCATGCAAATCCACGACCAGCGCCCGATCAGCCCCGGCGGTGGTAAGCAAGTCCGCCACCAGCTTCGACGAAATCGGCACGCGCGGCTTGTCCTTGCGATCCTGCCGCGCATATCCATAGTACGGAATCACTGCCGTGATGCGCCGCGCCGAAGCGCGCTTCAACGCGTCAATCATCAGCAGCAGCTCCATCAGGTGCTTGTCCACCGGATGGCACGTGGGCTGCATCACGAACACGTCAGCGCCGCGCACGTTCTCCTGGATCTGAACGTAGCCTCGCCGTCCTTGAAGCGAGTCATCTGCGCCTGCCCGCGCGTCATGCCGAGAAAAGCGCAAACCTCATCGGCCAGCGCTTCGTTGGCGGTGCCGCAGAAAATCTTGAACTTGTCGTCCACCCGGGCGCGCTGCGGCTTGCGTTCGGTTTCTCGTCCGTGACGTTCATGTGCGCCTTTTTGTTCCGCTCGGCGGTCGCACAGAGTGGCCATAGTCAGTTCTCAGTCTCTCGGTTCTCAGTCTTTAGCTAGATTCGGCTCAGTCTCGCTGAGAACTGAGAACCGTGCAACTGAGAACTGGTTTCTTGGCTGGGCCGCTAGGATTCGAACCTAGACAAAGTGCTCCAAAGGCACTTGACCTACCATTAGTCGACGGCCCAGTAACATTTCAGTTGTCGATTTCTAATTGTCGATTGAAACGATTGCTGGTCTTATTGTGAATCAACAATCACGAATCAGACAATCATCAATCGAAAATCTTTTCCAATACTGCTGGCGCGTCAACGTGCTCGTCACCGCGCCGGAACCCCCTGCTTTCCGCAACCTGCCGGCCGCCTTTCACGGCCTCAGCCGGGACGCAAACAACCCGTAAATCGCCGAGCCCGAACCCGACAGCGAAGCATACAACGCCCCGCACGTTCGAGCACACGCTTGATGTCACGCAATTCGGGATATTGAGGAAAGACGACTTGTTCGAAGTCGTTTTTAATCCCGGTACGGACAAGGTCGAGAAGTGAGGTCTCGGCCCGGCCTCCGCGCTTTTTGCCGGAGACACCGGATGAAACATTATGGAAACCATTCAGCCAGCTAGATAAAAGCCGACTGGACTCGTACATTCTATCGGACGCCATCATTACCGTCAATTTCAGTTCACCATCTGATTCCGGAGATTCAGATCCATAAGCCGTCTCCCGTGCCTTCTTAAGGTCTGTTCTTAGAATGGGCAATAGTCCCACATACTCCTTATGGAGTCGGTCCCACTCTGCAAAGGCTTTTGGAGTCGATACAGCTACCTCTGGCGTAGCGATTACACAAGGCATGGCTGGCAAATCAGGCAAAGGAAAAACCTCCTCCCCCCGCCCAACACCTAAACAGGTCCCACCCACCAGAAACAGCGGCAAATCCGACCCAACCTCAGCCGCAATCCGCAGCCTCTCCGGCCCCGGCAACCGCTTCTTCAAAGCCAGTTCCAAAGCCAACAAAGCCCCCACAGCATTCCCCGAAGCCCCACCCAATCCACCCTGTACCGGCAAACTCTTCTCAATCTCAATCACTACCCGCCCCCGCGCCCCAAGCGCCGCCATAGCCCGATCCACAATCCGCCAGCAAGTATTGGAATCATCCTTAGGAACGCGAGAATCCTCCGACCGAATCTCAATCCCCGAGCCCTTGGTTACCGACACACGAATAATGTCGTGCAGACCAACGATCTGATACACGGTGCGTAGATCATGGAAGCCATCAGGCCGCGAAGCCCCAATGCACAACCCGAGATTGATTTTGGCGAAAGATCGAACACTGACAGACATGCCATCGCATTTAATCACAGCCGCCCTAACGAAGACACGGTGCCATGCAAAATTTTGGGTATACTCCGAATGTTTTGGAGTAGCTTGTGCGCCCATTTAATCCATTTAGAGACATCTGGATTTTGAAGGAAATAGCGGGGGTCGTATTCGGCGGCGCGAGCGCCACATGGGCATGGATGAAGATACGCAAGGCCCCATCCTGGCCATTAGCACAAGGCACCGTTATGTCTATCTATGCCGCGAATAACTCATGGCGTGGATGGAACTGCCAGGTGACATACTCCTACGTTGCCAACAATGAATATTATTCGGGTACGCATTCAATCCATGCATGGACTAAAAAGCGGGCCGAAAAACTTGAATCCAGTTTAAAAGGGTGCTCCATCGCTGTTCGTTATTCTCCTGCCGACCACACCTTATCGACGCTATTGCGAGAAGATCAAATTGGAGGCCTCGGCGATTTTTAATGAGCTCAAAGCACTTCAGAAACGCACACCAGTCAACCGCACTTCCTCAATTTGACCGCACACATATAATTTGATGTCAGAAGAATGGTTGTAAGCATGTCCGTCCCAGCCCAATTCGTCGGATACCTATCCCATCTGGTCAAAAATTATTTGGCCGAAACCTGGCTTTTCTTCCTGCTGATTGCATGGTTTTTTATAAAAAGCTTACCCACCAGGTTACGCGCGGTGCGAGGGGCCGCTTGGCCAATCGCTCAGGGCCGCATCGAAACTGTTGCGGTAAGCGCGTTCAACACGCAAAAGCAAATTGCCACGGCAGATCTGGGGTATTCCTACTATGCGGAAGGTGAACTTTACTCGGGATACTATTCGCGCCAGTTCCACGACGAACAAACCGCCTGGGACTATGCGAGTGGGTTAAAAGATAAAACGGTACTCGTGCGGTACAAACCCCGGCACCCTGAAGTCTCTACACTCCGCGTCAACGATCAAAATGCGGATTGCAAACTCAATCCCAAACCAGATCGCTTTATTACGCATTTCTACCGGTTGCTGACGCGCACCGGATGGTGATTATCCCCGCCGTTTGTAATAAACCGCAAACTCAAATTCACGATTCGTCCGCAAATAACTCCGGCGATTTGTTTAATCTTTCCTTAATCCGCAAAGCCGCTATGTACAACCCGAGGTTGATCTTGGCGAAGGATCGAACAGTCATTGCCATGCTGGCATTCCAAACTCAGATTCACTAAACTTTCGCGCGGACGTTTCCGTACACTTCACCATCTGGCTGTGCCGGGGACTAAACCAGAATTTGCAAGCCTTTGGCCAACCATGAAGAAATTTAATTGAAATTAACGGCGCCGTCGCAGACACATTCACCAACGCCGCGTATAATCCATCGCAAATTCCCAAACGGCCGGATCTTTCAATATTTGACGTTTTGGCTTAGGATCGCCCAACTACATTACAAGGAGATTCCATTGAAGACATTTCAAATGAAGTTAGGTCACGCTGCCGTTCTCATTGCCTTCTTGTTGGGGATCGCAACCGCTGCATTGGCTGCCGATGTTGACGGTACATGGACTGCCACATTTGACACCGCGATCGGCGAACAACACTACACCTACACTCTGAAGGCCGACGGAGAAAAACTCACCGGCACCGCCAAAAACGATATGGGCGAAACCAAAATCCAAGATGGCGTGATCAAGGGTAAAGACCTAAGCTTTACCGAAAACATCAACTTTCAAGGACAAGCCATCACCATTAAGTACAAAGGGACGATTGACGGCGACCAGATTAATTTCACGCGCGAGGTAGGAACGTTCGCCACAGAGAAATTGGTAGCGAAGCGGCAGAAATCGAAGTAACCATACTCGAAGTGACAATAAAAGAGGCGAGGAAAACTATCCCCGCCTCTTGTAATAAACCGCGAACTCAAATCCCGGATTCGCCGGAAACAACTCCGCAACTTTCCGCAGCCGCTCAGCCATGGCCGCCGGAGCCAGCAGCGGATAATCGCGCTCCCGCAGATCGTAGTAGTCCACATCCAGAAACAACGACAGCAAATAAATTGAAATCGAATCGGAAAACGCGGCCGCAAAATAATCGTTCTTATGTTTCTCAGTGTTCGGGCCTGAAGTAGTAGCCAGTTTGCGGGACTCCCAGGCATCGAGCGAAGTCTCACCCTTCGCATTCCCTTCACCTGCTTCCAAGCCAAATCAGCAAAAGCCTGCGAAACTCCGGCCCGCTCCACCACCGCATGGCCCACGTTGATATAAAACTCAAACGCGACTGAAAACTTGTCATCCATCAATCGCGTGGAGATAAACACACACTGCGAATCGCCGAGATTCAAATTGCGATGGCACACCGCGTTATCGCTGAGCGCCACGTCGTAGCGGTCAGCAATCACAGTCTCATCACCCTGATTCACCGTCAGCGGCACAAAATAATAAGCCTTGCGCTCCAAAGCCGCCGCAGCCGAAGCCGGCACCGCCGCCACCATCCGCTCCAGGTCGGTGTTGGAAACAGTCACTTCCCCGGCAACCGCATAGCAGATGCCATTCGAGGCCTGTGACACAGGAGTTTGACGAACAACATCGGCCGGCAGCCGCGTAATTACCGGCGCAGTATGCGACATACAAATATTGTAGCGCAGCTGTGAACGGGTTTTGCTTAAAACGGTCAGGGCTAACTATGCATCAGAACATCTGTTGAATTGTGGCATTGGCGCGTTCGGGGAGCTTCATTATGAACGGCGCTACAATGAGATTGATGTACCCGCATTCACGGCAACCACGTCCCGCTCTGATTCCGTTCCGCATTCTGCTGATCACCTTCCTGGCGACTCTCTTGTCTTTCGCAATAAGTATGTTCATAGGACTTCTAGGGACTGTTCTTTGGGCGGGACTTGTCTCACACCGGCCCCGGAACCGACGCCCGTGTATCGCCATTTTGCGCCCCGATTGCCATCGTGATCGGCGTAATTGTTCTCATCGCCGCCACCATCCACGAAATCCGTTATTACCGCCAATCCAAGGTTCTGGCCGCCATTGAACGTTTGAGTTTCTGACGAACGAGGCAAACCCCGCCTTCCCACGACCCCGGCGGTACAATCAAGGTATGGCTCCGCGCATCGCGATCCCTATGCCGCACTCCACCGACCTGAAATACGGAGAGCGCGCCCTGCCCGAATATGCGCGGGCAGTAGAATTAGCAGGAGGCGAGCCAGTAACCATCCCGCTTGATAAGCCACCGGCAGAAGTGATGAAGTTAATCGAGCGCTGCGACAGGAGTTTTGCTGCCAGGCAGCAATGCCGATGTGGACCCGGCAAAATACGACGCACCGCGTCATCCAAAAACCGACGCCGCGGACCC
The DNA here is from genome assembly GCA_963792305.1 of uncultured Acidobacteriaceae bacterium. GTDB lineage: Bacteria > Acidobacteriota > Terriglobia > Terriglobales > Acidobacteriaceae > CAWBXL01. The sequence continues at coordinate 849 of CAWBXL010000092.1, read as the reverse complement.
TTGAGCGACACAGTCGACGAACTGCTGCTGCAAGACGCATATAACATGCACAAGCCGGTTCTCGGTATCTGCTATGGCCTGCAAATCCTGAACGTCTACCGCTCTGGAACCTTGATCCAGCACATAGAATCCAAAATCAACCACGAAGCCGGCCGCACCGTCCCCATCGCCCACAAAGTAGAAATAACTCCAGGCTCGCGGCTGTCAAAAATCATCGGCTCAGTCCCGGAAATCGCCGCCAACTCCAGCCACCACCAGATCAGCCGATGTCATCGGAGATGGCCTCAATGTAGTCGCCCGTTGTCCCGACGACGGCATCATCGAAGCCGTGGAAGGCAAACCTAGATCATTTTGTCCTGGCGGTCCAATGGCATCCCGAACGCTCCATTGATGATGACGAAAACTCCCGCGCCATCTTCAAGGCCCTCATCGATGCGGCTAAAACTCGCCACAAGCAACTGGCCGGGGAATTCGAAACCGTGTAATATGCAACCCGATTCACACTAAGTGTTTTAAGTGGGTTTTTGCCCCCTTTGGCCGTATCCTTACAACAGCCAAGCGCGGCTTTGCATCTTTAATCGGATGTTAGAGATACCATTGGAGCCCCTGACCTACAGCATCGTGATCCCGGCTTATAGCGAGAGCGCGCGCATCGCGTCCTCGTTGGACAAGATTCTCGCTCACATAGCCGAGAACGACTGGAAGGCAGAAATCATCGTCGTCGATGATGGCTCCAAGGACACTACCACCGACATTGTGCGTGACTACATGAGCCGCCACGCCAATGTCCGACTGATCCAAAACGCGGCGACCGCGGCAAGGGATACAGCGTGCGCAACGGCATGCTGC
>CAWBXL010000091.1:0-4682 GCA_963792305.1 uncultured Acidobacteriaceae bacterium | reverse complement strand
AGGTGGAGATTCCGCAAAGGGCTGGGCCATCACCATGGCGATCTTTGGCGCTCTCATCATTATCCTCAATCTGATTACCTTCGCGAGTGTCCGCGAACGGGTGCAACCCCCTCCAGGGCAAAAAGCTTCCGTCGCTACAGACCTGAAAAATGTTTTTAGTTGTGGTCCCTGGGTGGTGATGTTCATTCTCACTCTGCTGGTATTCACCATGCTGGTGGTTCGCGGCAGTTCGTCAAACTATCTGTTTACTTATTACCTCGATCAAGGACGCATCCAGCAATTTCTCGGACAATTCGGTTTGGGTGGAAGCGCAAGCGGTTCGGGATTTTGGAACTCCGCGCTGAATGCCTTTGGCCTATTGGTGAAACCGGATGGTTCCAATGCTGCGGCTGTGGGCTTGAGCCTGTTTTTTGTAATTGGAAGTTTCGTGCAGATCGTAGGAATCATATTTTCCAAACCGCTGGCAGATCGTTTTGGGAAGAAAACTGTTTTCATTGCCGGGGTTGCAGTCACCACTATCGCCACTGCGTGGGTATTCTGGGCGACTCCATCCTCCATCGGTATGCTCTTCTGGCTAAGCGTACTGTGGTCTGTCGGCTGGGGACCAACCGTTCCTCTGCTGTGGTTGATGATCGCGGATGTAGCCGACTACTCCGAGTGGAAAACTTCCCGTCGCGCGATTGGTTTCATGTACGCGGGCATTCTTTTTGGATTGAAGGCGGGCTTGGGCGTGGGCGGCGCGCTGAGCGCTTGGATCATCAACGCCTACGGCTACGTCCCCAACGTTCGGCAAACCGAGCATGCGCTGCTGGGGATCCGTTTGGGTGCCAGCATCTATCCGGCGATTATGCTGGGTATTGTTCTCATATGCTTAGTGGTTTATCCCATCGGCAAATCACTGAACCTGAAAATTCAGGATGAGTTGGTAGAGCGTCGTAAACAATACGCGACGTCATAAGGAGAATTTTCTCAGTGACCTTTGCGGCTTTTCTTTGCGTCCTCTGCGTTTTAAGATTTTGATCTTATTTGAGAATGGAAAAAATGAACCCGAAGACTTTGCTGGCGACCATCATCCTTCTAAGCGCAACACTGGCGACCGCCCAACAGCCATCATTAAAAGACGCCTACAAAAATGATTTCAAAATCGGCGTGGCCCTGAATACCCGTCAAATTTTTGAAACCGACACCGTCGGAGACTCAATCGTTAAAGCCCAATTCAACAGCATCTCCCCTGAAAACATCCTCAAGTGGGAGGTCGTTCACCCGCAGCCAGATACCTACGACTTCAAAGCCTCCGACGCCTACGTAACCTTCGGCGAAAAAAATCAGATGTTCACCATAGGCCACAATCTGGTCTGGCACAGCCAAGTCCCCAAATGGGTTTTCGAAAACAACGACGGCACATTCGTCACGCGGAAAGTACTTCTCAAGCGCATGCAGGACCACATCAAAACAGTAGTAAGCCGCTACAAAGGCCGCATCAAGGGCTGGGACGTAGTCAACGAAGCGCTGAATGAAGACGGCACACTACGCCAATCACTCTGGTACAAAATCATCGGCCCCGATTATTTAGTAGAAGCCTTCAAAGCCGCCCACAAAGCCGATCCGCAAGCCGAGCTCTACTACAACGACTACTCGCTCGAGAACGAGCCTAAAAGAAATGGCGCGGTCGCATTAATCAAGAAACTGCAAGCCGCAGGATGCCATGTCACCGGAATCGGCTCGCAAGAACATGACAACCTGCAATGGCCAACCACCGATCAAGTTGACACTACCTTCAACGGCTTCGCGGCGTTAGGTATAAAAGTAATGGTGACGGAGTTGGACATCGACGTCCTCCCGCAAGCCGCAACGAACGGCGGCGCCGACGTCGGACAGACCGCGGCCTCCCAACCCAATCTGAATCCGTACGCAGACGGCTTGCCGGATGCAGTCCAGAAACAACTGGCAGACCGCTACGCTAGCTTGTTCGCAACTTTCCTGAAACACAAAGATGTAGTCACCCGCGTAACCTTCTGGAACGTCACCGATGGCGACTCCTGGAAAAATAACTGGCCAGTGCGCGGCAGAAAAAATTACCCGCTACTCTTCGACCGCCAAGGCCAACCCAAACCAGCTTTCGACGCTGTAATAAAGGTAGCGCAGCAAAACTAACCTCAAAAAAATTTTGGGTGGCGCAGGGCTTCCCAGCCCTGCGTTAAAATTCACACGTCGACCGGCTTTAGCCGTTGAGATAATTAGCTGCAACGATCATTACCACTCGCAGAAAATCGAAATGCAACAGCAAAGCTGGGCCAGCCGCGAAAGCGGCGGAATGTGATAGCCCCGGACGGGAAGCCCGGGGGAAGCGCATACAATGACCGAGTCCCTTCAGGGACGGCACCATGAAACGCGCCGGAGTCCACAAAATCGCCGAGCTAGCCGGAGTCTCCATCGGCACAGTAGACCGCGCCCTCCACGGCCGCCCTGGAATTCGCGAATCCACAAGAAAAAAAATCCTGGCTATCGCCAAACAACTCGAATACATCCCACACCCAGCCGCCAGAGCGCTCTCCATCGGCCGAGCCCATATCCGCATAGGTGTTTGCATTCCCCAAGAAATTCATTTCTTCTACGATCAAATGCGCGCGGGAATCAAAGACGAAGCTGCCAGGGCCAGCAGCCTGGGCATCGACATCATCCACAAGCCCACTCCCAGCCTGGGCGAAAATGAAAAAGGAAAAATTACCGAACTCCTGGAAAGCAAAGTAAGTGCCATGATCATCACCCCAGGCGATCCCAAAGTAGTCACACCGCTGGTTAACAAAGCAGAAAAAGAAGGAATCAAAGTAGTCTTCACGACAACAGATGCCCCGCAAAGCAACCGCTCCAGCATGGTAGGAGTCGATCCTTATCTAAGCGGCAAACTGGCCGCCGAGCTGACTGCAAAATTCCTCCCCGCCGAATCGCAGGCAGCCGTCGTAACAGGGATGCTGAGCACCGAAGAGCACCGTGCCAAAGCCGAAGGCTTCCGCGCCGAATTCGAATCCGACTGTCCCGGCGGAAAAGTAATCGCCGTCCTCGAAGCCCACGAATCCGAAGAAGAGAGCTATCGCAAAACCCGCGCTCTGCTAGACGAAAAACCAAAACTACAAGCCATCTACGTAAGCACCGTAAACTGCATGCCGGTTGTCCGCGCAGTACAAGAACGAAAGCGCGCCGGAAAAATCCGCCTGATCACGACCGATCTGTTCCAGCAAATGATCCCCCACTTGGAACAAGGCACAATCTACGCCTCCATCTATCAAGACCCATACCTGCAAGGCCAAACCGCAGTGCGCATTCTCATAGACCACCTGACTAATGGAACTCTCATTTCCAAAACCTATTACCTCAACCCCGGAATTGTTTTGCGCAGCAACTTGAGACTGTTCCGTGAAGCGACCTAAAAGTAACTACAAAACTTTACAATACACGCGACAACAGTCGCCTCTGTCACATATACTCTGGCAAATCGCGTGACACAATCCACCAAAACCAAGGGCCCTGAACCGACTTCCCAGGAATTAAAAATCCTGGTAGCGGACGACTCTGCTATTTATCGCAAGCTGGTCGAGCATACTCTCTCCGACGACAGTCACAACGTAGTCTTCGCTAAAAATGGCCGTGAAGCGCTGGAACTCTACGCCCAGCACAAGCCAGCGTTAGTCATCACCGACTGGACCATGCCCGACATCAGCGGACTGGAACTCTGCGAAAAAATACGCGGCGACTTCCAACAAAATTTCGCCCACATCATTCTTCTGACCAGCAACGATGACAAAGAGCAGGTGGTCCAGGGCCTGGCCGCCGGTGCAGACGATTATTTAACCAAGCCATTCCATCAAGGAGAACTGCGGGCCAGAGTAAGAGTAGGTCTCAGAGTGGTGGAGCTCCACCGCCAGGTCCAAGCCAAAAACCGCCAACTGGAAGAGATGGCGCTGACCGACCCGCTCACCGGCTTATCCAACCGCCGCGCCATCGATGTCTGGATCACGCGCCAACTAAGCGCCGCTGCCCGTCATGATTTCCCCATCTGGGTAGCCATCTGCGATCTGGACCACTTTAAAAAAGTAAACGACACCTACGGACACGACGCCGGCGACACCGTCCTCAAAGCCTTCGCGCAAATTTTAAAAACCAACACCCGCCAATCCAACATCTGCGGACGCCAGGGTGGAGAAGAATTTCTGGAAATCATCACTCACGTGGAACGCGACGGCAGCATCATCGCCTTCGAACGCATCCGCAAACAGCTGGAAGACCAAAAGTTCACAGTGAACGGCCAAACTTTTTCCGTAACCACCAGCATCGGCGTAGCCGGATTCCGCGGCACCCGTCCCCCCGCCTTCGCCGACCTGCTGGCCAGCGCCGACCAGGCTCTCTACTCCGCCAAACACAAAGGCCGCAATCGCATCGAATACGCCGAACAGTAAATCCAGAATAAAATCCAACCATGGAGACATGGATCAAAAGCCTGGGTGTCACGCGAGCATCCCTGATGAACGCCGCACGCACAGCGATCGCGACACTTATATCGCTGATGGTGGCGCGAATGCTAAAGCTCACCGAGTTCTACTGGGCGCCAATCTCGACTATCGTCATCCTGCTCTCGACCATCAACCCTCTGGCCGGATCATGGCAGCGCTTCGTAGGCACAAGCA
>CAWBXL010000090.1:0-13986 GCA_963792305.1 uncultured Acidobacteriaceae bacterium | reverse complement strand
TTTATTTCCTGTTACTGGTTCGGTTGCGTATTGTTCATGCCCCTGCTCGGCCATCGCAACTGGATACTCGTGGTTGACGCGGCGTATCCGCTGCAAACTTCGCCGGGAATTGAAACCATCGAGACGAACGCATCGCAGCTTGAGGTCGTGCAGGCTGTACTTGCCGAGATCGATCATTCGATTCAGGTTCGTCCGGTTGTCTTTATGGATGCAGAACTACCTTTTGTCTCTGACTCCGAAGCTCCCGGCGTTGCGGCATATCGGACCCGGGTGGATGAACTCCTCAGGGGACTGCCGCTCCGCTCGCACCTTCACGAGAAGATCATTTCCAACATTGATGAAGTGGGGAAACAATTTCATGTCCTCGTGTTGAAAACAAATATGACGATTCCGTACACGTCCGTATTCTTTCGCCTGGACTGCAAATATTGGAGCGCCGATCAGGAAAGAAACTTACGGTCAATCATGCAGCCCTCGCCGCACAAATAATCGAGATCCGCGAATCGTTTTGCAAAAACACGCAATCTAACTAAGTAAATAACAGAGTCCACGCCATCGCGTCGCGCGTGAACATTGCTGGAATTTTCAAACTGAGAGGAATTCTCATATGACGCATCCTGCAATTCCCGTCTTAAATGGAAACAAGAAAACAGTGGTCGTTACAGGGGCTTCGAGCGGCATAGGACAAGCCTCGGTCTCGCGTCTGCTCCAGGCCGGGTGGCAGGTTTTTGCGACTGTCCGCAAACAGCAAGATGCAGACAGGCTGCAATCCGAGCACCGAGCGGGCCTGAAGCCGATCCTCATGGACATTCAGAGCCGTTCCACAATTACCGCGGCGGCCGAACAAGTGTCGTCTCAGCTACATGGACGTGGTCTGGATGGACTAGTCAATGTTGCGGGAATTGGCATGGCCCGTCCACTTGAATACGTGACTAGCGAAGACATGCAGGAAATATTTGATATCAATGTGTTTGGCCAAATCGCAGTCACCCAGGCGTTTCTTCCTTTGATCCGTAAAACAAAAGGGCGGATCGTTAATATCACTTCGGTTGGAGCTCACATCGCGATACCATTCGGCGGTTTGCTCAACGCCAGCAAAAGTGCATTCAGCTTGCTCAGTGATACGTTGCGTTTGGAGCTACATCCTTTCGGAATTCATGTCAGCGACGTGTCGCCAGGGGCCATTAAGACTCCGGCTGTAGACAAGACGCTAGGAAATATTGAAACCGTGATTAGCAAGCTTCCAGCGAGTGGGATCGCGCAATATGGAGAAATGTTGAGGAATTTTGCGCGGCGCGCATTTGCACGTGAGATGAACGGAAGCGCGCCCGATGTGGTTGCACAGGCGGTCGAACATGCGCTCACTAGCCCACATCCTAAAATCCGGTATCACGTAGGGAAAGATGCAAAGTTATTGGTCACTCTATCCAGCATCTTGCCCGACTGGCTGCTCGATACCATTCGATTTAAGCAACTGGGTCTTCCTTCGCGCTTCGGGGCGGTGGAGTCATAGCGCGAACATGGGCTAGACCCAAAAAGCGGCGCTATGGTGTCTAACCATGTTGCAATGATTCACAATCGAACTTCGGTGCAGACTTTTAAGCGAATTGACACAACTGCCATCACATTCGTGATGTTAATGATCACTCTCACATTACTAATGATAAATATGGTTGTGCCAACTCCACATCATCATTATGGCCCCAGTTTGCCCAAAGTAGCGCACCCGACTGCAATGCGTAGCGCAGACCGTGAAGATGCTTTGATGGTCTTAGTCGCGAGAGATGGTTTGATTTATCTTGGCAATGACCGAACGGACAAAACTCTTATGGTTCACGACCTCAAAATTCGGTTGAGCCAGGGCGCGGAGCCAAAACTTTACATCCAGGCTGATGCACTTGCACGGTACAGTTACGTAAGCACTGTTTTGGACGCGGCCAGTTCTGCGGGCATATATCAGATTGCTTTCATGGTTGATGAGCGCAAAGACGCGCCTACCATATTCCAATAGTACCGAACAGGTCCTCCCATATCTCCTAGACCGACGCCACAGATAACCCTCGAATCAAGCCCTCAGAAGGTTTATAGTTTCCGCCGGAAGGGAACTCATGAAAATTTACAGCAGTTCATTCATTCTATTTCTTATTTTGTTGGGCACGATGGCTCATGCGCAATCCGGCGAGTGGAAACAACTGTTTAACGGAAAGGATCTGGTCGGCTGGAAGCACGTCGGCCCCGGCGAAATGGTTGTGCAGGATGGCATTATTAAAACCAGTGGAGGCATGGGCCTGCTTTACTGGGCCGGTGGGCAACTGGGAGATTGCACGGTCCGCGTGGTGTACCGCATGGAGCATGAGAACGACAACTCCGGCGTGTTCATTCGCATCCCGTTGGAGCCTCGTGAGGCCTGGATGCCTGTGAACTACGGATACGAAATCCAGATCGACAACAAACAGGACGATTACCATTCGACTGGCGATGTGTATTCGTTCAGCAAGGCGATGGCCCGTCCGGGGAAACCCGGGCCGGAGTGGAACACCATGGAAATTACCTTGGACGGCCCGCATACACGTGTGACCGTGAATGGCGTACAAGTGACGGACTTTACGGAAGGCCAACCCGTGCCACCTAATTCAGCGGAAGAGGATTTGAAAGAACATGGGTCGCCAAAGCGGGGACCACGCTCGAATGATGGTTACATCGGATTGCAGAACCATAGCGACAAGGACATTGTTTATTTCAAGGAAATCGCGGTGAAGATGTCGAAGAAGCAATAAACCTTCTGGAGGCTCCATGAAGAGCAACGAATTTTCCCGCAGAAAGTTTCTAGGAGTCAGCGCCGCAGTTGCTGGTGCGGGCATCGCCGCCAAGAATTTTATACTTGATCCGATGCCCATGTTTGCGGATTCGGCCAGCCGTGTACGCTTTGGAATTATTGGGATTGGGATGCAGGGCAGTGGGTTGCTGGCGACCTCCATTCAGTTGCCCGGTGTGGAGTGCATTGCAGCCTGCGATTTGTATGACGGACGCCACGTATTAGCCAAGGAAACGGTTGGCCCAAATTTGTTCACTACGCGCCGCTATCAAGACCTGCTGAACAACAAAGACATCGATTGCATCATCGCCGCAGTCCCGGACCACTGGCACAAACAGATTGTGGTAGATACCGTGAACGCCGGCAAGGACGTGTACTGTGAAAAGCCCATGTCACATTCTGCGGCTGATGGCGTGGAGATGGTTACGGCAGCGCAGAAATCGGGACGCATCGTACAAGTTGGCTCGCAGCGCGTGAGTTCCGTAATTTGCGCCAAGGCCAAGGAGATGATTGCTCAGGGAATAATCGGCGATCTGATGCTGGTCGAAGGATCACTGGGACGGAATACTCCGAGCGGTGCATGGCAATATCCGCCACCGCCGGATTTGTCGCCAGAAAATTTAGATTGGAATACATGGTTGGGATCGGCCCCGAAACATGCTTTCGATCCGTTGGTGTTTCAACGGTGGCGCTGCTGGAAGGAATATGGCACCGGAGTGGGCGGAGACCTGCAGGTTCATCTGATGAGCGGCTTCATTCACATGAGTGGATTCAATCAGGCCCCACAGCGTGCCTTGTCTACGGGTGGAATTCTGCGCTGGAAGGATGGACGCAACATGCCGGACGTGCATGCCACCATTTTCGAGTTCAACGGAATTCCGGTGTACATGCGCATCAACCTTGGCACCGAAACCTCCGAGGGTTATCGATTCATGGGTTCCAAGGGAATTTTGGATGTTACTCATACCAGCATTACCTTTACTGAACAGGCAGGAGTTGATACGGCGCCGGGTTGGAACGTAAACAGTTTTCCAAAAAGTTTGCGTGATGCATACGTGAGTAAATGGCATGCTGAGCATGATGTTCCGATGCAGAAGTCGCCAATCGCGGAAACTGTGTCATATCAGGGAGCGTCGTATGACGACGTGAAGCCGCATTTGTGGAATTTCTTTGAAGCAGTGCGGAGCCGCAAGCCGGTAGTGGAAGATGCGGTGTTTGGACACCACGCTGCCTTGGCCTGTCACATGGCGAATGAATCGTATTTCCGGAAAAGCGCGGTTTATTGGGATGAGGGATCGAAGAGTATTAAGAATTAGAATGTCTTTTATGTTTCGAAAAATTTGCGGATGCCTAATCATCACTGTCGCAACATTTGCGTATGGTCAGAGCATAACGGTAACTGTGCCTGCAACAAACGAGGTGCCCAATAACATCCCGAAACCGGACCGTACAACGGCGGCATTGCTCAAACGAGCACAAGCCGCATTAGCAAATGGACAGGCGGCCCTCGATAATCATATTGCAACCGCAGAGACCAATTACAGCGAAGCAGTCCAGCTAAGCCGAAAACTTCCCGATGAGTATTATGTGCTTAAAGATTCCGCTCTTCACCAACTGTCCAACATTTACGAAAAACTGAATACACCGGGAAAAAACGCTCAACCCTTGCTGGAGGAACGTGTTGCCATACTTCGGCCTCATGCAAAGATCCAGGCTTGTTACTTGGGTTGGCTTTACTTGACCTTGAATCGTATTACGGAGGCACTAAACAAGTCGATAAAGCTCTACAGATAGCGAACCAGGCTGTAGATTTTTATAAAGCTTGCGAACCAGAGGTCGCGAAGACATGCGATAGGCGCATGGCCGATGTGCAAGGCATGATGGGCGCTGTATTTTACCTAAATAATCGGAACGCGAGGCGACGCCGTGGCTCCAACAAGTCGTTGCCCGGGATGATGAGGGCGTTCGACCCAGCGTTATGCTTGTTTCATTGCAGGCATATTCGAAATTATTGTTTGATGGTGGAGAAATTTGGAATTCTGTCAAAATGGCTGATCGCGCTGAAGAGTTCAAAAAGAAACACCCAGAAGCAGTCACCTGGAAGTGATTGCTAATGCTGCCGTCCTTATCGTGCGCCAGTCAAACCGCAACTTATGCGTAGCTCGGAACAATGTGTTCTTGATCGTACCCTCTGTAGTGTTCAGCATCCCTGCTACCGTGCGTAACCTCAATCCGTGATAGTGCTTCAACTCAAATACCGTCCGCTCGCGTGGAGTCAAAGTCCCCAGCGCGCGGCAGATGTGATCACGCAACTCGCGGCCCGCCAAACTGCGCTCCGGGCTCGCATTCGCACTCTGGTCTGGCATGCGCTCCACGACTTTTTCTTCTTCGCCATCCGGTGAAATCGTCGTGGTCAGGTCACGCATACGCGAGTGCTTCTTGCGCAGATGGTCCAGGCAAAGATTGGTGACGATGCGGTAGATCCACGTGTAGAAAGAACATTCAAAACGAAAATTCTTGAGATTAATGTAAGCCCGCAGGAATGCTTCCTGGTAAATATCCTGCCCATCCTCGAGCGATCCGGTTAAATGAATCGCCAGCCGTAGCACCGCGCGGTCGTACTGCCGCACCAACTCCTCAAAGGCCGTGGTGTCTCCCTGCTGGGCCAAACGAATGAGTTGACTGTCATCCACACGCGCCGTTTGCTGGTCGTCTGTGCTCCTGGGCACAAGGGTCAGGTTCGGGAACGTGGGTACGGGAGTCGGGTTCGTCAATTCAGCTACGGGCATTTTGTTGCTCCAAAACTGTTCAACATTTAGCCAACAAACTTGTAACCGGTGCCGTGCACGGTCAGGATGTACTTCGGTTCTTCTGGAACCGGCTCCAGTTTCTGCCGCAGGCGCACGATGTGCGCGTCCACTGTGCGGGTTGTGGGGAAATGCTCGTATCCCCAGACTTCCTGCAACAGGCGGTCGCGACTTAACGTCTCTCCCGCGTGACAGAGGAAGTACTTGAGCAAATCAAATTCTTTGGATGAAAAATCCATCGCGCGGCCGTTTTTGGAAACCTGGCAGCTGCGCATATCAACTTCGATCTCTCCAAACAAATAACGGTCCTGTTCTTTGGGGACGGTGTGGGCCCGCCGCAGCACAGCCTTCACTCGCGCCAGCAGTTCGCGGATAGAAAAGGGTTTGGTGACGTAGTCATCCGCGCCGAGCTCCAATCCAACCACTTTGTCCACTTCCTGCCCGCGCGCAGTCAGCATGATGACCGGAATCGATGGCCGCTTCGACTTCAACTGCTTGCATACATCGAGGCCGCTCATGCGCGGCATCATTACGTCCAACAAAACCAGGTCTGGGGACTTCGTCCAGTGCGCGGCTCAAGCCAGACGACGCCGTCCTGCGCGGTAATGACGTTGTATCCCTCGAACTCGAAGTTATCGCGCAAGCCCGACACCATATTGGGCTCGTCTTCAACGATAAGAATTTTGGCCACATGTGCTTGTGTTCGTGGTCATGCCGGATGTCCTTCCAGATTCAACGGCAGCGTAATGATGAACCGGCTGCCGCGGCCAGGTTCGCTGTCTACAGCTACTTCTCCACCATGGGCTTTCACGATGTGGCGCACCAGCGACAATCCCAGTCCGCTTCCCTTGGTGTTGTGCACCAGCGGATCGCCTACGCGATAAAACTTGTCGAAAATTTTCGACTGCTCTTCTGGTGGAATGCCGATTCCGTGGTCTACAACTTCCAACTTCACCGCACTCTGTTGGCGATAAAGACTCACCCCGATATATTTCCGGTCCTGCGAGTACTTGAGCGCATTATTCACCAGGTTCAACAACGACCGCGCAATGGATTCGCGGTCCACCCGCAGCGGCGGAACTTTGTCATCAATCTGCTCTTCGAAGGTAAAGCCGCTCTGCTCGATCTGATAGCGATACGACTCCAGTGTGTTACGCACCAGTTCCTGCAAGTTGGTCTCGCGGAATTCGTACTCTTTGCGTCCAGCTTCGATGCGCGAAAAGTCCAGAATATTGTTGATCAGCCCAGTTAACCGTTCGCTCTCTTTGCGGATGGTCTGGTAGTACTCCTGATATTTTTCCGGGCTGGAAATGCGCCCTAGCTCCAGCGTCTCAGCATATAAGCGGATCAGAGACAGCGGCGTGCGCAACTCATGAGAAACATTGGAGACAAAGTCCGATTTCAGCCTGGCCAGCGCTAATTCCTTGCTCACATTTCGATGGGTTAAATAAATTCCCCCGGCCAGCAGAAGCGAAAGTCCGGTCAAAGTCAGGAAGCTGGTGCGCATGAAGTGTTGGGCGATGGCTTCCGCGGTGGTTCCGTGCAGCTTGATGGCAAGGAGCAATGGGGGAAAGAAACCGCCAATCTCACGCTCTACTTCCGGCTCGCCGCCATCCCATCCCGCCGAAGCTGCCAGTGCTTCATCGTAGGTTTTGATTCGTATCCGTGCCACAGCTGGATTTTTTTCATTCTGCATTTCGCTGCGGTTCTGAGTCACAATTTCGTCCAGCGTCTGCGGCAGGAATGTTCCCTTGATGTAATCAACATCAAAACCAAATCCCGCCAGTTCCTTGCTCCCGGTTTCTTTGTCGGTCAGAAGAAACATAATTACCGGCTGATAGAGCATTTTCACGTCGCCACGGACCGTCCAATTTGTAGTGGGGTAGTAGTACGAGCCTTTGGCTTCACTTTTTTCCAGGTCTTCCACCATGCTGGAGCGGTTCATGACCAGCAAGGGAATAGTCTTGGCAAAATCCGCCGCCTCGTCGCGGAATCCGGCTTCTTCAAGACGCTTTGGCTGGGAACGTACCAACAAATTGTTGTCGTTATAAACAAAGACATGGGCGACGTAGGGATATTCACTCAACAGCTTGTCCAACGCGGGAGCGCAGGTCTGTTGCGGTTCCGGGAAGTGCGTGCGAACATCGTCAATCAAAACCCGTGCCTTCGCGTTCATGTGCTTGGCAGAGATCGCCAGGACCTGGGAGAAGTCCCGCTGAATCGCGGCTTCGACGGAACGATCACGCTGAATTGACCGCAAGTGCAGCACTCCCAGAACGACCAGCGCGGCTGCCGGCAATACAATCGCCAGCTCCAACAGTAGAATGAGCCGCGTACGTTCGTTCCTGGGCCGTTTCAGTTTCATGAGATTAGTTTAGGCCGCTGCCGAAACAAAACATACTTCAACCCCAAAGTAGGGGTGTCAAATGGCAGCAAAAAGATGTAAAAAGTTGTGAAATCTGGGATGGATAGTAAACAGCTTAGGGCTTGGCAACAGGGGTTTCAGCGACCGCAACCGCGGGTAGCTTAAATTCAACTGTCACCTGAGTTTGCGTCTCGACCGGTCGTCCATTCACGAAGTAGGGTTGGTAGTGCCATTGCCTGACAGCCTGCACCGCGGCTTCACCCAGGATCAAAGATCCGCCCATCAGTTTTAAATCTTCCACCAATCCTTCTTTGCTGATCAGGGCTTGCAATACGACGGTACCCTGCATCCCGCTGCGGAGCGCCTGGTCCGGATACACCGGGAACCTTTCGCAGCACCAGCTTGTCGGCTATTTCTTCGTCCACCTTTACTGGTTCCATGATGGAGACAAGGGAGGGGAAGGCTTTAAACCGGAATCACGTATTGATATAACCTGCGGCGCAATCCGCAAGCTCTGCGGAACGTTCTCATACAGAACTCGCGGGGAGGGCTGCAAAGGCGTCGAAGGCGCCTGCAATTGCGGCATCAGCGGTAATGGCTCGATCTGCGCCAGCGCTTCCATCGGACGCGCCTGGTTGTAGGCCATGTTGACCTGCGGCGGCCCTAACTCCGATGACTTGCCGATTGAATCTACTGAAATTTTTTCCGCGTGGTCCGATAAATACGAAGGATTGAATAGCAATGGAGGTACTCGGCCATTACCGGCTGCGTCGGTTTTGGCGCAAAAGACACGGTGCTTTGCACGGTCTCCAGACGCGTGGCTTTCCAAAACAGTTTCACATGTGCGGAGACGGCGCCGCTGCGCATTGGACCGTATAAAAGTATTCCAACCGCCAACAGCATGAATCCATACACCGAGCCGCGCCAGAATTTTTTCAAATCCAGCTTGATGCCCGGTTTGCGAGATGCCAACTGCGGGGTGGAAGAAAACAGCGTCTGGATGGACGAACGCCGGACCTGTTCTCCACTTGCCGACACAGCTCGGGGAGCAGATTCAAATGCTCGCCGAGCGGGACCAGCTCGTCCTCAAGAGACGTCACTAATTCCGCTTTTGGATTGGGGGAGGGCGGAAATATTTGACGCGTCTTCAAAAACGACGGTACTGGCGCTTCAACTCTTGGCGGAGGTGGAGGAGGGCTTACCAATTGGTTATAGGGATTAGGAGCCTGCGTTGGCTCACTGGCCGCAACCATCTGTCCACCCTGAAATTTAGCCGTAAACTCCTGCGATCCCAGCAATGTTTGTCGTGCCTGGCCGGGAAGCAGGGGCTTGTTCAGCACTAAGTTTGCACCCGAATGCCGCGCGGCTGCACCGAGTTCAGGCTTGGCCATGACAACGGTGAATGCCTCGCTATTGGCTTTCAGTTCGCAGGCTGTTTTGAGCAGGAAGCTGGCTTCAACGCCATCGTCCCAGTCGGCAGCGATCACATCGAAACCGTGGCTGGTGAGTTTTTCCACCGCCGCGAAAATTTCCACGCATGCTACGACCTCAAAACCAAACTCTGCCAGAGCCTGGTTTAACAGCCGCGATGTCTCCTGGTCGGAGGAGAAGATAAGAGCCTTGGGTGACATCGCACTCAGACTATGGCCGCATCACAGTGTTAGCAAGTTACGAACTCCACGTTCGTGCCATATATTGGGCCATGTAACACCTTGGATTGATTACCTGTACCCTAGGACAGTGTCCAAGTGAGCAACGGGAGTAAAATCATGGCCTTGCAAGGATTTAAAGATTGCCCAAGTTGGGCCATGATCTTACGAGTCTCAAATAAGGATTTCTGGCTATGAGTGGTGCCGGCACTGGCTTGCAACTCGCCCTGCTTTCGGCGGCCCTTATGGGTTTCCGGCATGGGTTTGATTACGACCATATCGCTGCCATCACCGATATCACAAGCGTGCAGGTGAACCCAAAACGGGCCATGCGGCTCGGTCTGCTTTATGCGCTAGGCCATGCCGCGACCGTCGCAGTGTTGGGAAGTATGGTGGTTTTCTTTCGTTTGTCACTGCCACATGGAATTGACACCATCGTTGAACGGTTAGTTGGTCTTACTCTCGTTGTGTTGGGAGTTTACGTACTCAGTTCCTTATTAAAAGGGAGAGAGGTGCCTCGCAGTCGTGCCGCCATCCTCATCAATTCATTGCGCTGGTTTCACTGGAAAGTGCGTGGTCACTGGCATCCCCATGTTCCGAAACCTGAGTCTTCCAACTGGAACTACGATGCCAAATCAGTTTTCGGGATTGGCGTGATTCACGGATTGGGAGCGGAAACTCCAAGCCAGTTATTTATCTTCTTCCTGGCGGCCGATCTCGGTGGCATCGGCAAAGGGTTTCTCGGGTTAGGCATGTTCCTGGCGGGACTACTGGTGATGAACACTATTATGACGGCCTCGGCTACCGGAATTTTCGGATTCAGCACGAAAGCTCCCAAATTCCAGTTCGCCATCACGGCGGTTACAGCAGCTTACAGCCTGGTAGTTGGTTCTATCTTCTTATTGGGATCGTCGGGATTATTACCTTCCCTGGGATGACCCTCGCGCCGTGGTTCGTCATTGACTCTTCCTCCCAACAATAAGAGAATTGCACCGCTTTCCCCGGGAAAGAAACTTTCTCCTGGCGAGGACGAACGTCATGTACGTGCGCTGGACCACTTACAGATGTCCTTCATGCAACGCGCGCACCGAATCCCGCGTTGTCAACTCCACTAAAGTCGGCCTCGAATATAAAAAATGCCGCTCCTGCGGCAGTACTTACCGTACCCCCGATCGAGAATGGATGAACATGACGACCGGCCAGCGAGTCGGTTATTTTCTCAATGAGTGGGCAGCCGGCGTCCTGGTGGTTTGTGCCTTTATTGCAGGCGTCAGTTTGTTCGCCGACCGCTCCGAGTGGAAATTTTCACTTTGGGTCATGTTAGGCGGTATCGCGTGCTGTGCTCCTTTTTGGCTCTGGAAATTTTTTAATGTGAAACGTTCAATTGCGCGCACTTCCGAATTGTCCTACCAGCAGGCGGGCATGATTTCTGGGGATGTACAAGGATTGCAAGGCCCCCTAGCGCAAACCATTGCCGCAACACAGACTGCGTCTGCGCCTTCCTCGGTGACCTATCAAGCACCTAAGAAGAGGCGCGGAATTGGTTTAGGTTGGAAAATCAGACTGGTGATTATTGGCGTGGCAGTGCTCTTCGGTTTTCTAGAGAGCCAATGGAAAACGATTGATAAATATTTTCCCGCACTGAACAAAGCCCTGCACTCCGGAACTCCCACTTCTGAAAGTGACCTGGACTACGTTCTTGCACACATGCAGCAGGATGAAGAGAAATTATCGGAAGAGTGTCCTGACCAAACGAATTTTGAAAAATGCCGCTCCCACACCCTGGCTAAAAAGCCGGCACTCGATGACCTGAAACAACAGCTGCAATCCTATAAGGATGCCTGGGCGAAGGAGATGAGCGAACAAACTATCCCAACAGCATGCCAGACGGGAATGAGTGGATTTTTTGCCGCAAAAAGTGAATATGCCAGAATAGAAACCGAAATTATTTCGGTGGTTGAAGCGATGGATTCCAAGGAAGCCATGAAAAAATACTTGCCCAGGCTGGACGAGCTGTCGCAAGAAGAACAAAAAGCTGTCGAGGACCTGCATGCCATCCATATTGGCCACGCCTGCGATGGTTATTGACAACTAGCACTAGCCAAAGATTGTTGGACAATCATGGAAAGATCCGTGGAGAAGTCGTTACCAACCCTCGAAGTTATTCCCGCCACGCAAGAGCAAGAACCGATTGTTGCCAACCTGCTCCAGTTATACGCACACGACTTTAGCGAGTTTTTCGACTTAAAGCTGAAGCCAAACGGCAGATTTAGTTATGACGAGCTTCCTCTTTATTGGCGTGAGCCAGACCGTCATCCATTTCTTATAAAGGTGGACGGCAATTTGGCGGGGTTCGTGTTTGTAAAGAGAGGATCGGAAGTCTCAGGCGATAAAACCATTTGGGATGTCGCGGAGTTTTTTGTGGTGCGGGGATACAGGCGGCATGGCATTGGAACCGAGGTAGCACACATCGTATGGAGAAAGTTCCCTGGCCGCTGGGAAGTACGCGTTATGCAGATAAACGATTCTGCAAGACATTTTTGGGCACATGCGATCCAGGCATTTACCGGACAGGCAATCGAATCAGCACCTGTCAATAAAAATGGCAAGCGTTGGAGCCTCTTCTCATTTGAATCTCCGCACACGCCTGGCACACAATAAGGTTTTCTACTGACGGGCGTATCGCGGCAATTGTGATATATTTTCGCTTCTCACACTCTCATTCCTCGTGCATCTTCAGGAGCCATTCATGCAATTTCTGAACTCGCGTAAAAGTCTGGTGCTTACCTTGGTTGTGTTGGCCGCAATGTGCGGCAGTTCATTGGCGTCCGCGCAAGATAAATCCAAAGGATGTCCCAATGATGACAGCGGCCTAAAGCTCCCGGCTGGTTTTTGCGCGACGGTCTTCGCTGACGACCTCGGCCATGCTCGCCAGATGGTGGTTTCGCCAAGCGGAGTGGTTTACGTCAACACCTGGTCGGGTGTGTACTATGGCAATCAGCCGTCACATGCTGGTGGATTTCTTGTAGCTCTGCAAGATAAAGCGGGGACAGGAAAAGCCGATGTGAATGAGCGCTTTGGCGAGACCGAACAGAGCGGCGGAAAAGGTGGCACGGGCATAGGTCTGTATAAAGGTTCGCTCTACGTGGAGATCAACGATCGCATCGTGCGTTATGCCATGCCGGATGGCGCAATCGTGCCCAAGGATCCCGCTGAGACAATCGTTTCCGGATTGCCTCTTGGTGGTGACCATCCCATGCATCCGTTCATCATCGATGACAAAGGTGCAATGTACGTTGATGTTGCCACTGCTTCCAATTCCTGCCAGCTGAAAAATCGGACATTGAAATCCCCCGGTGCAGATCCTTGCACGGAACTCGAGACTCGCGGCGGCATCTGGCTCTACGACGCCAACAAAACCAATCAAACTTTTTCTCCCGCAGAACGCTTCGCAACGGGAATCCGCAATGGCGAAGGCTTTGCGATTGATGGCGCTGGCAATCTGTACGTAACCCAGCACGGGCGTGACCAACTGCACGCCAACTGGCCTGATCTTTATAAAGATCCCACTCAGGAGGCAACTCTGCCTGCTGAAGAGTTGATGCTGTTAAAGAAGGACGGCGACTACGGCTGGCCCATGTGTTACTACGATCCGTTCCAGAAAAAGCTGGTGCTTGCACCGGAGTACGGTGGTGATGGTGGAAAGAAAATTGGAACATGTGCAAACAAAACTCCACCGGCAGCGGCATTCCCCGCGCACTGGGGACCGAACGCGGCTGCGCACTATGACCAGAAGGAATTTCCCGCACACTACCGGGATGGTGTGTTCATTGCGTTTCACGGTTCATGGAACCGCGCGCCCTATCCGCAAGGCGGCTACAACGTAGTGTTCCAGCCACTGGCCGACGGACATGCGTCGGGTAACTGCGAAGTTTTTGCTGATGGCTTTGCAGGGGCAATCAAGTCTCCAGATAAAGCCGCCTATCGCCCGGGCGGTTTGGCCGTCGGGCCAGACGGCGCAGTTTACGTCTCTGATGATCAGCATGGGCGCATCTACCGCATCACCTATCAGGAAGGCGCTAACGCAAGTGCGCCGAAGATGACTCCATGCCCAAGTGCTACGGCCCCAGCGGGCGCTGTGGTCAAAACATCGGCAAATCCGCCGGAGGGCACTAATCCCGACGCGGGTGCGGCCCTTCCTACCGGGGTGACGAAGTCTATGGTTGCGCTTGGCAGGCGCGTCTACGACGGCGAAGTAGGTGGAGCAGCCTGCACCGGTTGTCATGGCGACAGTGGCAAGGGCAGCACAGTTGGGCCTGATTTAACCAGTAAGAAATTCTTGTGGAGTGA
>CAWBXL010000089.1:0-35839 GCA_963792305.1 uncultured Acidobacteriaceae bacterium | reverse complement strand
TTGTTATGTACGTCTACTCGTTCAGTTTCGTGTATTGCTGCTTTCCGGCGGCATGGACAGCGTACAAACGCAAGGCTTGGTTCGAACGGCGCAGCAGGCCATGGCGGCCGGCCGGATGGACGAAGCCGCCCATCTGTGGACCCAGGTGCTGTCGCTTTCGCCGGAGCATCCCAAGCGCTGTTCCACCTACGGCCAGGACCGCCTCATCCGCAAGGATGCCAGAGGCGCGTTGCCGCTCCTGATCCGCGCTGCCAAGGCCGATACCGGCACGCCGGTCAAGATCCCGCTGAATCTGGCCTTCGCCTATCGCGCGCTGGGCGACAAGCCGGGCGAATTGGAGGCCATCGAGCGCGCGTTGGCCATCGATCCCTATTTTCTGCCGGCGCTGCTGGCCAAGGGCGCGGCGCTGGAGCGGGCAGGGCAGGCGCGCCAGGCGGCCAGAGTCTATCGCGACGCCCTGGCGATCGCGCCGCCCGATGCGCAATTGTCGCCCGAGCTGAGAACGCATGTGGCGCGGGCCCGCGGGCTGGTCGAGCAGAACGCCCGCGACCTCGACGCGCGTACAGGCGCCCCTATCGCAGATTCGCGGACGTTATCCGAACGCGCATTTCGATCGCTTCGAGGAATCCAAGGAGGCGATGCTCGGCCTCAGAATCTACACCCAGCAACCGACCATGCTTCACGTTCTCAGACGGAAAACTTGGGGAAAACTTGGGGACAGACGGAACGTTCCCTGTTTTGCGAATTGCCCAAAATCTTGTCAAGTGCCCCAAACGTCTCCTTTTTTCCTAACTAACTCATTCAATGAACAAAATAAAGCCACTAACCATGTCCCATTTTATCCTCCAAATCTGTTATAATAAATATATAAGTTGATGGCGCAAACCTATCTTGGTTCTGCGCCTTTTCTATTTCCAGCACATGCCAAACTCTCGGTTTCCTTACCCATTTGCCAGGGTTGCGATAACTCCGTCCGCCCACGAATCCTCGATACCAAACGCTTAGGAGAAATGGCCGAGCTGGCCTTCATTCTGAAAGCCACGTCGTTGGGCTTCACCCCTTCGCGGCCCTACGGAGACAGACGTCCCTACGACTTCCTGCTCGAGTGCGGCGAGCACGTCCTGAAGATTCAGGTGAAGTGCGTCTCGGTCCCTCGCTTTCACAACGCCAACAGTTTTGCCGTAAACGTAGTGCAGCACAAACATGGAGGCCGGGCCGCCTACACCTCCGACGACATCGACTTTCTGGTCGCCTACGTCATCCCTCATAACGCCTTTTATGTGATTCCCGTGGATGTACTTAATCAGCGAAAAATAATCGTAGTCTACCCTGCCGGCAAAAAGCGCTCCGACGCTGGCCTTTTCGAAAACTATCGTGAAGCCTGGCACCTGCTACGCCCGGAAGGAGAAAATAACCAAATCAAGGAGAAGCTTTTGGGTGACGCAGAGCCGTCAGACCTGCGATTAAAACTCCCAAATGATGAGGACTTCAGCCCCGGAGGTGCTTGATTATCAACGCCGTCGCGCACGTCGTACAACCTTCGTACCGTCTCTGGTACTTTGGTTATCTTAGACGTGACCACAAGCGTCCAACCTTCTCCAAATACAACCCATAGACATTAAATTCTATAAAACCACAACATATAGACATCACCACCAGCTACCCAAAACCTCAATTCCAGAAAAACCGCAAAAAACCCAGCAAAACACGGCAAATGCCGGAGTCCTCGTGTCACAAACCTACTGCGCTATGCTCAGTCCACATGAATTCACTCGAACGCGATTAGTTTGAGGAATTCCCTCCCACAAGATCAGTTCTGGTTCTGTGCAATAGGGAACGAACTATGGCCGACTCACGCGAAGTAATGAATATCCGCCAGGCATCGCAGTACCTGGGAGTGAGCCCGGACACGCTTTACAAGTATGTAGGCGAACAAAAGATTCCTGCTTTCAAGTTGGGCAATCGCTGGCGCTTCAAGAAATCGAAGCTTGACCAGTGGATGGAAGAGAAGTCCAACCAGATGGAAGTGCGCAGCAAGAAGAATTCGAAGGTAGCCACTAAGGCTGCCGGGCAACTGTAAAGGCGGAACACATGTTTGGATTCGGAGCCAAATCGATCGTTGGTCTGGATGTGGGTTCTTCAAGCATTAAAGCTGTCGAGCTCAAGAAAAAAGGCGGACAGATTGAAGTCGTCCACCTCGGCGTAGAACCCCTGGCCCCAGACATTGTTGTCGATAGCATGATTGTGGATTCGGGGACTGTTTCTTCGGCTATCTCGAAGCTATTTGCTGAGAACCAGATCAAGACCAAGGCTGTTGCTACGGCGGTCAGCGGACACTCTGTGATTGTGAAGAAGATATCGCTGCCTTCGATGAGCGACCAGGAATTGGCCGACACTATCCAGAAAGAAGCCGCCCATCACATTCCTTTTGATCTGGCCGATGTGAACCTCGATTACCAGATCCTTTCGGAAGACGTTGCCAGCCCGCAGATGGACGTGCTGCTCGTCGCCGTCAAGAAGGACAAGATTCTTAACTACACCAACGTACTCTCGATGGCCGGGAAGACCCCCGCTATCGTGGACATTGACGCGCTCGCTCTACAGAACTGCTACGAGTACAACTACGAGCCGGCACCGACCCAGGTTGTTGCACTTCTCAACCTTGGCGCCAGCGTCATGAACATCAACATCGTGAAGGGAACTACACCGTTGTTCCCACGCGACGTCAGCGTTGGTGGTCATCAGTACACGGATTCGTTACAGAAAGAACTGGACCTCAGCTTCGACGATGCTGAAGCCCTGAAGCTGGGACAGAAGGTTGGGACCGTCAGTGAAGACGCGAAGACACCCATCCTGCAACAGGTGACTGAAATTATCGTTTTGGAAATTCAGAAGACGTTCGACTTCTTCCGCGCCAGCGCGGCGGGAGAGCACATTGAAAAGATTTATCTGGCCGGAGGTTCTTCCAGGTTCCTGGCCTGGTAGAGGCACTGCGCCAGGAGTTTTCGTTGCCGGTCGAAATTTTCAATCCGTTCCAACGGATTGCTCCGGCGGCGGAATGGCGTGGGTGCGGAGTTGATCGAGCGGAACGCAGGCCAACTGGCTGTTGCGGTGGGGTTGGCTCTAAGGAGTTTTGAAGAGCTATGATCCGAATCAATCTGCTGGGGATTGCAAAACAGAAGGGCAAGCGTGGCGGCGGGGGATCATCTTCTCCTGAAGTCGCTATGTCTGCAGGACCGGGTGGTTCACCACTAATCAAAGTTTTGGTGATCGTGCTCGCTGCCGGCGTGATCAACGCGGGCTACTGGTATCAGCTCGACAAACAGAAGCGCGATATCGCTGCCAAGATGGCGGTCGCCGAAGCCAAGAACCGCGAGTTGGCTGAGGTCAAAACGCGTTATCTGGAACGGCAGCGCCAAGCGGAGAACTACAAACGCCGCGTGGATGTGATTGACCAGCTGCGCAAAGGGCCAGACTGGTCCAACCAACCTTCTCGACATGATTGGTGACACCGTCAACGGCACGGAAGCGGTGTGGCTGAACTCCATGAAGGACCAGGGGAACAGCATTGCCATCGAAGGCATGGCATTAAGCACCGATGCAGTGGCTTCGCTGATCACCAACCTGCAAAAGTCTGGACATTTCCGGAACGTCGAAATCAAAGAGACTTTCCAGGACAACACCGTAAAAGAAATGCAGGCTTTTCAATTCACTTTGACCTGTGAGATTGACAAAGGGAAGTCGTAAGGACGGAAACTATGGGCAACTTTAGCGAACTTTCGAGCATAAAGCAGTGGGGCATCCTGGCCCTCGGCGCCGTACTTCTCACCGAGTGTTTTGTACTTCACCGTGTTCAACAGCCCAGGGCAACCGCGAAAACGTTACCGCGCAAAAGGCTTTGAACGACCAAGCTACAGGAGACGCGAGAGCTGGAGAAATACCACAAGCAAGCTGGATGACATCGAACGCCAGCTGGCCAGCCTGAAGCAGCAGCTGGAAATCGAGCGCCACATTGTTCCGGATGAAAAAGAAGTTGACAACTTCATCAAGATGCTCGATGCCCGAAGCACTGAAGGCCGGAGTTGAGCTGCGCCGCTACACGGCCAGGCCGACTAGCCGCCAAAGAGTTTTATACGGAAGTTCCGTTTAAGATAGAACTCGACGGACCGTGCTACAGGACCCTGAATTTCTTTGACCGGATAAGCAAGCTGGAACGCATCGTGAATGTTTCGCAATTGCTGGTTGCCACTACGAAAAAGCCAAGCGAAGCGAAAACTGCTCACACTTATCAGTACCAAGCCAACGAGAGTGTGGTTGCGACGTGCCTGGCGACAACGTTTTACAGCCATGACGCCGGGGTAGTAGCACCAAGCAAGCCGGGGACTAAGTAAGGACAACTTATGAAGCTGACAAACACAATTCTTGTACTAGCACTTGCTTGCGGAACAGGCTGGGCACAGACGGGCCCGTCATCATTCAAGGCGCCAAGGCGACTGCCGACGCCGCACAGCAGAAGCAGAATGCGAATGTGAAGGCAGTCTCAGCGGCGATGCCGCAGTCGGCAAAGCCAGTGGCAGTTGCCAAGCCGGCAGCCGCACAGGCCAGCAAGACTCCAGCGGTGAAGCCGAGAGATTGTTACCGGTCAGCAAAGTACCAGTGGCGAAGCCAGCCGCACAGCCGGTGAAGACAGCTGCCAGCGAGCCGGCAGCGAAGCCGAGCGCATCTTCAGCTTCGAAATCAGCTTCGAAATCAGCTTCGAAATCAGCGGCGCCCGCGCAAGTTAAGGCGGTCGCAGTGAAGGCACCAGCCAGCCGATCGTAGTTAAGGCAGTTTCAGCTGCTCCGTAGCCAAGAAATCGGCAGCGAAAGAAACAGCAAAGACCACCGCCAGCAAGCCAGCGGCAAAAGAGGCTTCGGCGGAAAACGTTTGGTCGAGAAAGCACGGAGCCGGCAAAGGGCGAAAAGACAAAGACCATCAGCGCCAACGGACGAACGCCATTATTAGTCCGGTTGTAAGTCAGAGCGCAGTGGGTTCAGGTTGCAGTTCCGGCAAGCGTCGCCTGGCAGTGGACCAGATCTTCCTGAAGGGTGTGGTGAAGTCCGAAATAGGGAATTATTGCCGTAGTGGTTAATGCCTTAGACAAAGCTTATTTCTTGCGGGAAAACGATCCGATATTCGACCGGTATATAAGATCACCGGCGATTCCATCGTGTTCAAAGAGACAGTACAGGACAAGTGGGCAAGCCGTTTACCAAAGAAGTAACGAAGAAGATCAACACTCCGGCGGTGTAACAGCTCACGGGTTAGTAAGTGAATCAGGTTTTGGGTTCTAATTCAGACTTATATTGCGGCACGCGCGTGCGGCCCTCGCGGGTAGAAGCGAAATGCGAAAAGCAAACTTTTTGAACACCCCCCCGCTGCTGTGTTTTGTCTGATAGCAGCTGGTGAGACACAGAGCACAGGTTCGGCGGCGAAGCACTCTTCGTGGCCGAAGGTGAACGTGGCACATACTTATGACGTGAGTGACCCTGGAGCTCACGACCCGTGACAAGTCGAGCCCAAAGACCTCCGAGCTGCATTTCGCAGCGCGCCTGGTCCTCGACCTGCCGAACACCACCCTGGCCACGTGGGCCCCGGTGAGTGTGGGCAGCGACGGCGTGAAGAAGGTGCGTCTTGGTTCTGACCAAGAAACCGCTCGCGTCGTTGAATAAATTGATAAGGCTTGCCGTCACGAGCTGGTATCCAGACTGGACAACAAGCTGGTGATCAAGCTCTACACGAGGTTCGGCCCCCCATAAGGCCCCCGCCGCGCCCAAGCAGATGGCGGCAGCCCCGCGCGGAAACCCCCTTCACGGCGAAGCCGATGCCTGCGGCGGACGAAACCTAAACCGCCAAGCCTGCTTCCGCGAACGATTTTGTAGTGGTCGAGCCGACCTATAAGCCGGCTTCGGAGAAGGTGGAACCCGCGGTCCCCCTAACGCCGCCTCCAAGTTTGCAGCCGATCGTCCGGGCTGAGGTCTCCCCAAGTCAGCGCCGCCATGCAGCCCCAAAGTGCGGCACAGCCGGCAGCTAAATCTTGCCGCTGAGCAGAAGGCGCAAATGCAAACACGCGCCCCGCGATGACCTTTAATAAATACACCGGCCAACCGATCTCGAGTAATTTGCAGAGTGTCGCACCTCAAAGTATCCCCCGCCTGGTCCATGAGATCAGCGGACTGAACGTCGTCCTCGATCCGAACGTGAAGGGCTCATTGACCATCGTCCTCGACGATGTGCCCGTGGGACGGGCTACTGGACATCGTTCTGAAGAACAACGACCTCGCCCGGCCCCTGGAAGGCAACGTTCTCCGTATCGCTACGGGAGCCCCGCTGCCAAGGAAGCTGAAAGCGAGGCGCGCCCAGCAGGAAGCAGAAGCACTGGCGGTGGAGAAAGTCACCATCACCCGCTTCCTGGGCTACGCGCGCGCCAAGGACGTTGTTACCACAGTAAAAGGTTTTCTCTCCAAGCGGCGGCCACCCTATCGCGGACGAGCGCACCAATGCCGTAATCATCAACGACATTCCCGCGGTGGACCCGCACCTCGCACGCCCCCTCCTGACACAGCTGGCATGCAAGACCCAGGAAGTGGAAATCGCGGCCGTGTGGTGGCTGCAAACCGCAAGTTCGCCCCCGGATATCTCGGCACCAATTGGGGGGGATTCGGGCCGGGCAATAGCCAGAGTGCAATCGGTGGCGTACAGGCGGTTGGTACCCCCTCTCTCCCCCGCAGGCGTTGCGCCAAATCCGATGTACATCATCAGCGGCACCGGCGGGTCTGGACTGCAGCACAAATTCCTTTGTTCTCGAACCAGCCGGTCGCCAGCCCGAACAGCGGCTTTCAGTTCTTCAACAATCCGCGAGACTCCGCCATGGTAAGCAGAAAGTCCACCCGGAATTTGCTGGATGCGTTCAAGAACTGAAAGCCGCTGTTCGGGCTGGCGACCGGCTGGTTCGAGAACAATGGAATTTGTGTGCCGGTGGTAGCTCCGCCGGTGCCGCTGATGATGTACATCGGATTTGGCGCAACGCCTGCGCCGACCGACGTCGGGGTTGTACCAACCGCCTGTACGCCGCCGATTGCACTCTGGCTATTGCCCCAGCCGAATCCCAATTGAGTACCGATGTCGCGGGCGAAGCTGCGAGTTGCAGCCACCACACGGGCTTCGATTTCCACTTCCTGGGTCTTGCGGTCCAGCTGTGTCAGGAGGCGGTCAATGTGCGGGATCACCGCGGGAATGTCGTTGATGATTACGGCATTGGTGCGCTCATCCGCGATTGCATCGCCGCGCTGTGACATGAAACCTTTTACTGTGGTAACAACGTCCTTGGCGCGCGCGTAGCTCAGGAAGCGGGTGATGGTGACTTTCTCCACCGCCAGTGCTTCTGCTTCCTGCTGGGCACGCTTCGCTTCAGCTTCCTTGCGCAGCGTTTCTACCGTAGCGATACGGAGAACGTTGCCTTCCAGCTGCCGGGCGAGGTCGTTGTTCTTCAGAACGATGTCCAGTGCCTGGTCCCACGGCACATCGTCGAGAACGATGGTCAGTGAACCTTTTACGTTCGGATCGAGGACGACGTTCAGTCCGCTGATCTCATGGACCAGGCGGAAGAAATCTTTGAGGTCGACATCTTTCAAGTTCACCGAGATCGGTTCGCCGGTGTATTTATTGCCGGTCATCGCGGGCGCCTGTTGCATTTGCGCCTTCTGCTCAGCGGCAAGGTTCACTGCCGGCTGTGCCGCAGCTTGGGGCTGCATGGCGGCGCTGGCCTTGGGCAGGACCTCAGCCGGACGATCGGCAGCAAACTTGGAGGCGGCGTTGCTCGCGCGGACCGCGGGCTCCACCTTCTCCGAAGCCGGCTTATAGGTCGGCTCAACCACTACAAAATCGTTGGCGGAAGCAGGCTTGGCGGTTTTAGTTTCGTCCGCCGCAGGCATCGGCTTCGCCGTGAAGGGGGTTTCCACGCGGGCTGCCGCTATCTGCTTGGGCGCGGCGGGGGCCTTATGGGCCACCGTCCTCTCCGTGTAGAGCTTGATCACCAGCTTGTTGTCCGTGCTGGATACCAGCTCGTGACGGCAAGCCTTATCAAGATCTACAACGACGCGAGCGGTTTCTTGGTCAGAACCAAGACGCACCTTCTTCACGCCGTCGCTGCCCACACTCACCGGGGCCCACGTGGCCAGGGTGGTGTTCGGCAGGTCGAGGACCAGGCGCGCTGGAGAATCCAGCTCGCTGATCTTGGGCTCGACTTGTCCACGGGTCGTGAGCTCCAGGGTGACCGCGTCATAAGTATGTGCCACGTTCACCTTCAGCAGCGAAGAGTGCTTCGCCGCCGAACCTGTGCTCTGTGTCTCACCAGCTGCTATCAGACAAAACACCAGCAGCGGTAGGATTGTTCCCAGCAGTTGCTTTCGCATTTCGCTTCTCCCCACGAGGCCGCACGCGCGTCCCCGCAATCTAGCTCTAAATTCGGTACCCAAAACCTGATTCAGTTACTGACCTGCGGTTGTTACACCGCCGGAGTGTTGATCTTCTTCGTTACTTCTTTGGTAAACGGCTTGCCCAGCTTGTCCTGTACTGTCTCTTTGAACACGATGGAATCGCCGGTGATCTTCATAACGTACCCGTCGAATATCGGATCGTTTTCCCGCAAGAAATAAGCTTTGTCTAAGGCATTAACCACTACGGCAATCATTCCTGTCTCGGACTTCACAACACCCTTCAGGAAGATCTGGTCCACTGCCAGGCAACGCTTGCCGGAACTGCAACCTGAACCCACTGCGCTCTGACTTACAACCGGACTAATGAATGGATCGCGTCGTCCGTTGGCGCTGATGGTCTTTGTCTTTTCGCCCTTTGCCGGCTCCGGTGCTTTCTCGACCGAAACGTTTTCCGCCGAAGCCTCTTTTGCCGCTGGCTTGCCGGCGGTGGTCTTTGCTGTTTCTTTCGCTGCCGATTTCTTGGCTACTGGAGCAGCTGAAACTGCCTTTACTACGATCGGCTTGGCTGGTGCCTTCACTGCGACTGCCTTAACTTGCGCGGGCGCCGCTGATTTCGCAGCTGATTTCGAAGCTGATTTCGAAGCTGAAGATGCGCTCGGCTTCGCTGCCGGCTCGCTGGCAGCTGTCTTCACCGGCTGTGCGGCTGGCTTCGCCACTGGTACTTTGCTGACCGGTACAACTGCCGGCTTCACCGCTGGAGTCTTGCTGGCCTGTGCGGCTGCCGGCTTGGCAACTGCCACTGGCTTTGCCGACTGCGGCATCGCCGCTGAGACTGCCTTCACATTCGCATTCTGCTTCTGCTGTGCGGCGTCCGCAGTCGCCTTGGCGCCTTGAATGATGACGGGCCCGTTCTGTGCCCAGCCTGTTCCGCAAGCAAGTGCTAGTACAAGAATTGTGTTTGTCAGCTTCATAAGTTGTCCTTACTTAGTCCCCGGCTTGCTTGGTGCTACTACCCCGGCGTCATGGCTGTAAAACGTTGTCGCCAGGCACGTCGCAACCACACTCTCGTTGGCTTGGTACTGATAAGTGTGAGCAGTTTTCGCTTCGCTTGGCTTTTTCGTAGTGGCAACCAGCAATTGCGAAACATTCACGATGCGTTCCAGCTTGCTTATCCGGTCAAAGAAATTCAGGGTTGAGTAGTACGGTCCGTCGAGTTCTACTTCAAACGGAACTTCCGTATAAAACTCTTTGGCGGCAGTCGGCCTGGCCGTGTAGCGGCGCAGCTCAACTCCGGCCTTCAGTGCTTCGGCATCGAGCATCTTGATGAAGTTGTCAACTTCTTTTTCATCCGGAACAATGTGGCGCTCGATTTCCAGCTGCTGCTTCAGGCTGGCCAGCTGGCGTTCGATGTCATCCAGCTTGCTGCGGTATTTCTCCAGCTCCGCGTTCTCCTGTAGCTTGTCGTTCAAAGCCTTTTGCGCGGTAACGTTCGCGGTTGCCTGGCTGTTGAACACGGTGAAGTACAAAACACCGGTGAGAAGTACGGCGCCGAGGGCCAGGATGCCCCACTGCTTTATGCTCGAAAGTTCGCTAAAGTTGCCCATAGTTTCCGTCCTTACGACTTCCCTTTGTCAATCTCACAGGTCAAAGTGAATTGAAAAGCCTGCATTTCTTTTACGGTGTTGTCCTGGAAAGTCTCTTTGATTTCGACGTTCCGGAAATGTCCAGACTTTTGCAGGTTGGTGATCAGCGAAGCCACTGCATCGGTGCTTAATGCCATGCCTTCGATGGCAATGCTGTTCCCCTGGTCCTTCATGGAGTTCAGCCACACCGCTTCCGTGCCGTTGACGGTGTCACCAATCATGTCGAGAAGGTTGGTTGGACCAGTCTGGCCTTTGCGCAGCTGGTCAATCACATCCACGCGGCGTTTGTAGTTCTCCGCTTGGCGCTGCCGTTCCAGATAACGCGTTTTGACCTCAGCCAACTCGCGGTTCTTGGCTTCGGCGACCGCCATCTTGGCAGCGATATCGCGCTTCTGTTTGTCGAGCTGATACCAGTAGCCCGCGTTGATCACGCCGGCAGCGAGCACGATCACCAAAACTTTGATTAGTGGTGAACCACCCGGTCCTGCAGACATAGCGACTTCAGGAGAAGATGATCCCCCGCCGCCACGCTTGCCCTTCTGTTTTGCAATCCCCAGCAGATTGATTCGGATCATAGCTCTTCAAAACTCCTTAGAGCCAACCCCACCGCAACAGCCAGTTGGCCTGCGTTCCGCTCGATCAACTCCGCACCCACGCCATCCGCCGCCGGAGCAATCCGTTGGAACGGATTGAAAATTTCGACCGGCAACGAAAACTCCTGGCGCAGTGCCTCTACCAGGCCAGGAACCTTGGAAGAACCTCCGGCCAGATAAATCTTTTCAATGTGCTCTCCCGCCGCGCTGGCGCGGAAGAAGTCGAACGTCTTCTGAATTTCCAAAACGATAATTTCAGTCACCTGTTGCAGGATGGGTGTCTTCGCGTCTTCACTGACGGTCCCAACCTTCTGTCCCAGCTTCAGGGCTTCAGCATCGTCGAAGCTGAGGTCCAGTTCTTTCTGTAACGAATCCGTGTACTGATGACCACCAACGCTGACGTCGCGTGGGAACAACGGTGTAGTTCCCTTCACGATGTTGATGTTCATGACGCTGGCGCCAAGGTTGAGAAGTGCAACAACCTGGTCGGTGCCGGCTCGTAGTTGTACTCGTAGCAGTTCTGTAGAGCGAGCGCGTCAATGTCCACGATAGCGGGGGTCTTCCCGGCCATCGAGAGTACGTTGGTGTAGTTAAGAATCTTGTCCTTCTTGACGGCGACGAGCAGCACGTCCATCTGCGGGCTGGCAACGTCTTCCGAAAGGATCTGGTAATCGAGGTTCACATCGGCCAGATCAAAAGGAATGTGATGGGCGGCTTCTTTCTGGATAGTGTCGGCCAATTCCTGGTCGCTCATCGAAGGCAGCGATATCTTCTTCACAATCACAGAGTGTCCGCTGACCGCCGTAGCAACAGCCTTGGTCTTGATCTGGTTCTCAGCAAATAGCTTCGAGATAGCCGAGAGAAACAGTCCCCGAATCCACAATCATGCTATCGACAACAATGTCTGGGGCCAGGGGTTCTACGCCGAGGTGGGACGACTTCAATCTGTCCGCCTTTTTTCTTGAGCTCGACAGCTTTAATGCTTGAAGAACCCACATCCAGACCAACGATCGATTTGGCTCCGAATCCAAACATGTGTTCCGCCTTTACAGTTCCCGGCAGCCTTAGTGGCTACCTTCGAATTCTTCTTGCTGCGCACTTCCATCTGGTTGGACTTCTCTTCCATCCACTGGTCAAGCTCGATTTCTTGAAGCGCCAGCGATTGCCCAACTTGAAAGCAGGAATCTTTTGTTCGCCTACATACTTGTAAAGCGTGTCCGGGCTCACTCCCAGGTACTGCGATCCCTGGCGGATATTCATTACTTCGCGTGAGTCGGCCATAGTTCGTTCCCTATTGCACAGAACCAGAACTGATCTTGTGGGAGGGAATTCCTCAAACTAATCGCGTTCGAGTGAATTCATGTGGACTGAGCATAGCGCAGTAGGTTTGTGACACGAGGACTCCGGCATTTGCCGTGTTTTGCTGGGTTTTTTGCGGTTTTTCTGGAATTGAGGTTTTGGGTAGCTGGTGGTGATGTCTATATGTTGTGGTTTTATAGAATTTAATGTCTATGGGTTGTATTTGGAGAAGGTTGGACGCTTGTGGTCACGTCTAAGATAACCAAAGTACCAGAGACGGTACGAAGGTTGTACGACGTGCGCGACGGCGTTGATAATCAAGCACCTCCGGGGCTGAAGTCCTCATCATTTGGGAGTTTTAATCGCAGGTCTGACGGCTCTGCGTCACCCAAAAGCTTCTCCTTGATTTGGTTATTTTCTCCTTCCGGGCGTAGCAGGTGCCAGGCTTCACGATAGTTTTCGAAAAGGCCAGCGTCGGAGCGCTTTTTGCCGGCAGGGTAGACTACGATCATTTTTCGCTGATTAAGTACATCCACGGGAATCACATAAAAGGCGTTATGAGGGATGACGTAGGCGACCAGAAAGTCGATGTCGTCGGAGGTGTAGGCGGCCCGGCCTCCATGTTTGTGCTGCACTACGTTTACGGCAAAACTGTTGGCGTTGTGAAAGCGAGGGACCGAGACGCACTTCACCTGAATCTTCAGGACGTGCTCGCCGCACTCGAGCAGGAAGTCGTAGGGACGTCTGTCTCCGTAGGGCCGCGAAGGGGTGAAGCCCAACGACGTGGCTTTCAGAATGAAGGCCAGCTCGGCCATTTCTCCTAAGCGTTTGGTATCGAGGATTCGTGGGCGGACGGAGTTATCGCAACCCTCGGCAAATGGGTAAGGAAACCGAGAGTTTGGCATGTGCTGGAAATAGAAAAGGCGCAGAACCAAGATAGGTTTGCGCCATCAACTTATATATTTATTATAACAGATTTGGAGGATAAAATGGGACATGGTTAGTGGCTTTATTTTGTTCATTGAATGAGTTAGTTAGGAAAAAAGGAGACGTTTGGGGCACTTGACAAGATTTTGGGCAATTCGCAAAACAGGGAACGTTCCGTCTGTCCCCAAGTTTTCCCCAAGTTTTCCGTCTGTCCCCAAGTTTTACCAAGTCTTAAGTTTTGTCCGAGTTTTGTCCCCGAGTTTCCCCTACTCAACAAATAGGCGACGGGTTGACCGATATTTTAATCCAGCAATGACAAGCCACGACGTTGCTGCAATAACAATAAATAAATATAAATTTCCCAATCCGATTAGTTCTAATTTGCCGTGAACAGGATTATCTATACACAGCCATGAAAGGTGCACTAAGAAAATTAGAACTATTACATCTGAAGCCAGATACCAGAATGGATAACGCTTAGGCAACGTAAGGCCAAACGGCTCTCGTGCGAAATATATGCACGCCAAGGCAAGAGTTGAATCTAGCACAAAATAGACCAACACTATCGACCACCAAATTAGTGCAAGCCCGTCGTCTAAAAGTTGATCTTGCCATATCCTCTGTGCGAAATAAAAAATACGAATCAGGCATGAATACAATAGCGCCCAAAGTATTATGTATACAAACGCCCTCCGACTTGGAAAAATTCGCATAAGTCATCCTTACAATGGTTAATGTTGAACTGTAGGATCGGACATGTCAATTTGACCTAGGGTGGAGTCGCCGATCATTCCTGAGCAACCTTTTGAGTGCCATATTGCGTTAAATTTGTCCTTGACACCGTTTAACTCTTTGGTGGAATCACCCATGTCAGTTAACCCGGCCGCACCTGCTCCTCCAGCAGTACCTCCCACTCCCGCAGTCGCGGCCCCGATTCCGATCGTGCCCCATCCCCGGGACCACCACTTGAAGTTTGTTTCATTTGCTTCACGGATAAAATCATCGTGAATTGAGCCACAAATTATTGCATTTGGAATCTTTGGCATGGACGGAGGGTTCTTTTCCAGAGCAGCTATCTGTTTTCGAGTCATATCCGTGATCGGATTCAAAGCCTCATCCCACATCTCCTGCTCGAGCGGATCCAATCCCATCTGTAGCAAAGCCTTCCAGTCGCCAGTAACTGCGGCTTTGACGATCGCAGCGGCAAGGCCAGCGTTAGGATCGGTGACGCTCACGCCCGACGGTAGTTGTTCATTCCAAGAGCTTCCGCCATAACCGGTAGTTTCGAATGAGAGGTTAAAGCCCCCTGTGAAACTAGAACCGCCACACCCCCACACACATGGAGGCGGAGCCATGGGTAAGTTAGGATCTCCGACATCAGTTCCAAAAAACTCACTCCCTCCTCCTCCCGCATCACAACATGTTTGCGTATTGCGAAGACCAAAGAGATCGATATTGTTTAGAGGACGGTTAGTCACATAAGCATAACGATTCCAAGTCTGGGGATCTGTAATATCTGCAGCCCCGACTCCTGCCGGATCCGGCGTCATCCAGCGGCCTGTAATTGGACTGTAGTGGCGGTACATGAAGTCATAGAGGGCTGACATTTCATCTTGGGTTTGTCCGGTGAAAGATACGTCATACTGGTTCCCGGTAGCACCGTAGCTTTCACCATAGGGACCGTATGCTGTATCTAAATATACTGTGCGACCCGACGTTGTTGCCAAACGCCCGCTTCCTAACCAGTCAGGATGGCGATAAAAGAGCAAGCCGGAGGAACCATAGGTTGCAGCTCCACCTCCAGGGAGCGGAACATAGCCACGGTAGAGGTAATAAGAGCTCGCGGAAAAGGCAACCAGTCCTGCGAGCTTTTGTCCTGTTGGAGAAAATAAAACCGGCTCGTAAAAAGTCGGATTGCTTACAGCAGAAACTTCGATCCCCCGACCGAGCGCGTCGTAAACGATTGCTAGTCCATCAATTGTAATTGGCCTTCCTTCAGAATCCCAAGCGTAACCATCCTGACCGCCACGTCCGCAATCCTGAAGAGTATTCCCATTCGCATCGTATGAAACAGTACAACCGGAAAGGCCAGAAATGCGGTTGGTAGAAGTGTTGTACGTCGGCAAAAACGATGTGCCGACTGTAGCGGTTTTTCGAATATTTCCAAATGGGTCAAAGCTGAAGGATTGATTCCATTTTGAACCGCAATTGGCGGAGCTGACACGTGCGAGGTCATCGTAGGTATAGGTGCAACTCTGCGTATTCGTACTGTTTACCGGGTCGTTGATGCTGAGCGATCCGAGAGTTCCGTTAGCATTCCAATTTACATTTCCGGTAATCGATTGGCCATTCAAATTGAAAAGATATTGTGACATCCGACCAGTGTTTGGATCGAAGGCAAAAACGTCAGAGTCCAGAGACCCATAGCTAACTGTAGTGGTATGGCTCGTAAGGTTGTATATCGTGCTGTTAACAGGGTTCTGACCAGAGGTAACACTTACTGAATAGGGCCGCCCTTCGCCATCCACGCCATAGGTGTGTGCGGGAAAAAGCGCTGTGCCTCCCGGACCAGATGCTGCGAGAGTATTCATTACACCGTTTGCCCAATAAGAGGCAACGGAATGAAAATACCCAGCGATATGGCTGGTCGCCTGGTATACATCGGTAGTTTCCCCTCTCAGTGAATAGCTGAATCCAAGGTCCGTTAGTTTCGTGGGGCAGCCTGTGGCGCAGGTATAAGCTTCCGCCAAATGACCTTTGACGTTGGACATCACTATTCCATTGACAGTTGCCGAATCATAAACGAAAAATCTGGATGGAGTGTTCGCAGCATAAGAGCCACTGGGATAGGTCGAACTTGTGAGGCGATGCAAGCTGTCATGTGCATAACAGGTCACATTGCCAACTGCGTCGGTGCGCTTAACAAGATCTCCCTTAAAAGTACCGCAGGTTGCATCTGAATCGTAGACATAAGTGGTAGTCCCAGATTCGGGATTAGTTTCCGAAGTCAAACGCCCCAACATATCGTAAATATATGTACGCGTCTGGGGACTTGCTGATTGCGCGCTTTGGGTGACCTTCAGAGAATTGATATTTGGAGCAACGTCATAGTCATATTTGGTGAAATATCCAGTTTTGGCAGTATTTTGGACACAAGCCCCATTTCCACTTCCAGTCGTTATTTCACACACTGACGTCAATCTATCAAAGGCATCGTATTCAATCTGCTTTTGCTTTGGGGTCGTTTCGCCAGTGGCTGGCGGACCGATGGCCAGCAACATATCATTGCTGGAATAGGTATATGATCTGGTTCCCCCGCCACCGTCGGTAATCTGGGTGACTCGACCCGCGCCGTCATAGCTTGTGGTGTTTACAGGAGTTCCTCCGGGCGCGGCCTGTTGAGCCGTTCCCACGTAAGGCTGAGAGGCCGTTTGAGACGCAGTGGCGAAGCTGTAGGCATACTGGATCGAATCGTAATTAGTCGAAGTGGGAGACTGTTTCTTCTGGGCATAGAGCGGACGGCCGAAAGTATCGAGGGTATTCAATACGTCTACAGTTGAATTCCCGCCATTGAAATTCAACTTGCTTTCAATCTGAGTGGGGCTCGCATAAATGAGAGTGGTCACGTTGGACAATGGATCGGTAATACCGGTTGGACGCCAAAAGTTTGGATCGGCATAAGCTGTTAATGTAGGTTGATTATTTTCGTCCGATGCAGACGTTTGTACTGCGCCGTTGCAGTTCCACAGAAAAGACTTCGTCAAAGTAAGAGGAAGGCTGATTTGCGTGAGAAAGCTATTGCCACATGCAGCATATGTGTAGGTTGTGTCCCAAGTAGTGCTGTTCACATCCTGGGATTGATAAACATTTCCATCGTCATAATATTTGAAATGCTGGACAAGAGTATTAGTCGAAGTGGAATAATTCGTTACGGTCGTAAGATTTGCGCGCGAACCAGTAATGCTTGTCAGATGTGTAGCGCCACTCGATTGCAAGGGAGTGTTTTCATCATACGCATAGGTTGTTT
Source organism: uncultured Acidobacteriaceae bacterium (assembly GCA_963792305.1). GTDB lineage: Bacteria > Acidobacteriota > Terriglobia > Terriglobales > Acidobacteriaceae > CAWBXL01. The sequence goes on along the minus strand of CAWBXL010000089.1, from coordinate 18,873 downwards.
TAGCTTTCAGGTTTCCGCTTCCATCTTGCACTATAAGGCTAGAAGGCTGATTGAATATCGTATTTCCCAGACTGTTAGGCGGGAAGGTAGCATAGGTTATTAATGTTTTGCGGGCCAACGAACCGGATGTGCCAATCGTGCCACTGGTAACGGGATTCCCGTAATTGTAGTCATCCACCTCAGTTGGAATCCCTTGAGCGTTGTAGAGAGTGACGCTCGATTTAGCTAACCCATTCGACGTTATGACGGTACGCTGAGTAATAGGCAGAGCAGTAAAACCTTGATTGCAGGTCAGGATAGGTTGATTGTTGTAACAAGTCGTAATTCCAATGAGCCCCGCATAGCTACGCGAGGTCTCATATATCCCAAAGAAAGATGCTGTTAAAACATGCGATGCAGGATCCGTAACAGTTGTTTTGGTGTACGGCCACCCACTGCCTACGATTGCGCGTGCGTACGTCCAATTTCCACCTGATGAAAGTGTGCGGGTGAAACCAGACGTGCTTCCATCATTCGAAAATATACCATTCGATCCTCCAGAGTAGGCATAGCTGATTTGGCCTCCGGCAGGAAGAGTGACGGAAGCGATTCTTGCGGTGACGCAATTCGTGGCATATGTCCCTGCCAACGGAGTGCATGCGCCAGCGGCAGGCGTTGAGGGAGTTGCCTCATACGCGAAGATATATTTGGTGTTGTCGGGAAGGGTGACATTGTCAACGAGCGCTACGCTATGGGGAGTGTATTCACTAATGCCCGGCGCCCCAAAGTTTGTGGCCACGGTGTACTGCTTGTAGTTCACAACAACCGAAACCGAGGTATTTGCAGGGCTTGTATAACCATAGTTCAGCGGACTAGCAGGGGTGCCTGTGCCGGTTACAGTGAGTGCAGTAGTATTTAAAGTATCAGTAAAGGTCGTTGTACCCGATGCGGTCGTCCACGACACGAAATTTCCATTGCGATCGGTAACGGTACCTGTTCCTGACGGATTCTGCAGTGGCGGACTGATCACAAGCCCATCGCGAGTATAGATCACGCCTGATGGGTTAGCACCAACAAGACTTGAAGACATAGTTAGTCCTGATCCATCAGTTGTGGTTGACTCCATCGAGTCGGTTCCATCAATGCAAGTATTAAGTTGGTTCGGAAAATTGTGGGTGGTTCCGAACATGTCGTGGTAGACCCAACTTGTGTAAAAGTTGGCCAACGTATGGTCAGCACACCGTTAGTCCTGATCCATCAGTTGTGGTTGACTCCATGAGTCGGTTCCATCAATGCAAGTATTAAGTTGGTTCGGAAAATTTGGGTGGTTCCGAACATGTCGTGGTAGACCCAACTTGTGTAAAAGTTGGCCAACGTATGGTCAGCACACCGTCTTTGACTACTAGCGTATGTAATATACCCGGCGAGTGCTTCTCCGATGCCTCGCCAACCCCACAGCGAGCTGTTGGCCGGCGTCCAAGTCTGACTGCCAACTGTGCCGCTGGGATACCAAACAGAACTGTCATAGCTCAATGCATATCTGAGAGGAACGCCACGCCCTGCCTTACTAAATACAGGAATATCAAAATGCACATTCAAATTGCCCAAATTGATCGTGTCGAATGGACCTCCGCCGAAGCTGGCAAAGGGGGGGGTGCCTGTGGCAACCTGACTGAGGCTCGAGCTGCTGGCAAGTAGTACTAGAAATAGGCTTACCATTAAGCCAGAAAATGAGAAAGATGTGCTAAGTTGCCAGCGAGTCATTGGCTGCTCCGAAGTCCGCTAAGTTGTCCCAGGGGTCTGAAGCGACAGAAAAACTGTGCAGACTCTAAAGTCAGGCCGGAGAGTTGTCAATAGATTTGATTTCCACAAGAGGAAAATCGGAAATTTGGATGAAGGGAAATTTACGAATTCAGGAATTCTTTTCTTAAATAGAAAAAGCAGATTCCTCGCGCAAAAAGCCGAAACTCGGAATGACAAGTGATGGAAGAGGAAACACAAAGTCCCTCGACTTCGCTCGGGATGAAGAGTTGGAATCGAATGACAGGGGTGGATTAGTATCCCGCCAATTCCTTCATAGCGCGATACAGATCCGCAACCTGCGGCAGGATTGCATTCTCAAGAAGAGGTTGATAGGCGACAAACGTATCCGTTGCGGCTACGCGGCGGACGGGAGCGTCTAAGTGTTGGAAGAGTTGGTCAGCGATGCGGGCGGAGATTTCGGCGCCATATCCCCAGCTTAGGGCGTCTTCGTGCGCGACGATTACGCGGCTTGTTTTTTCTACCGATGCGGCTATGGTTTCCCAATCGAATGGATTGAGACAACGCAGATCGATGAGTTCGGCTTTGATTCCGTCTTCGCGTTCTAGTTTTTGTACGGCTTGCAGCGCGCGCGGGACTACGGCTCCGTAGGTGACGACGGTGAGGTCGGTGCCGGGCTGCACGATTTTTGCTTTGCCGAACGGGATCATGTAGTCGGGACCGGGATAGGCCGCGCGTCCGTAGGTTTCGCGGTAGAGGCGTTTGTGTTCTAAAAATAAAACCGGATCGTCGCAGCGGATGGCGGTGCGCAGCAGGCCGGCGGCGTCGAGTGCGTTGCTGGGGAACACTACGCGTAGGCCGGGGATGTGCGTGAAGGTGCTTTCTCCGCACTGCGAGTGGTAGATGGCGCCTCCGGTCAAGTAGCCGCCGATGGGGACGCGCACGACTAGTGGCGAACTGAATCCGTTGTTGGAGCGCCAGCGCATGACGGGGAGTTCGTCGCGGAGCTGCATCATGGCGGGCCAGATGTAGTCGAAGAATTGAATTTCTACTACGGGCTTTAGGCCGCGTGTGGCCATGCCGGTGGCGCGTCCTACGATGGCGGCTTCGGCTAGCGGAGAGTTGAAGACGCGTTCGGAGCCGAATTCGGTTTGCAGGCCGGCGGTTAATTTGAAGACTCCGCCTTTGCCTTTGACTGTCTTGTCGCGGAGATATTGTTCGCGCGAACAGTCGGCTACGTCTTCTCCGAAGACTATGATGCGCTCGTCGCGGCGCATTTCGTCTTTGAGCGTGTGGTTGATCAGCTCCGCCATGGTTTTGGCGTGGGTCTTTTTGGCTTCGGCGGATTCGTGCTGCTGATTGGCTGGCTCGGTCGAGAATTTTTCTGTGGTTGGATCTACATCCGGCGAGTAGACGAATTTTTGGATTGAGTCTGGCGTTGCCGGTGCGGCTAATAATGCTTGGTCCGTGGCTGCCTGAATTTCTTCATCTACCTGTTTTTCTAGTTTATTGATTCCCTTTTCATCGAGGATGCCTTCGCGCAGCAGGAACATTTGCATGCGCGAGATAGGGTCTCTCGAGGCGTCGGCGTTGCGCTCTTCGTCGGGGCGATAGGCTTTTTCGTCGTCGGAGAGCGAGTGCGAATAGGGACGGATTACGTGTGCGTGGACGAACGATGGGCCATCGCCTGCGCGGCAGTGGGCCACCGCTCTGGAAAACGCTGCGTAGCTGGCTACTGGGTCTGTGCCGTCAACTTCTTCAAAGTGGAAATTCGGGAAGCTCGAAACTAATTTCGAAATATTTCCGCCCGCGGTTTGGACTTCTACTGGGACTGAGATGGCGTATCCGTTATCTTGGATTGCAAACACGATTGGCAGCTTGCGGCCTGCGGCTGCGTTTAGGGCTTCCCAGAATTCTCCCTGGCTTGTGGTGCCATCGCCTAGCGAGACATAGGTGACTTCATCTCCGCGGAATTTTACTTCTTTGAATTCGCGATAGTCTCCTTCTACTTTTTGTGCGGCTCCGGGATGGGCCAGTAAGTAGCGCGGGACTTCGGAGCATCCTACGGCTTGCAGGATTTGTGTTCCGGTCGCGGACGATTGCGTCACTATATTAAGGTCTGGGTAGCTCCAGTGTGAAGGCATCTGGCGTCCACCGGAGGCGGGGTCGTCGGCTGCGCCTACGCTTTGCAACAACATTTGATATGGGGTTGCGCCCAGGGCCAGGCATAGGGCGCGGTCCCTGTAATAAGGATAGAACCAGTCGTAGCCCGGCTTCATGGCCATGGCGGCGGCGACTCCGGCAGCTTCGTGTCCGGCTCCGGAGATCTGGAAGAAGATTTTTTGCTGGCGCTTCAGCAGGATTTCTTTGTCGTCCACGCGGCGCGAGACGTACATCCAGCGGTAGAACTCGATGAGCTGCTGGTGGGTGAGGCCCTGGTAGGTCTTGGCTTTGTGGTTGGCGACTGCTATCGGTTTGGGATCTGTTTTGGTCGTCGCCATCCTTCTCTACACCCCCGCTGAGATGGTTTGATGCCCTGACAGATGTTACAGGGTATTGTAAACCGTGGAGGGGGCGGAGGGAAGACATGTGAAATATTGTTTCATACCGATTCTGCCTTCGTTTCCCAACCTGTTGAAACCCAAATGCGTTGCGAAGTAAGGGCAATTCATTATTCACCGCCAAATCTTGTGTGTATTTTGTGTCTAAAGATCTCGTTCGGGCTCACAAAATCAAACGCCACATTCGGCAGATAACGGCCCGTTTGTCGTCATTGAAATTGACTAGAAAGACCATAGAATCGATTTGTATTTCGATGACTTGCAAGTGCTTTTCAAGCTGCTTTCTCTAATAGCTTTTGAACTAGTTCCCAACCATGAGGGCCAAAGAATAAAATCGTAGCCATCGTATACAGTAGTTTTTTGTTCTGAATCACCTTAAATCTAGCCGTGGCGTATACACATCTGCCCAACACAGGCCACAAGAAACGATGCAACAACGCTATCGATGCAACAATAATAAACGACAGTGAAATCAGAACTCCAAATACACAAAAGAACAACATGCCGAACAAAATGGTATTTGGCACATATTTATCCAAATAAGTAGGGATCATAACGAATGCCACCATTCCTACAAAAACTAATGTATTGACTATTAGTAGCATCAATATCTGGCTAATTTTTACTGCGTCAGTAGTCCGTCTGACAATAAACCGCGTAAGAATAATGTATCCGATATCTAGGCAAAAACTAATCAGTAATCCCCCAAGTAGCGGGTACCCTTTACCGATAATAAGAGGGCCAACTACAACCGTCGATATTGCTAATAACCAAAAATCTCTAACCCGTTCCCATGTGTGTTCGTTGAATAAATGGCGGACCAAAGATAATAGAAAGAAGGCAATTCCAAATCCTCCGAACAGTACAGGATGTTTGACCGTTTTCGGCATACCTCTGTCTAAAATATCGGATAGCGAGAACGATATGAACAAGGAGCTCGCGGAAAGACAGAATGAACTGCCAATTGATTCAGATGAAAACAGGTCTTGACCAAACAAATAATCGAATACGCCATTCGTTACCCTTGCAACGGCACGAAAGAATATGGCGCTTTTTGACACTGCTTTACTTCGATTATCTTCAATTTTGATCCACCATTCTTCCAAGGTGTTTTGGATTCTGCCTTCTTGATCTTCGTATAAGAAGATTGCAGCGTAGATCAAAATACTACCCAGTACCCAACGCGCAATGGTGAGTGCAGCATGCATGGAACTCTCAAAATCTTGTTTACTACTTTTTAAGCTGTTCTGATTCGATTTCTTTCAACTCGTAGAATTTGGAATGCTGAACCACAATAATATCCATAAATAGCCGCTGGCTGATTTTTATCAATTCACGTGCGTATTCTGTTTCTCGTTCTGGGTAGTACATAACTTCGCATTCGCTCACAAACTCGCGCTTAAACGTGTGATCCGTACAAACAATCTTGATTGGAAATGTTAAAGAGTTGAAATATTCATCAGGCTGCTTTTGCCTTTCACGTTGGTATGTCAACCCCAACAATGGAAGCGCATTGTTTCCGTGATTTACTCCGCCTTCTACGCCAAAGATCACTTTAGATGTTTCGCCTGCAGGTATGCAATCGATCGCAGGGAACGGAGCGATTCCCCCAATTTCGCTAGAGACAGATACCAAATGTGCGGCTGTCGTACCTCTATTAGTTAGAGTGAAATAGGTTATATTCTGCCCAAAATCTACGGCGGCTTGCATATAAATTCTTGGCCCAGACGCTTTCAGCCGTTCCTCTATTTCCTCACGCTTGTTTCTCTCGTTATTCCATGCGATGAACCCGCCAATCCAAAAGAGAATGACGGACAGAACGAAGAAAAATGATGTTGTGATCGTTGAACCGTATCGACTGACTTGAATGATGCCAATTATAAAGAGAACGAAAGACGTAGAGTTTGAGGCTACTGCCCATCCTCCAGCCTCAGTTATGAACTCCCAAATACGGCTTAACATGGTCAGGGATTCTAACATCTATAGCAATATTTTCGTGTGAGATGTTTTGAAGTTTGGCTTCGTGGTAGTTGCGCCTCTGGCGCGAGTATCACTGTTCATCTTTCGGGCATGGCTGAAGCCGATGCTCTACCCAAAATCCCTCGTGTTTGGGTGCTATTCTTGAAATATCCACAATGATTCGCTTCCATCGTCAGTTTGATCCTCAGAAAATTCGGCTGGTGATTTTTGATCTGGATGGGACGTTGATTGATTCGCGTCTGGATCTGGTGCATTCGGTGAATGCGGCGTTGCGGCATATTGGGCGTCCGGAGTTGCCGGAGGATGTGATTGCCAGCTATGTGGGCGATGGGGCTCCTACGCTGATTCGGCGGGCGCTGGGGGATGAGGCCGATAATGACGCGCTGGTGAAGACTGGGCTGGAGTTTTTTCTTTCTTATTATCGCGAGCACAAGCTGGATTACACGACAGTTTATGACGGGATGATTGAGGCGTTGCGCGTGATTCAGGGGCGGAATGGGGCTTCGCGGAAGATGGCGGTTTTGACCAATAAGCCGGTGATACCTTCGCGGGCGATTGTGGAGGCTTTGGGGTTGGGGGCGTTTTTTTCTACGGTGTATGGCGGGAATAGTTTTGCCACCAAGAAGCCTGATCCGGAAGGGGCGCGGGTGATTTTGCGTGAGACCGGAGTGTCCGCCCAGGATACGTTGATGGTTGGCGATTCGCATGTGGATGTCGGGACCGCGCGCAATGCAGGATTGTGGTCTTGTGGGGTGACGTATGGGTTTGCGCCGCATACGTTGAGCCCGGATCCGCCGGACGTGGTGGTGGATTCGGCGGGAGAGTTGAGAGAGTTGTTTTCGGTTTAGCGTACCGTCCCTTCGGGACTCGGTCGTTTTCAAGTTTTCCCGGCACTGCCGTGCCGGGCTTTCACATTCCGTCGCTTCGCGACTACCTTTATATAGGGCGCATATGGCGCTAGTTGGTTAATGCGCTGCTTCCCTTCCTCGGCTAAAATTTGCTTAGCCGATGGACACATCCACCTCGTTCACCCCTGCTGAGCTGCGGAAGTTGCGTAGCCTGAAAAACCCTGCCGGTATCCAGAGATTTATTGATGACATGCCCTACCACTTGGAGGACACCGCGTGGTCTCCTCGACTGGTTTTAAAGAACAACTCTTCGCATTGTCTCGAGGGGGCGATGTTCGGTGCTGCTGCGCTTTGGGCCAATGGGTATCCTCCGCTGATTTGGGATCTGGAAGCGGAGAATGACACAGATCATGTTATTGCTGTCTACAAAGTCGATGGTCACTGGGGCTCAATTGCGAAATCGAATTACACCGGATGCCGCGGGCGTGAACCTGTTTATCGCTCACTGCGCGAACTGGCAATGAGCTACTTCAATCTTTATTTCAATATGCGGCGGGAGCGGACGTTGCGAAGATTTTCTCGTCCGGTGAATTTGAAGCGGTTTGATTCGCAGCATTGGATGACGACTGACAAGCCGCTGTGGTTCATTGTGGATTATTTGTTTGAGATCAAGCACTTCAAGCTGTTGAAGCCGGGAATGGTCAAACGGCTGGCCCGGGTGGATGAAAGATTATTTCAGGCGGAATGTTTGGGGAAGGCTGTTAAGGCGCCGAAACATCTGGCACGCGGCGCCGAGAGCAGAGGCCGGCATGGGGCTTGAGGTCATAGCCAGCCTCTGCGAGGTTTCTCGGCGTTTCTTATCCAAAAGACCGCCTAGGCGCATTCGGGCGTTTCGCTTTCCAGTAGGCGTACTCCCGACTGGCGGCGCACTTGGATCGATATTCAATTTAGAAAAAAACGTCGGTTAGGTTGTCACAAATTTGTAAACAATTCGTTGCAACAGATACGCGATTTAGGCTTTGCAATTAAGGTATGTAAAGAGAAACCATATTTCATTCGGAGAGTCCCTTTTTGCCGCGAAATCCCGTCTTACAGGCTGTGCTTTTTCTTGTAACTTTCCCGGTTTTCAACACTCCTCAAATTCACGCTCAAGTTCCGGTCCCGGAGGACATTGCTTCTGAACAGCATCATCATTTGCTGTTGTCGAATGATCAGGTGCGCGTGTTTGAGGTGGTACTGCATGCGGGGGAGCATGCTTTTGTGAGGCATCAGCACAACTTTCTCGTGGTCACGCTACAGGATTGCGAGATGGTGATGTGGAATGAGGGTGAGTCGGAGATTTTAAATTTCCGGTTTAACGCGGGCGACGCACGCTTCTTATACTCAGGAGTCGCGCGCGGATTGCGCAACGATCAGACTTCCGACTACCGCAATATCACGGTTGAGTTCTTGAATGACAAAGTTACTACCTTTGGCTTCCAGTCTGACACTGGCGGTTGGCATTATGGCAGCAGCGCGATTGGCCCTCCCACCGACCCAAACAAGAAGTTTCACAACACACTTAAGCTGGGGGAGGCTGAGGCCAGCGATGTGCAATTACTGCCTCGAGACATTTTGGAGCCGCCGGACAAGGGAATGCTTGAATTGCTGATTCCGGTGACTGACCTGGATGTCAGAGCTGGGAATGATCTTCACACAAGGAAATCGCCGGGGAGCGTTTGGTGGATTGGGGGCGGTCGCAAGACTGATTTGATGAATAGCTCCTCTGATCCTGCGCGATTTGTGGTTGTGGAGTTGAAGGCTGCACAGAACTAAGTTTCCTTGCCTGTGTTTGAATATCTGCATGGGGAAATTCTGTACGTTTGCCTGCCTGATCGTATTCGCATTCCTTCATTGGCCGCTTGCCGCTCAGGAGGTTGCGCTTTCACAGGAACAGATACAGGCATTGGTGCGCCAGGCCGCGGACAAGGACCTGGAAAATGACAAAAAGCTGCGGGATTATACCTATACCGAACGTGAAGAAGAGCACAAACTGGATAGCGATGGGCAGACGAAATCTACGGAGACTCGCACCTACGAGATTATGGTTCTGTTTGAAGAGCAAGTGCGGAAACTGGTCGCCAAGGATGACAAGCCGCTGCCAGAAAATGATGCTAAGAAAGAAGATGAGAAGATCCAGAGAATCATTGATAAGCGCAAAGACGAGAGTGAGGACGATCGGCAGAAGCGACTGAAAAAGGCGGAAAAGGAACGGGAAGATGGCCGGCAGTTTGTGAAGGAGGTGGCCGATGCTTACAACTTTCGCTGGGTGGGGACTGAGTCGTTAAATGGGCGAGAGACTTATGTGATCGATGCCGATCCGCGGCCGGGGTATGAGCCTCATAGTAAAGATGCGAAGTTTCTGCCCAAGTTTCGCTTTCGCGCCTGGCTGGATAAGGCACAGTCACAATGGGTAAAGCTAGATATTCAATGCATTGATACGGTTTCAGTGGGGCTGTTCTTGGTGCGGCTGCATAAGGGATCGAATATTCAGATTGAGCTGACGCGGGTAAATGATGAGGTGTGGCTGCCAAAGCATGTGGCGTTGAAGCTGGATGCTCGTGTGGCTTTGTTTAAGGGAGTGAATATGGCGGAGGATGTGACGTATCGGGATTATAAGAAGTTTGGGACGAATACGAAGATCACGCCGTTGGGCGAGGTGCAGTGACCCCAGGCGCTAAAGCGTGACTCTTGATGTGATTTTATTGGCACGAGTTGAACTCGTGCCCTTCCCGAAACTATTTTTCGGACGCTACTTGAATTCGGGCTTCTGCACGCTGCAATTGGCCTTCTGCCCTGGTGAAATCCTCTTCGGTTTTCCCTGTCTTTAACAGTTCTTCTGCTTTGGTCTTCGCTTCTTGTGCGCGCTTTACGTCGATTTCCTGCGGGCGTTCTGCGGTTTCAGCGAGGATCGTCACTTTGTCCGGCAACACTTCCGCGAATCCCCATGCTACTGCCAGGTGATGCGTGGCTCCCCCGGCGCGGTAGGTGATTTCTCCGACCGCCAGTTCGGTGATCAGCGGGGCGTGACCCGGAAGAATTCCCAGATATCCCTGCTTGCCGGGGATCTGGGCTTCTTCCGCGGATTCTTTCACCACCATTTTCTCTGGGGTGACGATTTCGAGTTGGAAAGTGTCTGCCATAAAACAGCTCCTAGCTCCTAGCTACTATGCGGCGGACTTCAGCTTCTCCGCAGCTTCTAACACTTCCTCGATTGGGCCCTTCATGTAGAAAGCCTGCTCGGGGATGTCGTCGTACTTCCCTTCTGCGATTCCCTTGAAGCCTTTTACGGTGTCGGCGATTTTCACGTAACGGCCTGCGGCTCCGGTGAACTGTTCGGCTACGTGGAATGGTTGCGAGAGGAAGCGCTGCATTTTTCTTGCACGCGCTACCGTCAGCTTTTGGTCTTCGCTTAGTTCGTCGATACCGAGAATGGCGATAATGTCCTGGAGATCTTTGTAGGTCTGCAAGGTTCTCTTCACTTGCTGAGCTACGTCGTAATGCTCCTGACCCACGATACGCGGATCGAGAATGCGCGATGTGGAAGCCAGCGGATCGACTGCGGGATAGATTCCGATTTCTGTCAGCGCACGGCTCAACACTGTGGTCGCGTCTAAGTGTGCGAACGTGGTGGCCGGAGCAGGATCGGTCAAGTCGTCGGCAGGCACATAGATGGCTTGCACAGATGTGACGGATCCTTTCTTCGTCGAGGTAATGCGCTCCTGCAATTCACCCATTTCAGTTGCCAAGTTCGGTTGATAACCGACAGCGCTGGGCATGCGGCCCAACAGCGCGGACACTTCTGAACCGGCCTGGGTGAAGCGGAAGATGTTGTCGACGAACAGCAACGTGTCAGCACCTTCTTCATCACGGAAATATTCGGCGACCGTAAGGCCGGTCAGCGCGACACGAAGACGCGCGCCTGGAGGCTCGGTCATCTGGCCGTAGATCAGCGCGGCTTTTGATTTTGATGGATCGCCCGGTTTGATAACTCCGGACTCGGTCATTTCGAGCCAGAGGTCGTTGCCTTCACGCGTGCGCTCGCCGACGCCGGCAAATACGGAGTATCCGCCATGTTGCTTGGCGACGTTGTTGATCAACTCCATGATGACGACAGTCTTGCCGACGCCGGCGCCACCGAAGAGACCGATCTTCCCGCCTTTCAAGAATGGCTGGATCAGGTCAACGACTTTTACGCCGGTCTCGAACATCTCGGCGGTTGTGGATTGCTCGTCAAACAATGGAGCTGGACGGTGGATGGGGAGTCTTTTGGTGTGTGCAACGGGGCCCAATTGATCCACCGGTTCGCCAATTACGTTCATCACGCGGCCCAGTGTACCTTTGCCTACGGGCACGGAAATTGGTCCGCCGGTGTCGATTGCTTTCATGCCACGCACCATGCCGTCGGTGGCCTGCATGGCGACGCAGCGTACGCGGCCTTCGCCCAAGTGTTGTTGCACTTCGAGAATTACGTTGATGGGCGACGGGACTTTGAAGCCGTCGCTGGTGACGCGGACGGCTTCGTAGATTGGCGGCAGCGCAGACTCTGGAAATTGCACGTCTACGGCAGGTCCGGAAATTTGAATTACGTGTCCTGTATTCTCTGGCATCTTTATCCTCTGCCGGACTTTGTCCGGCGGACAGCCGAGGCGGCTGTCACCACAAACTCAATTCATTAATTCATTGCGGCTGCGCCGCTTACGATCTCGATAATTTCTTTTGTAATCTTTGCCTGACGGGCGCGGTTCATCACCAGCGTCAGGCTGTCGATCATGTCGGTTGCATTGCTGGTTGCTGCTTCCATGGCGGTCATGCGGGCTGCGTGCTCGGCAGCTACGGATTCAAGCAAACCGCGAAAAATTTGTATGGCTACATATTTTGGCAGCAGCGACTTGAACAGTTCTTCGGCCGGCTGCTCGTAGATGTAATCAACCTGCGCTGTGGCAAAGTGGGAGGCGGCTTCGTCTATGGCGCTTGTATCTGCTGCGCGCACGCTTACTCCTGCACCTTTTGAAGCTTCAATCGCGTGCTTTTTTTCTTCCTGTGTCATCTCATCGGATTGGGCGATGCCGGCTTTACCAACTTCTCCGATGGGCAGGATTTTCTCTACCACCAGACGCTGGGCGATCACCGATTTGAATTCGTTGTAGACGATGTAGACGGAATCGATTTCTTCGCGCGTGTAACGCTCGATGATGCGCTCCGCCATCTCGCCGACCATTTCGTATTCCACTTTGGTTAGAACTCCGATGTGCTCACCGACGATGGTGGTGCGGGGAGATCCGGTGGAGTCGGCTTTACTGGTTCCGCGGTGGAGTAGCGGCGGCGAAGGAAGTCGCGGCCTTTGCGTCCGATGGCTTCGACTTCGATGTTCTTGCCCGATTCGGTGGACAAGGAATTTCGCGGCGGCTTTCAGGATGTTGGTGTTGAAAGCGCCGGCTAGGCCTTTGTCTCCGGTGACAACTAGAAAAAGGATGTTGTTTTCGGGCCGGGCGGCGAGCAATGGATGTTTTGGCTCTCCGGTTTCCGGGTCGTAGATTTCTGCCCGGGAGACCAAAGACTTCAAGACGTTCGTCAGCATCTGCGCGTACGGGCGCGCCGCCAAGGCGCGTTCCTGAGCGCGGCGAAGTTTCGCAGCGGAGACCATTTTCATGGCCTTGGTAATCTGGCGCGTGTTGGTCACGCTGCGGATACGGCGTCGAATGTCGAGTACGTTTGGCATAAAAAAGCTTCTAGCTCTTAGCTACTAGCTTTTAGCTAAGTCCCATCACAACTCTGTCATCCCGAGGGCCGAAGGCCTCGAGGGACCTTGTGTTCCTTAAAAAGCAAAACCTCAGTGGCTAAAGCCGATCAAAATTTACCGCTGATTGGCACGAATAGAACTCGCGCCCATCCCCATTGCGTGGCTTAAGCCAGCACTACCCACACCAACTATTTTGCTGCTACTGCTTGTCTGTCGGCTACGAATGTTTCTTTTGCCTGCTTGATCACTTTTGTCATCTCGGCTTTCAATCCATCATCCAGAACCTTCTTCTCCATGATGGCGCGCAACACGCCGGGATTGGCTGAATCGACATATTTGTATAACTCTTTTTCGAAGTCGCCGATCTGATCGACCGGCAGGTCGTCGAGGAAGCCGCTGGTTCCGGCGAAGATCGCCAGAATCTGCTTAGAGAATGGCAACGGCGAGAACTGTCCCTGTTTCAGAAGTTCGACCAGTCTTTGACCGCGATTCAGCTGGGCCTGTGTGGCTTTGTCTAGATCGCTGCCGAATTGCGCGAAGGCGGCTAGTTCACGGAACTGGGCCAGTTCCAACTTCATACTGCCTGCGACCTGTCGCATGGCTTTAATCTGCGCGCTACCACCTACGCGGCTTACGGAGAGTCCAACGTTTACCGCTGGACGGATGCCTTTGTTAAACAAGTCCGTTTCCAGGTAAATTTGGCCGTCGGTGATGGAAATCACGTTGGTGGGGATGTACGCCGAGACGTCGCCCGCTTGGGTTTCAATTACTGGCAGCGCGGTGAGTGATCCGCCGCCGTTTTTGTCGCTCAGCTTTGCTGCACGCTCTAACAAACGGGAGTGGAGATAGAAGACGTCTCCGGGGTAGGCTTCGCGGCCTGGTGGACGGCGTAACAGTAACGAGATTTCGCGGTACGAAGCTGCGTGTTTTGAGAGATCGTCATAGATGACGAGCGCGTGACGCTTGGTGTCGCGGAAATATTCTCCAATGGCGCATGCTGCGTATGGAGCGATGTACTGCATCGGAGCTGGCTCGGATGCTGACGCTGCGACTACGATGGTGTATTCCATCGCGCCTGCGTCTTCCAGAATTTTTACTACCTGCGCGATGGAAGAACGTTTCTGTCCGATCGCGTTGTAGATACAAATTAGATCGTTGCCCCGGCTGTTAATGATGGTATCGATAGCAACGGCGGTCTTCCCTGTCTGACGGTCGCCGATGATTAACTCGCGCTGGCCACGGCCTACGGGAATCATGCTATCGATGGCTTTCAGTCCCGTCGCCATCGGTTCGCGGACTGGTTGACGATCGATTACGCCCGGCGCAATGCGTTCCAGTTCGATGAATTTGTTCGGTGGCGATTGGGCCCTTGTCATCGATCGGCTGACCTAGAGCATTGACCACGCGTCCGATCATTTTGTCGCCGACGGGGACGCTCATGATGCGTCCGGTGCGCTTGACCTCGTCACCTTCTTTAAGCTCGGTGTACTCGCCGAGGATCACGACGCCGACCTGGTCTTCTTCCAGGTTCATGGCGATGCCAGCTATGTCGTGCGGGAAAGAAAGGAGTTCTCCGGCCATGACCTTGTCGAGGCCGTGGACGCGAGCGATCCCGTCGCCAAGCGTGATGATGGTGCCGACTTCGTCGACCGCGATCTTAGATTCGTAGTTTTCGATTTGTTGGCGGATCAGCTGTGTGATCTCGTCTGCTTTGATTTGTGCCATAGTTAGCTCGTCAGCCTTTAGCTCTCAGCTTTCTCAAGCTTGGTTTCCTACAAGTGGAACTCGTGCCCTTCCCTTTTGTATACGCACATCTTTTTGCGCGCATTTTTTGCCCTTTACGAACTCAGGCTTCTCTCATTTTTTCCAGTTGGCCTTTTACTGAGCCGTCGTAAATGGTGCTGCCGATTCTTACTACTGCTCCGCCCAGAATCGCGGCATCTTTTGCATAGTTGGCGCGAACTTTCTTGCCGGTTAGTTTTTCTACTTCGGATTCCAGCGAGCGGCGCTCTTGATCACTCAAGTCTCTGGCGCTGGTAACTTCCGCAACCGCGAACCCCAAGCGCTGGTTCAGGTCTTGCTCGAATTGTTTAACAATTGCCGCCAGAAAACTGATGCGGCGTTTATCGATCAGAACCGCGATAAAGTTACGGACTTCGCGCGAAATGCCGGCTTTGGCTGCAATCGCATCCAGCAACTTTTTCTTTTGATCGGGTGGGATGGAGGGCGACTCCCACACTTCTCTTAATGGTTTGCTTGATGTAACCAGCGTCGCGATGGATTGGACTTCCGCCAGCGTTTTGGCGGCATCGAGTTTGCGGTCGATGACCACGTCCACGAAGGCGCGCGCGTAGGTGTTAGTGACGGTTGCCATTTAGCGGCTGTCCCTCGGGCCTGCGCTATCGGAGGCCAGACGTTTGGCGAACCCTTGAACCAGGGCTTGGTCGGTGGCGGCGTCCACTTTAATTTGTTTTTCGGCCAACGACACTACCAGGTTTGCCGCATAGACGCGCAGGTCGCGGCGGGCATTTTTGGCGGCGGCGGAAATTTCCTGCTCGGCTGACTCGACCACTTTTTTCATTTCGTCAGCAGTTGCGGCCTTGATGCGCTCTTCTTCGGCTGCGCCTTCTTTTTCAGCGGCATTGCGCATCTCTGCGATTTCGCTGTCGAGATGCGAGAGTCTCAATTCAATGTCTGCCAAGCGGCGGTTTGCATCTTCACTGGCAGCTCTGGCTTCTGCCATTGCTTGCTGGATACTCGCCGTACGGTTGCGGAAAACTGCGGGCAAATTCTTTCTCAATGCCCAGACGAGTACACCGGCGACAATGGCAAAGTTCCCAATAACACAGAGCCAGTAGGCGCTCTCCGTGCTCAGACCAGTCAACTTCGCGATGAACTTTACCGAGGTGGAATGTTTAAAAGCGGCAGTTCCCTCTTCCTCGGCGTTCTGCAATTCTTGAGACAGTTTTTCTTTTGAAGAAGCTGAAGGACGCTCCGTATTTGCTTGCTCTGCTGCCTGCACGCGTAACGAGAACCCAGCCATTCCCAGCAGGACAACGAGCAAGGCAATCTTTGCGCGCATCTTCTTGAGGCGTCTCATCGTCCACCTGCCGGGCTTAGGACAGTGCGGATCATTTCTGTGGCCAGTTTTCCTGCTTCTGCGGTCAATCCGGCTTGCGCTTCTGCTTTTTCTTTTTCGATGTTGGCGCGCGCTGCTTCGACTTGCTTTTGCGCTTTGGCTTTAGCTTCGGCTACCCCAGCGGCGCGAGTTTGATTTGCCTGCTGACGGCGCGCTTCTTGTGCTTTGAACACTGATACTCGAGCTTCGCGCATGCGCTGTTCGTACTCCGCGGTCCTTGCCTCCGCTGCAACCACGTCAGCTCGCGCTTTTTCTACCGCGCCTTCAGTTTTTGCACGGCGATCAGCCAGCACTTTCATCAGCGGCTTGTGAACAATCACCGCGTAGAGCCAGTACACGACTAAAAGAAAGATCACTGTGGGAATCGCCCCGAGCAGTAATCCGCGTAGTTGTATTAACGTCTGATCCATTTGTGATGAAAATTCAGTCGAGCTTTATGAGGGCTATGAAAACTGTTAAAGCTAACATTCTAAGGGGTTAGTAGTCAATGTAAAGGAAGATCATTTTGGGCTTAATTTGTTTGTCCAGAATTGGGATTTTTGAATTTGTCAAGAGGCTGAGGAAATAGTGCAAAAATCTTGACTTCTCATCTCAGGGGTCTAGCATGGATATATCACCTCCGATCCAATTCAGGGTCGAATGGGCCGATAGCCAAGGAAAGTCACCGCTTCTTGGTTGCCGGCCCATTTAATTTTTTGTGGTGTCTAATTGAAGCGATGAAGAGATTGCGCTATTCCCTTCTCTTGCCTCTGGTCCATTTGATCCTGGCTACATTGTTTGTTTATCCCCAACAAAACAGGGTTTGGCCCAATCTCAACAACACACCTCCACTGGACGAGCCTGAATTCAAAATAAAAACCGAGATTGATTTGGCGATCGACGCCTTGTTACGAATATCGCGCCTCGGTCGCTGATCATTTTGCACTTGGCATTGAATTTCCCACTATGCTTGTTCTTGGATTGGACGGAAGTTTTCGGGGATGTAGCTCTGGATTACTGACGCCAGCTGTTACGCAAACTCCGGATGGGAGCTAAGACGGGAACAATATATGTTAGACATTCTTCTGGCCCTTGGCATCGCCGGACAATGGTGGATGATTGGATGGAGAATTGATTCGTTACACAAAGCAAATAGATCAGCGTGGCTGATGGATTGTTCCGGTTGTGGTGATCTCTCTTGCTGGATGCTTAATGGTTCCTGCTGGACTTGGTGTAACCGATTGGCCTGACTTTATAGCAGCTCTCGCTAGCATCCTGTGGCTTTTCTTGTTTGGATTTTTTTATTAGCAGTGACGATTGTAGTAGGGATTAAAGCAGTTCTTCCACGTAGAACGAACGCGCAAACGGCATAATCCCAGTACTATGTTCTCTTTGGCCCCTACGGGGCTTGTCGATTTTTCTGCTAACCCACGACTCACATCATGGGCTGCATTCTTGTGCCCCTCCGAGGCTTTTTTGATTCCTCCGGGATCTGCCATTTTCTTACTGAGCGCAGGACTGACTCGGCTGCATTGACTTCCAGCTCTACTGATTCTTCTTTGTATTTTCGGGAGAAGATTTGCGCTTTTGCTTCCAGGAATGCTAATGCCTTGCCTTCTTTTTGCGGGATTTTCAGGCGGACTCGGCTGGGGCGGTCTTCTTGCAACTTCGTCAATTTTTTCCAGCAAGCTGCTGATGCCGGTTCCTTTTGCCGCGGACACATACATGGTTTGCACATCGTTACGTGCATTTTCTTGTCCCGAAGGAAGCAGGTCGACTTTATTCATCACACGGAGTCTTCGGTTTGCTGTCGGCTTCCAACTCTTTCAAGACTTTTTCTACCTGAATGTCCTGTTCTATCGAAAGCGGGCTGCTGGCGTCGGATACATGGAGTATCTAACGACGCGCGCTGGACTTCTTCCAGCGTCGCACGGAATGATGTGACCAGCGCATGCGGAAGGTTGCGGTAGAAGACCTCACCGTGTCGGAGAGCAGTACGTTTCGTTTGGATGGCAGCGTTACGGCGCAGAATGTGGGATCGAGCGTGGCGAACATTCTGAAGATGCCAGCACTCCAGCTTTCGTCGGGCATTGCAGCGTGGATTTCCGCGTTGGTATAGCCGACCAGCGCTACGGTCGCCACGGGCGCCGATTCCCTTCTCTGGCGCTGCTGGGCGCCGGATAGCCTATACGTTTTCCAGTTGCTGTTTTACGTGGCGGACGCGGCGGTAGATTTTTCGGCGGTCGGTTTCCAGTTGCGTTTCGCCAGGACCTCGGTGCCGATGCCTCCGCCTAGCTAAGACATTTCGATTCCTCGTCCGGCAAGGCGCAGGAGCATATATTCCAGCTGGGCCATCAGCTGGAGGCTGGCCTTCTTGTGTTCTCGCGTGTTTGGCGAAGATAAAGAATCAACTGTGTTCGATAGATGACCCGCGTTTTGACTTCTTCCTCGAATGTTGCGCTGCTGGGATGCGCTTAGGTCGTGATCGAACAGAATGAGATTCGGCGGAGACCGACGCTGCGGCTCCGGCGGTTTCTTTCGAGTTTTCCTTTGCCGATTAATGTGGCCGGATCCGGTTATCGCGGTGCTGGAGGAATTCTCCGGCGACCTCCGCGCCTGCGCTTGTGGCCAAAGTGCGTAGTTCATCCAGCGATTCTTCGGCGGTGAACTCTAGGGACTGGCGGGGCTTTCGACGTCACGCTACTATCGCGAGCCGCCTGGGCTGACAGTCAGAGAGATTTTTTCCCGGCGCGCGAACGCGTACGGTATGCGACACCTGCAGGAACGCCCGCTCCTGGCTGGTTTCGCGCGTGTTTTTCAAGGTGGAGTTTGGACGAGCCAACC
>CAWBXL010000088.1:0-43870 GCA_963792305.1 uncultured Acidobacteriaceae bacterium | reverse complement strand
AAACCGCACCATTCTTGAACAGTGGTACCAGTTGACGTCGCAGTACAGTTTTCATGTCGGCGCTACTTCTCTAACTCGCCTTTCGCAGACCATGAGTGGCACCATGCTCGTGAAATCTGAAGAAAAAGATGTCTCTCAACACTTCACCGACCTTGCAAAGCAACTTCAAAAGTTGGCTGAAAACTCGAAACCCGACCGTTTCGAGCGATTACTTGCCTTAGCCTGGGGCAAGGATAAAACTATAAATTACCTCTCGTCTGTTGCTATTGTGCTCTTCCAAATCGGCATCGTCTTGCTCTGTGTTTCCGCGATAAAGCTCTTTCTCAATTTTTGATTTGCTCATCCACCCGGCAGAGCAAGCGGACATACACACGTGCCCGATTTGATAGACGTAGGATTAGGATGGATTACAGGAAATAGCTAAATTAGCGGTCTTGAAATTCCTCGTGCCAAGCCATCTGAATAGCTTCCAGCTTGCCCTCATTTGACTTCTTGGGGTCGTCCTTGAACTCGGGCAGTTCGGTGACGTAGCGGTGCAGATCGGTGAAGCGCACGGTCAGAGGGTCGAGCTCGGGATGCCTCTCTGTCAGTAGGATCCCGATATCTTCAGCGCTGTCCCAGGTAAGTTCTTGCGGCAAATTTGACCTCTTATTTACTGGTGTCAATCTTCAGCACGATGTTGACTTGCGTCCGACTATCGAAGCTGCTGACAGTCTTGGTCTCACTCTTGCGACCTTTGTTCTGGGCGTAAACTTCGTAGTCAATATTCGGCGACAGGGCAGGAAAACGGTAGGACCCATCGTCGCCAACAATGTACGTTTTAACACTTTGCGTACGCGTATTACTTAGATAGACGATGGAGCCAGGCAGCGGATTGTCCGAATGGTCAAGCACTTTGCCGACGAGCAGGCGACCGCCGTCGCCTTTATCTTTTTCCCCATAAGCAAGGTTCAAAGAAAGACCGATTAGCAGTACCGTTAAGGCTATGATTGAAATCTTTTTCATGTGCTGCCTCCCCACGAAGCTCACACCACTACTTTAGATGCAACCCGGTATCTACTCGCTCTTCATAATCAACGTGGACAGTCGCCTCATCACCTGGATTTAACTTCCCTCCATCCAATGACTTATAGCCCTTCAAATCCGCCCAGATAATATAATCCGCCTTACCCGCAGGTACACGCTGGGCAAATTCCCCCTTATGGTTGGAGATAAGCTCCCACTGCGGTTTCTTTTTGTCGGAGCGGCGAATCAATACTCGTACGCCGTAGACCGGACGGTTGTCCGGCCCCCACACCGTGCCGAATATCAGCGCGTAAGGTTTTTCCTTCTTTCCTAAGTCTTGGCTTGCGCCGGCCACACCCAATCCAAAGAAGATGGAGAAGAGTGCAATCCATACAAATGGACGAGATACCGCGCGAGATCCGGTAAAGCGCAAACGACTAGTTGTCATCTTCGCTTTCTTCCGCCATCTCTTCTTCGTCTTCCTCGTAGCCTTCCTCGACTGCCTTTAGTTCAAGCGGGTTCACGGTCACCACCTCAAAGTCGGTGCCGCACTCCGGACAAGAGACGATTTCTCCCTCGTCCACTTCATCTTCCTGGATATCGAGATCGGTTTCACATTCTGGACAATAGACCATGATTGCCTCCCACTAGCGGGATATGCCTCCCTGTTAATATTTAGATTCTCCGGGGGGATAGGTCAAGTGCCTTTACCCGGCAATGGGCGGTACTAGGGAAAACCCATCCACAGGATAGGGGAAGATGGCAAGTATGAAACGAGATTTTTTTGCGCGCAGGTGTTCCGTTCTGATGGCCGTAAACGTTTTGTTGTTGGCGGTGGCGCATGGCCAGGGCTCCCCGTCAATGATGACGCCTGATCCGCAAATCGCGTCTGCACTTAAGCAGATTTCCCCGGAACGCATTCATGCGAACATCGAAAAATTGGTGAGCTTTGGAACGCGGCTGACCCTTTCTGCCCAGGACCCTGATTCCATTGCGGCTGGACATGGTATCGGAGCGGCGCGGGAGTGGATCAAAAGCCAGTTTGAAAGTTACTCGCGCGATTGCGGCGGATGTCTGGAGGTGAAAACAGATAGTTTTGTACAGCCGACCTCTCCCCGCGTGCCGAAGGATACGACTCTAACCAATGTTTATGCAGTCTTGAAAGGGACCGATCCAGAAAACGGTAAACGCATCGTGCTGGTAACGGGACATTATGACTCGCGCAACAGCGACACGTTCGATGCGGTTGGCGCTGCTCCGGGAGCGAACGATGACGCCAGCGGAACTTCGGTCAGTCTGGAATGCGCCCGCGTCCTCAGCAAACTGAAGTTTCCCGCAACCATTATTTTTCTTACTGTGCCAGGAGAAGAACAAGGATTGTACGGTAGCGCACATTTCGCGAAGATGGCGAAGACCGAAGGCTGGAACATTGAAGCAGCGTTGAACAATGACATCGTGGGCGGAGACCGCAGTCCCGGGCAGGACAACAGTGTGGTGCGAGTTTTTTCCGAGGGGGTGCCATTAACCGCATCCGAGGCGGACACCCGCAAGTTAGAAAATCTGGGTGGAGAAAACGATTCGACCTCACGGCAATTGTCCCGTTATATTGCCGAAGTTGCCCGCACCTACGATGTTGGTGTCAAGCCGATGCTGATCTTCCGGCTGGATCGCTATCTCCGCGGCGGAGATCACATTTCCTTCAACGAACAGGGCTTCGCCGCCGTCCGCTTTACCGAATATCGTGAGAACTTTACTCGTCAGCACCAGAATATCCGCACGGAAAATGGCATCGAATATGGAGACGTGCCTGCGCATGTGAATTTTGACTATGTGTCCCATGTCGCCCGGATAAATGCCGCGACTTTGGCTTCTCTGGCTTCAGGACCGGCGCCTCCGGGCAAAGTACATATTTTGACCAAAGACCTGCAAAACGACTCAACGTTGACCTGGGAGGCATCTGCCGGAGCGACTGGCTATGAGATTGTATGGCGTGCAACCACCAGCCCGGAATGGGAGCATGTCCAAACGGTAGGAAAAGAAACCAAAGCCACGTTGCTAATGTCTAAAGACAATGTCATCTTTGCTGTGCGGGCTGTCGATGACAAGGGACACAGGAGCTTGCCTGTAGTGCCGGTTCCGGAACGTTAAGGCAATTATGGCCAGGAACACTTCCTTCGAAATGGGCTTTCCACCGTTCCGCGGTGCGGTGCGGGAAATTATTTTAGGCAGCACTGCAATCTATGTCGTCATTTTGTTGCTGAACGCTTTTGTCCCCCCAGTTGGCGCTGCCGTCATAGCGCACGGCGTATTAGACCCCGAAGTCGTAATACAGAAAAAATGGTTGTGGCAGTTTGTGGCGTACGCCTTCATGTACGTGGATCCTCTGGATTTTGCATTGTCGCTTTTGGGGATTTATTTTCTAGGGGCATCGGTTGAAGAACGTATTCGGCGGCCGCGATTTTATGGCCTTTTTTTTGGCAGCATAATTTTTTCAGCACTATTAGGGTTCGCGCTTTCATTTACTCACGTCATCGCCCATGGTCAAGCGGCTGGTTCAGGAGCGGCTGCGAATGCAATCCTGATGGTGTTTTATTTATTTAATCGAGATGCTCCCATCATGTTGTTCCCGTTACCCATTCAGATTCCGGTGAAATGGATCGTGCTTGGGATCGCTGCGATTGAAACTGCGTACCTGTTGCTTAGCCAATTTGCTCTTTTTTATCTCGTGGCCCTGCTTGGACTCGGGGTTGGATATATCTGGTATATCGCATTTTTGACTCGCCGACAGGTCTCACTCGGCATTTCAGAACGATTTTATGGCCTGCGCAATGGCTACTATCGTTGGAAGCGTCGCCGGGCCGCGCGCAAATTTGAGGTTTATATGCGCAAGCATGACCGTACAGTGACTTTTGATGAGCATGGAAACTACATTCCTCCGGATGATGATAAGAAAAATGGCGGAGGAAAGTCCGGCTGGGTAAATTAAAAACTTAAGCCACGGATTTTACGGATCTAAAAGATTAATTCATTGAATGCCGAAATTATTAAGATTGGCAATTCTTCTCGTTTTGATTTTCCTTTAAAACCTAAATCGTGACCTGCTTTTTCTACGACCAGCAATTTTGTTTTTGCCGGAATTAACTTTAGGGCTGATTCAATTTCTTCAATCGATCCAAATGGGTCGTGGGTGCCGTGGGCGAATAAGGTTGGAATTTTTAGATCTGGCAGATGTTTGGTGCGTGGTCGCTCTGGTTTGCCGGGAGGATGCAATGGATAAGAGAGCAGCAGCAAGCCGTCTACCAGTCCATTTTGCTCAGCGCATAACATTGAGGACTGACGCCCTCCATAGGAATGTCCGCCTAAGAAGACACGACCGCTGACCTCTCTTCTCATCGCCTCTACTTCAGTTCTGAGCCCTTCGCGATCGCCTGCTGCATCTGCAGGTCTGGGCGGGCCAAAGGGACGCTGCTGGCGGAATGGCAGGTTATAGCGGACTGCCGTGAAACCCGCATCAGACAAGGCATTTGCCAAGGCCACCAGCAACGGAGAGTTGGCATTGGCGCCCGCGCCGTGGGTGAGGACAAATCCATCGCCTCCCGGCTTTGCCGGTCTGTGCAGGAATCTCGACGTACCAGCCAGTGCTTCAGAATTCATACTAGTCGTCGTTGATTTCAATTTGCAGCGGCGGCAATATAGGCGGCGTGGGCGTTCCTTCATCCCGCCAGTAGATGTGGAAGCACTGGCCTACATGCTGCGGCAGCCACTTAGTGCCATCGGTGAAATTTACCTGTCCGGGATAAAAAGCCCAGCCCGCGAGTTGGGATGCTTTCTGAACTGGAGTGTTCGACACTATCGTCTGTGTTTGTCCCGGCTCGATCAATCCTTTTGTCGCCCATGGCGTAGACGACACTTGCAGATCAAGTGGAGCAGAAAGAAAAACTGCCGGCATCAGGATTAAATTTTTGATGGTCTTGTTGCCATTGTTGCGGACCGTCAGGGACATCTCATCCGGATTTTTCCAGAAGTCGCCGGACTCAAATTTCACCGGACACTTCGCCTCATCCTCTGGTTCATAAATCGTGTACTTGGCCATCATTCCGGCTTCCATGTGGTCATTCACCTGGCAATGGAACAGCCATGTGCCAATGTTATCGGCGATCATGTCCACCGAAGTCATACTGGCGGGCAGCAACTCGATCACATCGGTGTTTTTATCTCCGTGACGGACAGTTTTGCCGTGCCAATGCGGAGTGTGGATGTCCATTTCGCTGCCCATGCCCATCAAGTACCAACGGACCTTTTCCCCTTTTTTCATGATGAGGCCGGGGAGATTGCCGAAGATGTATCCGTTGATGGCATAAAAGCGGCCTTTGTCGTTCACCCGCTGCATTTCGTTGGGATGATAGAACATGGTTTCGCGCGGCATCATTTCATCGAAGATCATGAAAGTCGCGACAAACTCACGGTCAACATCTTTTGGGCTACCGTCGGGTTTAGCTTTACCCTTGGCGGTGATGATGATCGGACCCATTAATCCGGCGTTGGTTTCCAGAGGCTCATCGGTATGCGGGTGATACCACCACACCACTGAGCTTGGGTCACCCGGGCCGGGGCCGCTGCCTTCGTCAGCGAACCAGTGATAGGTGAACTTCACTCCGAGCGCCACTGATGCGCCCTTTCCCGCCGGAATATATGCCCCGCCTTCGCTGTTCTTGTCGTACCGCAACCCATGGGGATGGATGCTATGCGGGTACTTGCTTCTGTTCAGGAATTCAACGACGATGTCATCGCCAACCTCAGCACGGATGACAGGGCCCAGGATTCCCAGCCACTCCGGCTGCGGCTTGCGGGTTTTGAAGGTGTTATCGGTATATTCGAAAAAACGGGTCTTGTTGTATTCAGTGTCGTTGATCCAGTCTTTGGGCAGCGGTGCCCCATGGATCAGATCCCGTTGGCTGGGAGCGTAGTCCCAGGGGACATCTTCGGCTGTGATGTAGTAATGACGCGTAACTGCACCGCAGAACTGCGCGCAGAAAATTAGGATACAAAGAAGCCTTTTGCCTGCCATTAAACCTCGGGAATTATGTGTAGGGCAGACACTCTTGTCCGCCCTCTAACTATCAAAACCAATTCAAATTTTACGATGCCTTCAACAGCACATGAGCTGTCGGCAGGGCGGACAGGAGTGTCCGCCCTACACTTTTTTCTTAGATGCCTTGCGCAGCTTCTCTGTGCTTTTCGATGGCGGCTCTACCACGTGTAGCCGCATGAAATTGGTAGACCCCGTGGACATTTGCGTTCCCGCAACCACGCCGATCACGTCGCCATTTTCCACATGATGCCCGCGCCGCAATTGCGTTTCGGCGGTACTGACCATATCTTCAGTGGAACACTGCTCCCGCTGCCATATGGGATTTACACCCCAGTACAAATTCATCCGATTACAGACCCGCGCCAGGTGGGTGAAAGCATGGATCCCACTCCTGGGGCGATATTTGGAGATCAGTCGCGCGGTAGTACCAGACTCGGTGAACACTGCAATCGCGGACATGTGCAGGTCTTCCGCAGCATGAGCAATCGATTCACAAATGGTTTCGGCGATCGAGAGCCTGCGCCGCTCGCGGCGGCGCGGTGCAGGCGAATCCAACATACTGGTTTCGGCTTCAATTACGATACGCGCCATCATGGCCACCGCTTCACGGGGATACAGTCCGCTGGCCGTTTCTGCGGAAAGCATGACGGCATCGCTGCCGTCGAAGACCGCGTTGGCCACATCACTGGCCTCGGCGCGCGTGGGGCGTGGGTTTTCGATCATGGATTCCAGCATCTGCGTCGCCGTAATCACCGGCTTGCGCCATAATGTAGATTGGTTGATCACGTGTTTCTGGATGACCGGGACTTTTTCCGGCGGCATCTCCACGCCCAGGTCTCCGCGGGCCACCATCACCCCGTCGGCCACGGCAAAAATGTGGTCGAGTTGTTCGATGGCTTGCGGCTTCTCCAGCTTGGCAATCACGGGAGTGTCCTTGCCATGAGCAGCGATGATTTCCTTCACGCTGTTTACATCGGATGCCGAGCGCACGAAGGAAAGCGCGACCATGTCTACACCTTCAGACAAGCCGAATTCCAAATCATCGCGGTCTTTCTCCGTGAGTGCAGGAATGGAAAGGGCAATGCCGGGAAGATTGATGCCTTTGTGTTCCCCCAGTACACCACCGTTGATCACATCGCACTCAACATCGTTGCCACGGACACGGGCCACGCGCAACTCAATCAGTCCGTCCGACAGCAGGATGCGCGCTCCGGGCTTCACTTCCCGCGCCAGTGTCTTGAATGTGGTTGAGATAATATCCGCCGTACCCTCAATATCACGCGGCGTGATGGTGACCCGCGATTTGCTTTTCAGCGTGACAGGCGTGTGCCCTTCGAGATTTCCCGTGCGAATTTTCGGGCCTTGGAGGTCCTGGAGAATGCAGAGTGTACGTCCTTCTTTTTCCGCAACCTCACGCAGACGCTTAATACTGCGGGCATGTTCATGATGCGAACCGTGAGAAAAATTGAGGCGCGCTACATCCATGCCAATGCGCATCAGGTCGCGCAACACCGGCTCACTGTTGCAGGAAGGCCCGATGGTACAAATAATCTTCGCACGGCGGCGGGTAGTTTTGGCAGTCGCTGGATCTAATGCATTAAGGTTCCACTTACGAGCCTTCAATATGTCCTCCGCGGACGCTCAATCCATAGTGCCATAAGTATAATGCTCATGGTCAGATGCTATCGTCCTCGGCTCGCGCCATCCTGCTGGCCCTGATGTTCGGTCTATTGTTGCCCCATGCCTCGGCGCAGAATACTTCGACGGCTTGGAATGGCACTTTGCGCGACGGAACTGGTCATCCCATCTTCCGGGCGACCATTCAATTGCGCTCGGCCTCGCATGAATATACCGCGAGCACTTCGTTGAATGGCGAGTTTGCATTCACTCAGATCGCTGCCGGGGAGTACCGCCTCTCGGTGATATCGGCTGGGCAAACATTCTCATTAGCTGACCCGGTGAACTTGAACGCGGGCATCACCCAGCATATTGGTCTGGAGCTATCTTCTGGCCAGGGACTACGGCTGATAACCGCTGAAGAAGCCGCAACCACGCAGGCTAGCGGCGGCGAACATCTTTCCAGCGGAGAAGTTTCCAGCCTGCCTTTGAACGAGCGCGACTTCAGCAAGTTGCTGCTGCTGGCCGCAGGCACCATGACCGACTCCAATGGCGCTGCCAACTTTACCCAGCAATTTGCCATGAACGGGCAGCGCGGCAATGCCACCGTGTTCGCCATGGATTCCACCGACACGACCGACCCGGAAATGGGCGGGGCCACATTTTCCAATTTCAATGTGGATGCCATTCAAGAGGTCCAGAGCAACTCCGGAGTGATGCCAGCAGAAATCGGCCACGGCGCCGCGGGATACACCAATGTTGTGACCAAGTCCGGGACCAACTTCGTGCACGGCAGCTTTTTTGAATTTGTGCGTAATGCCTCTTTCGATGCGCGGAATTATTTTGATCACAATGGCGGCACCGACACCCGGCGCATTCCGCCTTTTGCGCGCAATGAATTTGGATTTACCAATGGTGGGCCGATTGTGGTCCCCAATATTTACGATGGCCGCGGCCGCACCTACTATTTCGGCGAGTATCAGGGATTCCGGCAGGTACTGGGGACCACGCAGGTCTTCCCTGTACCGACGGCAGCGGAACGGCAGGGAATTGATACCACCGCATTCCCCGGCGACACACTGACCCTGTCCAGTATTAACTCCGCCATCGCGCCCATCCTGGCGGGCTATCCCTTACCCAACAATCCAACCGGAGCGTTCGGCGCGCGCACCTACGAAGCGTCTGCCAAGATTTACACCAGCACCAACCAATTCTCCATCCGAGTCGATCACCGTATTTCTGACAAAGCGAACTTGTTGACCCGGTTCAGCCTGAACCAGATCACTGGGCCTGAAACTAATCCCGATCAGATTGCGCTTGATCACAGTTTCGCGGTGAGGTTTTTCGATCATCAACGCAACGCGAGCGTGAAGTATTTGCGCACCATTTCTCCCCGCCTGAGTTTTGAAACTGCCATCGGATACGACCGCAGCACGCCGTTTTTCCCCGCCGGCAACCATGTGCAGCCGGGAATTGGTTTTGGCGATGGTTTGTTCGAGGGGTTTAATACGCCGGCAGGTTCGATCTTCGGATCTTTTGGAAACCTCTACCAGTTCAAGCACGACATGATTTTCGCCGGCAAAGACCATACCCTCAAGTGGGGCGTGGAACTACGTTATAACCGCGACGCCACCATCTTCGGCACTACACCCAACGGAGCGTATTCGTTCGGAGGAGGCACCGCATTTTCGCCGGTAGCCATCGCCTCTGCGAGTGGACAGCACAATATTCAGCCCGGCGATCCCTTGCCGGATTCACTGCTCGGGCTTCTGACTGGGACGCCGTACTCCTATAGTGCGTCGCTACTGGCCGATGTCACTCCGGGCGGGAACCGCTTTGATGAAGCTTCAGTGCGGCGCGAAGCTTACAATTTTTATTTTCAGGATTCATGGAAAATCAGGCCCAACCTGACATTGAATTACGGCCTCCGCTATGAAGTAAACAGCCGCATTCATGACGCACATCAGCGCACCTCAACCCCGAAATTTGTGGATGCATCGGGCAAGGACGTTCCTTACTGGGACCGGAATGCGACCCAAGTGTTCCTCTATAATCCGCAGCCTCCGTATGATCAGGACTGGCGCGGCTTCGGCCCGCGCCTTGCGCTGGACTATGGAGTATCAAAGCGCACCATGGTCCATATTGGAGGGGCCATCACCCCACTTCTCCCTAATTTGTGGCAGGACAATTTTATTACCGGCGGAGTTCCTCTCATCTTTAACACTTTTGCCAGCGCCGCGCCCGGTGCGCCGATTCCATTTCAAAATTCTTTGCCTTCAACCGCCTTGCCGCCCGCTTACACAACCTCGGGACAACTGCTTTTCCCAAACGGCACCAGCGACGGGGTAGCGGCAAATACTCCTGTCGACCTGGAACGTTTCCAGCAGGACCTGGCAGCGCTGACTCCGAACCATCAGTTGCAACTGGTCACGCTCTCCGGAATTGCCAAGAATTTCCGCAATGGTTATATCGGAAGTTACACGCTTGGCGTTGACCATGATTTCGGGCAGGTAAAATTTAACGCCGCCTATGTTGCAACCACAGGAATTCATTTGACGTCGGTGTATTCGCCCAATGGTTATGGCGGCGCCGGCCCCAGTTTTGCGCCTTTTACGCGGTTTGATTCTTCGGGAAACGCCATTGGTGGGCTTGGGCCGGAGAGCATCGTCACCAGCAGTTCGCACTCTTCGTATCATGCGTTGCAAACCGGATTGAGCAAGGACTCCGCGCGGCTCGGTCTCGGTTTTCAGGTGAGTTATACCTATTCCAAGTCTCTCGATGACACCAGTTCCGTGTTGGGCGGGCTGTTCGGGAACTCTGGCGTCATACTGCAAACTTTGCCGCAGAACCCATTTGATCCTGCCGCAGAAAAAGGTCCCTCGACCTTCGATGTGACCCACGTGTTGACCGTGAGCGCAATTCAAATGTTGCCGCTGGAACGGGTGGAATTTTTACGTCCGCTGGGACGGACTCTCACTCATGGATGGCAGTTGCTCAACATCACAACTTTAACTACTGGATCACCGTTTAGTGTTTATTCCGGTGTGCAACAAACCGCAGCCGGCGCGGGTGGGACGGACCGGCCTGACCTGGTATCCACTCCCAATTTTTCCACCAGCCGCAACGTGCGTCAGGACTACTTCGGACGCGGCGCGGACAATGTATCTTTTTTTAATATTCCGATCGGCGTGCCCGACGGCACCGGCCCAAACCAGGGGCGCTTTGGGACTCTGGGACGTAACACATTTCGTGGCCCTGGATTCCATAACTACGATCTGGCGTTGATTAAAGACACGCCGTTTGGCCATCGCGGGTCAGGAGAACTGGGGATTATTCAATTTCGCGCGGAATTTTTTAACGTATTCAACGTGGTGAACTTTGGTTTGCCCTCGAACATCGTGCGCGGTAGTGGATTCGGGCTGATCAGCAAGACTGCCGGGCCATCGCGGCAAATTCAGTTTTCCATCAAGGTGATTTACTAGGGCGCCGCGATTAGCTCTCGCTGGGCTTATTCCGCGGAAACAGCATGGCATTAAACTCCGCGCCTACCAGCACCACCAGCGAAACGTTGTACATCCACACCAGGATGGCAACCCCAAACCCCAGCGAGCCGTAGATCACGTTGTAGTTGGAGTAATGCCGCAGATACCAGCCAAATAGCGCAGTGGCCATATACCACATAGCAGTAGCCAGGGCCGCTCCGGGGATGACGCTGTGCCAGGGTTGAGTACGCGGGACCGCGTTATGGTAAATGAGGGCGATGACCGCGATGCTGGTGAGAATGGCGATGGTCCAGCGCAGCAGCATCCACATCAGCAAAACCAGTGGGCCGAATTCGTGGCCGAGATTGAACAGCAATCGGGTTTCAATGCTGTTGCCGGCGACCATCAGGATGGTGGCAAAGCTCAACGGAATTCCAGCGAGGATGACCAGCGACAGCGCGATGCAGCGTTCTTTTAAGATCCCCCAGACTTTGGGCAGTTCGTAGGCTTTGCGGAAACCCTCCATCCAGGAAATGATCACGCCGGATGCCGTCCACAAGGTAATGAGCGAGGTGCTGATCAACAGCCCGATGGGGCGGTGGGAGGTTGCGCGAAGATACGTCCACACCGTGCTGCCGCCCGCGGGAAGGATCTTGCTCAATGCACCGCCCACCTCGCGGGAATAAGCGTCAGAAATGTGGGCCGTGGCCAGGAACGATCCCACGACCAGCAGGCCGGGGAAGAAGGTAAGGATCGACGAATAGGCGGACGCCTTGGCGATCGCGAACGCGTCGTGCTGAAACGCGCGCCAGAAAGCCAGGCGAACCAGGCGCAGGAAACGGACCATCAGGACATCCAGAGTATGCTCTGGAGCGGATGCGGGCAATTGAGAAAATATGGCCTCTGCCTGATCGGATTTGGAATTCGCATGCATGAAAGAGATCGTGTAGGGACGGGGCTATGCCCCGTCCACCGAGCTTTAGCTCGGCTTGCTCGGCCTTAAAAGTCCGGACGGGACAAGTCCCGCCCCTACACTAAAAAAACAAAAGGGGCGGACATTAGGCCCGCCCCTGTGTGATGCTATTTTCGCTTACTCCGCTGCGAGTTCTTCGGTTTCGCCTTCCTGACGCATCAGCTCGAGCGCGCGCTCGGCTTCCTCGTAGGCGATTGAAACTTCTTCCTGGACCTTGGCGGCGGCCTCTTCCATTTCTGGCGAGAGGCGCACGTTGCGGTAGTACTCCATGCCAGTTCCGGCAGGGATCAGGCGTCCAACGATCACGTTCTCTTTCAGACCGCGCAGGTGGTCCACCTTGCCCTGGATGGAGGCTTCGGTGAGCACGCGCGTGGTTTCCTGGAACGAGGCCGCGGAGATGAACGACTCGGTTGCCAGCGACGCCTTGGTGATGCCGAGCAGCAAGGGACGGCCTGTGGCCGGCTTGCCGCCCTTGGTGATGACGCGCTCGTTCTCCTCGCTGAAGCGGAACTTATCCACTTGTTCTTCGAGCAGGAACTGCGTGTCGCCCACGTCTTCGACCTTCACCCAGCGCATCATCTGACGGACGATTACTTCGATGTGCTTGTCCGAGATGTTCACGCCCTGCAGCCGGTAAACTTCCTGGATTTCGTTCACCAGGTAAGACTGGAGTTCTTTCTCTCCAAGGACTGCCAGGATGTCGTGCGGGTTCAGCGGGCCATCCATCAAAGGCTCTCCGGCCTTCATGCGCTCGCCTTCCTGCACGTTGACGTGTACGCCCTTGGGAACTGAGTACTCTTTTTCCGTTCCGTTGTCGGCGACCACGTAGAGTTTGCGCTGACCTTTCGAAACCTCACCGAACTTCACCGTGCCATCGATTTCCGAGATGACGGCGGTTTCGTGCGGCTTGCGGGCTTCGAACAATTCGACCACGCGCGGCAGACCGCCCGTGATGTCCTTGGTCTTGGTGGTTTCACGCGGGATCTTGGCCAGGATGTCGCCCGGGTGAACGGTGTCTCCATCCTGAGTCATCAAGTGAGCGCGTGACGGCATTAAGTAGCGCTTGCTGGCCTTGCCTTTAATCACGATCGCAGGCTGCCGCTTTTCATCCGGCGAATCGCCGACCACGTGACGCGAGAGGCCGGTAACTTCGTCGACTTCCTCATGCAGCGTGACCCCTTCCTGCAAGTCTTTGAACTGCACCGTGCCGCCGATTTCGGTGACGATGGAGAAGGTGTACGGGTCCCACTCGACCATGACTTGTCCCATGGTGACCGGATCGCCTTCGTTGACCTTGACCTTGGCGCCGTACACAACTGCATAGCGCTCGCGTTCGCGGCCCTTTTCGTCGATGACTGCAATCGAGCCCTGACGGTTCATGACCACCAGATCTCCCGACTTTGCTTTCACAGTCTGCAAACCGATGAAGCGGACGATGCCGGCGTTTTTGGCGTCGAGACGGGACTGCTCAGAAACTCGCGATGCGGTACCACCGATGTGGAAGGTACGCATGGTGAGCTGAGTTCCAGGTTCGCCGATGGACTGCGCCGCGATGACTCCGGTGGCTTCGCCGAGTTCGACGAGGCGGCCCGAGGCCAGGTTGCGGCCGTAGCACATTACGCAGACGCCGCGCTTGGATTCGCAGGTGAGCACAGAGCGGATTTTTACCCGTTCGATGCCCGCGGCCTGGATCGCAACCGAGAGGTCTTCGGTGATTTCCTGGTTCACGTCGACCACGACGTTGCCATCGTAGTCTTTGAGTTTCTCGAGCGACACGCGGCCGATGATGCGGTCACGCAGCGCTTCGATGATCTCGCCGGCTTCAACGATACCGGAGACGTAAATTCCGTCCACCGTACCGCAGTCGTATTCGCTGATAATGACGTCTTGTGCGACGTCCACAAGGCGGCGGGTGAGGTAGCCCGAATCCGCGGTCTTAAGAGCGGTATCGGCCAATCCCTTACGAGCGCCGTGGGTCGAGATGAAGTACTGCAACACCGTCAAGCCTTCACGGAAGTTTGCCGTGATGGGTGTCTCGATGATTTCGCCGGACGGCTTGGCCATCAATCCACGCATACCGGAGAGCTGGCGGATCTGCTGTTTCGATCCACGAGCGCCGGAGTCGGCCATGACGTAGATGGGATTGATGATTCCCTCTTTGTCATGCTTCTGCAGTTCGCCGAACATTTCGTCGGCGACCTTTTCCGTGATGCCCGACCAGATTTCAATGACCTTGTTGTAACGTTCGCCGTTGGTGATAGCGCCGTCGAGATACTGCTGCTGCACGGCGACCACGCTCTTCTCAGCTTCCTTGACCAGACCTTTCTTGCTGTCGGGAATGACCATGTCATCGATGCCGATGGATAATCCAGCGCGGGTGGCAAAACGGAAGCCAAGCGTCTTGATTTCATCCAGCATGCGGACAGTCACTTCCAGGCCAAAGCGCAGGTAGCAGTAGTTCACCAGCTGTCCGATACCCTTCTTCTTGAGCAAGCCGTTGATGAACGGCATCTGCTCCGGAAGGTGGTCGTTCAGGATGGCGCGGCCTACCGTCGTATTGAGGAAGCTGCGGTCGTAGTTGACCGGCTCGGTGTGAATGACTTCCTGGTCGTCGTACGCGGTGGTCAGGTCGATCACTTCACCGGTGTAGCGCAGACGGATCGGGCTGAGGGTTTCCACTTCCCCAGCTTCGAGCGCCAGCAGTACTTCGTCAATGTTGGCGAAGGCGCGGCCTTCACCCTTGGCTCCTGGCTTGCCTTTTGTGAGGTAGTAGAGACCAAGCACCATGTCCTGCGTAGGCACGGTGATCGGGTGGCCTGACGCCGGAGACAGAATGTTGTGCGAAGACAGCATCAGCACGCTGGCTTCAACCTGTGCTTCCGGAGACAGCGGAATGTGCACGGCCATCTGGTCGCCGTCAAAGTCTGCGTTGAATGCCGTGCAAACCAGCGGGTGGATCTTGATCGCCTTGCCTTCCACCAGCACCGGCTCGAAAGCCTGAATGCCAAGACGGTGAAGGGTTGGAGCGCGGTTCAAGAGCACTGGATGGTC
Organism: uncultured Acidobacteriaceae bacterium; assembly: GCA_963792305.1. Classification (GTDB taxonomy): domain Bacteria; phylum Acidobacteriota; class Terriglobia; order Terriglobales; family Acidobacteriaceae; genus CAWBXL01. The sequence continues at coordinate 28,650 of CAWBXL010000088.1, read as the reverse complement.
TTTGATGACTTCTTCCAGGATGTCCCAAACGATGGGCTCCTGCGACTCCACCATCTCTTTGGCCTGCTTGATGGTGGTGCAGTGTCCAGTCTGTTCCAGGCGGTGATAGATAAATGGCTTGAACAGTTCGAGCGCCATCTTCTTGGGCAATCCGCACTGGTGCAGCTTGAATTCCGGACCGACCACGATGACGGAACGGCCGGAGTAGTCTACGCGCTTGCCGAGCAGGTTCTGGCGGAAGCGGCCCTGCTTGCCTTTGAGCGTATCGGACAGCGACTTCAGCGGACGGTTGTTGGCGCCACGCAGCACGCGGCCACGGCGTCCGTTGTCGAACAGCGCATCTACGGCTTCCTGCAACATGCGCTTTTCGTTGCGCACGATGACTTCAGGAGCGTGCAGGTCCATCAGCTTCTTCAACCGGTTGTTGCGGTTGATGACGCGGCGATAAAGATCGTTCAAATCGGACGTGGCGAAGCGGCCGCCATCGAGTGGAACCAGCGGACGCAGTTCCGGCGGAATCACCGGGATCACGTCGAGAATCATCCAGTTGCGGCTTGTTGCCGCTCTTGCGGAAGGCCTCGACTACTTTGAGGCGCTTGGCGTACTTCAAGCGCTTCTGCAGCGAAGCTCTCGTTGCTTCATCTTCTCGCGCAGTTCGACGGAAAGCTCTGTCGATTTCAACGCGCTTGAGAAGTTCCTTGATCGCCTCCGCGCCCATCATGGCCTTGAAGCCGGCGGGGCGGTATTGCTGATCCAGTTCGCGGAACTTGGCTTCGTCCTTGATGACTTCGCGGTCTTTGACCGGAGCATCGCCCGGCTCGACTACTACGTAGGACTCGAAGTAGAGAACGGACTCGAGGTCGCGCAGAGAAATATCGAGCAAGTGGCCGATACGGCTGGGCAGGCCCTTGAAGAACCACACGTGCGAGCAGGGCGAAGCCAGCTCAATGTGGCCGAGGCGCTCGCGGCGGACCTTCGACAGTGTGACTTCAACGCCGCACTTGTCGCAGATCACGCCGCGATGCTTCATGCGCTTGTACTTGCCGCACAGGCACTCCCAGTCGGTGACCGGACCGAAGATGCGGGCGCAGAACAGGCCGTCGCGCTCCGGCTTGAAGGTGCGGTAGTTGATGGTTTCCGGCTTGGTCACCTCGCCATGCGACCAGCTCCGGATCTTTTCCGGCGAGGCCAGGCTGATGCGGATGGCGTCGAAATCGGTGATGGGGTTGGCCAGTTCAAATGGACTTGAACGGTACAAGGTGTCCTCCTGCGGCGCTTGTCGCGTGCCGCTTGCGGCTCCCGTCGTTGCGTGACCATTGTCGTTGGCCGGTATCAGCGGCATTCTCGGGACTTGCAGCTCGGGAGCTGGTACCGGCATGCTCAAAACTGTGCCGTCATCAGCGCTTGTCGCGGCTGCTGACGACCAACCACTGCGACCACGACTGCTGTCTTAGTCTGCCGCGGCCACGTGGCTGCCGGACCGCTTTTTCTCTCGGCCTCTTGATCAGCTCCACATCCAGGCAGAGCGACTGCAATTCGCGAATCAGCACGTTGAACGACTCCGGCACGCCCGGCTCGATGGCGGCTTCGCCCTTGACGATGGCCTCGTAAATCTTGGTACGGCCATAGACGTCGTCGGACTTCGCGGTGAGCAGTTCCTGCAGGATGTAAGCCGCGCCATATGCTTCGAGCGCCCAGACTTCCATTTCGCCGAAGCGCTGTCCGCCGAACTGCGCCTTGCCGCCCAGCGGCTGCTGGGTGATGAGCGAGTACGGCCCGATGGAGCGAGCGTGGATCTTGTCGTCGACCAGGTGCGACAGCTTCAGCATGTAGATGTAGCCCACCGTGACCGGCTGTTCGAACTTGTCTCCGGTCATGCCGTCGTACAGCGTCCGTCTTGCCCGATGTCGGCAGCCCGGCTGCTGCGAGCAGCGCCTTGATCTCCGTCTTCGCGCGCACCGTCGAACACCGGCGATGCCGAACAAGACGCCCTTGCGTCATGCCTTCGGCGACGCGCAGCAGCGTCTCGTCGTCGAGATCGAGCAATGCTGTCGCCGAACGCGGTGTCCTTGAACATGCTCTTCAGCTCGCGCGCGAATCGCTTCCTCGCTGCGAGTTCTCTGCAGCAGCTCGGCGATCTTCTTGCCCAGCTCGTGTGCCGCCCAGCCCAGGTGCGTTTCGAGGATCTGGCCGACGTTCATACGGGAAGGCACGCCCAGCGGGTTGAGCACGATCTCCACCGGCGTGCCGTCGGCGAGGTACGGCATGTCCTCTTCCGGCAGAATGCGGGCGATCACGCCCTTGTTACCGTGACGTCCGGCCATCTTGTCGCCGACGCTCAGCTTGCGCTTCATGGCGATGTAGACCTTCACCAGCTTGATCACGCCGGGAGGCAGTTCGTCGCCCTTCTGCAGCTTGCCGATCTTCTCGTTGGTGATCTTGCGCAGCACATCGATCTGGCGCGAGGTCATCTCCTCGATCTCGTCGATCTGCTCGTTGACGCGCGGATCCTTGTCGGCGTACCGGATGCGCTTCAGGTTGCGGGTCGAGATGCGCTCGATGGTCTCGCGGTCGAGGATCGTCGCCCTTGGTCAGCAGGCGCTTGTTGGTGCGCTCGTCGTGCAGGTCGGCCAGCACTTCCTTGCCGCCCAGGATGCCTTCGAGACGCTTCAAACGCTCGTCGGTCAGAATGCGGATTTCGTCAGCCAGGTTCTTCTCCAGCTTCGCAATCTGCTCGCCTTCGATCAGCTTGGCGCGCTCGTCCTTCTCCTGGCCCTTGCGGGAGAAGATCCTCACGTCGACCACCGTGCCCTCGATGCCCGGAGGGCACGTGAGCGAAGCGTCGCGCACGTCGCCGGCCTTTTCGCCGAAGATGGCGCGCAGCAGCTTCTCTTCCGGAGTCAGCTGGGTCTCGCCCTTCGGCGTTACCTTGCCGACCAGGATGTCGCCCTGCTTGATCGTTGGCGCCGATGCGGATGACGCCGCTCTCGTCCAGATCGCGCAGCGCGGACTCGCTGACGTTGGGGATGTCGCGCGTGATTTCTTCCGGCCCCAGCTTGGTGTCGCGGGCTTCGATCTCGAACTCCTCGATGTGGACGCGAGGTGTAGTAGTCCTCCTTCACCAGCTTCTCGGAGACCAGGATCGCGTCCTCGAAGTTGTAACCGCGCCACGGCATGAAGGCCACCAGCACGTTGCGTCCCAGAGCCAGTTCGCCCTTGTCCGTGCAAGGACCGTCGGCGATGACCTGGCCCTTGAGCACGCGGTCGCCCTTCTGCACCATCGGCTTCTGGTTGATGCAGGTGTTCTGGTTGGAGCGCTTGAACTTGGTGAGCTGGTAGATGTCGCAGCCGACTTCACGCGACAGCTGCGTGGGATGATGCTCGCCTTCGACGCGCACGATGATGCGCTCGGAGTCGACCGAATCCACGATGCCGTTGCGCTTGCGCCAGGACCACAGCGCCGGAGTCGCGCGCGGTCACGCCTTCCATGCCGGTTCCGACGAGCGGCGCCTCGCGCGACAGCAGCGGCACGGACTGGCGCTGCATGTTCGCGCCCATCAGCGCGCGGTTCGCGTCGTCGTGCTCGAGGAACGGCACCAGCGACGCGGCCACCGAAACCAGCTGCTTCGGGCTGACGTCGATGTAGTCCACTTCGTCGCGGCTGACCAGCACGAAGTTGCCGGCCTTGCGGGCGTTGACCAGGTCCTCCACGATGCGGCCCTTCTCGTCGAGCTCGATGTTGGCCTGCGCGATGGTGTGGCGGTCCTCTTCCCATGCCGAGAGGTAGAAGGAGAACGGCTCGAAGTCGATCGGGCGCTTGCTGGCGCTCTTTCAGATCGTCGTTGAGCTTGTCGGCTTCGTGCTTCTCGATGTGGTCGCCAACCGCAGATCGCTGTCGCCGGCATTGACGACGGTCACGTAGTCGAGCACGCGGCCGTCCTTCACGCGGCGGTAGGGCGACTCGATGAAGCCGTACTCGTTGATGCGCGCAAAGCAGCTCAGCGAGGAGATCAGGCCGATGTTCGGACCTTCCGGCGTCTCGATCGGGCAGATGCGGCCGTAGTGCGTCGGGTGAACGTCGCGGACTTCGAATCCGGCGCGCTCACGCGACAGACCGCCCGGCCCAAGGGCCGAGAGACGGCGCTTGTGCGTGATCTCCGACAGCGGGTTGGTCTGGTCCATGAACTGCGAGAAGCTGCGACGATCCGAAGAACTCGCGGATCGCGGCCATGACCGGCTTGGCGTTGACCAGGTCGTGCGGCATCGCCGTCGACATCTCCTGGTACACGCTCATCTTTTCCTTGATGGCGCGTTCCATGCGGACCAGGCCGATGCGGAACTGGTTCTCCATCAGCTCGCCGACCGCGCGGACGCGGCGGTTGCCAAGGTGATCGATGTCGTCCACCGCGCCGATGTTCTTGCGCAGCTTCAGCAGGTAGCGGATGGTCGCGTAGAAATCTTCCGGCTCCAGCGTGCGGTTGTCGAGGCTGGTGGCGTCCTGCTTCTCGTACAGCTTGATGTTGAACTTCAAACGGCCCACGCGCGAGAAGTCGTACTTGCGCGGATCGAAGAACATGCCGTGGAACAGCGCAGTCGCGGTGTCCAGCGTCGGCGGATCGCCCGGACGCAGCTTGCGGTAGATCTCGATCAGCGCTTCCTGCGGCGTCTTGACGGAGTCGCGGCGCAGGGTCTGCGCTGATGACGTTGCCCACGTCGTCGCGCTCGGGGAAGAACACCTGCACTTCGACGACGCCGGCGTCCAGGATCTTCGACAGCTTGTCGGCGGTGAGTTCGGTGTTGGCCTCGAGCAGCACTTCGCCGGTGGTCGGTGTCGACCACGTCGCCGGCGGCGCATGCGCCTTCGAGGTCGGCCGCGTCGACCTCGATCTCGCTGATCTTTGCCTTCTGAATCTCCTTCAGCATGTGCGGCGTGATCTTGCGGCCGGAGTGGGCGATCTCGTCGCCGCTCTTGTTCTTGATGCTGTGCGCCAGCTTCATGCCCAGCAGGTTGGTCGGCTTCTCGATGCCCGGCTCGAGCGTCCAGTAGCAGCTTCTTGTCGCGGACGGCGATGCGATCGACGGTGTAGAAGGTGCGCAGGATCTCTTCGTCGGAACGCAGACCCAGGGCGCGCAGGAAGATGGTGCCCAGGAACTTGCGCTTGCGGTCGATGCGGACGTAGAGGATGTTCTTCTGGTCGTACTCGAATTCCACCCACGATCCGCGGTAAGGAATGATCTTGCCCAGGAAATAGGTGCGGTTGTTGGCGGTCTCGAAGAAGACGCCGGGCGAACGGTGCAACTGGCTGACGATCACGCGCTCGGTGCCGTTGACGATGAATGTGCCGTTGTCGGTCATCAGCGGAATGTCGCCAAAGAAAACTTCCTGCTCCTTAATGTCGCGGATGGATCTTGTTGCCGGTCTCCGGAGTCCTTTTCGTAGATCGTCAGGCGCATGCGTGACCTTCAGCGGCGCGGAATAAGTCATGCCGCGCTCTTCGCACTCGGCCACGTCATACTTCAACTGCAGGCCCACCGGGTCGCCGCACTTGTTGCAGAAGTCAGGCGTGTTGGCGTTGTAGGTGCCGCAACGGTGGCAAAGCACGTCGCCAGGATGAAACGGGTCGGTGATGACCGTGGAGCCGCAGTTCGGCAGGTGGTACGCAGGTGATGCAGACCCTTTAGGTGTCCGCACTTGCACTCCCAGTTGCCGATCGGGAAATCGACGAATTCCAGCTGGGAAACGTTGCGGAAGTCGGTGATGGGAAATACCGACTGAAATACCGACTGCAAGCCGCTGTCTTCGCGCTCGCTTGGCAGCTTGTCCATCTGCAGGAAGCGGTCGTAGGAGCGCTTCTGGACTTCAATCAGGTTCGGGATCTGGATGGTGGCTGGAATTTTGGAAAAATCGAAACGTTTGCGGAAGGCATTCTTCTTAGACATTCAGGAGACTCCCAATCTCTCAGGCGCAATTGTCCCGGCGCGCCAGACTGCGGAATGTGGCGCGAAATCGCGCCGGGATTACCGTTAAAACACCAAAGAACCAAAAGACACGAATGGGCCCGCAGGGACAAGACTCCCCGCAGGCGCCAATCGCGGCGCATGGCCAAAAACTTGAATTGTATCTGTTCCGCGCCAGTATGTAAGGCCTGTTCCGTCTCGCCTGCCCTGCGAAACAGCTGCCGTGCTACCAATCCGCTGGTGAATCGGGGCTGTAGCAGTTCATGTAGATGATAACACTGCCTTCCCAGGATTCAACCTAAAAAATAAACAGAAAATTGCGGGGATGGGAGCGATACCCACCCCCGTGGATCCTTCGCCGAAGCTACCAGGATAACCTGTTACTTCACTTCGACAGTCGCGCCAGCATCGGCGAACTTCTTCTGGATGGTCTCCGCTTCTTCCTTGGAGACGCCTTCTTTCACCGTCTTGGGAGCGCCGTCGACCAGGTCCTTGGCTTCTTTCAAGCCCAGGCCGGTGACTTCGCGTACAGCCTTGATCACATTGATCTTATTCGCGCCTACGTCCTTCAGAACGACCGTGAATTCGGTCTTCTCTTCCGCCGGAGCCGCCGCTGCCGCACCACCGCCGCCGGCCACCATCACCGGGGCAGCCGCCGCTGCCGAAACGCCTAAACGCGATTCTAGTTTCTTTACCAGCTCCGCCGCTTCGAGAAGCGACAGGCCTACGATTGATTCTTCCAACTGCTGCTAGATCCGCCATGTTAGTTCTCCACTTTTTGAGTTATCGATTTGCTGATTTCATTATCGTTTGGCAAAAGTTTCCAGTGCACTCAGGTCCGATTTTCCGCGCCAGACAACGCAAAAAGTGGAACCGCGCAACCCTTGCCTTCTGATAACGAACTTAATTCGTAATTTTGTAATCGGTAATTGGGTAATTTGAAAACCATCCAGCGTTTGAGCCTTTAGGTTCAATTACCAAATTACAAATTACTCAATTACCAAATATCTTTATGCTTCCTTAAACTTTTTCTTTCGACGCCTTGTCCGATAACCACAGCCAGATCGCGGCCGGTGGCATTGACCACTGTCGCCAGACGCTGCGCCGGAGAGTTCAACAGGAATAGCAGCTTCGAGTAAAGCTCTTCCTTCGACGGCATGGTCGCCAGCGATTCAATCTCTTTGATCGAGATCACCTGCCTTCGACCACGCCCGACTTGAAGCTGAGTTCCGGATTGTCCTTCACGTACTTGGCCAGCGCCTTCGCCAGCGCGACCGGATCGCCCTCGGTATAGGCGATCGAAGTCACGCCCGTCAGACCCTTCAGCGCTGCTTCAACTTTGGTGCCCTTGGCTGCGCGCTCGGCCAGCGTGTTCTTGACTACGCGATACTTCGCGCCGGTGCTGCGGACCGCTTTGCGCAGCTCAAAATCCTGGGCCACGGTCAGCTTGCTGTAGGTGGCCACGATCATGTTGGAGACGTTCTTCAGGTCCTTCTCCACTTCTCATACCTGTTCAATCTTTTTTGCTTTGGTAACCGCCATGTTTCAACCCTTTCAGATCCTCGTATGTGCCTGGTGCGGACTAAGCCTTGGCCGCGGTCTCAATTGCGCGTGGTATCCAGCGAAATGCCCGGGCCCATCGTCGAACTCAGATAGCAGCCCTTGATGTACTTGCCCTTGGCTACCGACGGCTTCGCCTTAATCACGCTGCTGATCACCGTAGTCGCGTTCTCGACCAGCTTGTCTGGCAGGGAACGAAATCTTTCCCACCGGAACATGCACCAGCGCTGTTTTGTCAGTGCGGAACTCGACTTTACCGGCCTTCACTTCCTGTACCGCTTTGGCAACGTCGGTGGTTACGGTTCCGGTCTTCGGGTTCGGCATCAGGCCTTTGGGCCCGAGCACTTTACCCAAACGTCCTACCGACTTCATCACATCGGGAGTCGCGATCAGCGCGTCGAAGTCGGTCCAGTTTTCCTTGTTGATCTTTTCGACCATCTCTTCGCCGCCAACGTAATCCGCGCCAGCTTCCTGTGCTTCGCGTTGTTTGTCACCAGTGGCGATGACCAGGACTTTTTTCGACTTGCCCAGTCCGTGCGGAAGAACAACGGTGCCGCGGACCATTTGGTCAGCGTGCTTGGGATCGACTCCGAGACGCATAGTGACTTCCACCGTCTCGTCAAATTTTGCGAATTTTACTTTTTGCAGGAGCGGAACCGCATCCTGAATGGTGTAAGGACGCGATTCAACTGCCCTTACGCGCCTTCTCTATATTCTTGCCCGACTTTTTCATTTTTCCTCGTCTCCCACCGCCCATCGTTATGCTGATGGGCCGTAGTATTCGACAAAATATTTTGTAATTTTGTAATCGGGTAATTTAGTAATTTGAAAATCAATTGTTTCAGGTTTTCAATTACCAAATTACAAAATTTTAAAATTACAAATTACCCAACGACTTCAATGCCCATCGAACGCGCCGTTCCCTGAATGCTCGGATCGCCGAGTCCACCGACGCCGCATTCAAATCCGGCATCTTCTGCTTCGCGATGTCTTCCACCTGCTTCTCGGTCACCTTGCCGACTTTGTCTTTGTTCGGAGCGCCCGCACCCTTGGCGATGCCCGCCGCGCGCTTCAACAGAATCGCCGCTGGCGGCGTCTTGGTGATGAAGGTGAATGAACGGTCGTTGTAGACCGTGATCACGACCGGAATGATCAGTCCTTCCAGTTCCTTCTGGCTGGTCTTGGCGTTGAACTGCTTGCAGAACTCCATGATGTTGATCTGCGCCTGACCGAGCGCCGGACCGACCGGCGGCGCCGGGGTCGCTTTACCCGCTGCGATCTGCAGCTTTACTTGTCCTGTTGCTTTCTTTGCCATAATTTCTTCCTGAGCTCCTAGCTCCTAGCTTGCCATCAGCAAATTCCTTCGCTACGCGACTTTTTCTACTTGGTTGAACTCCAGTTCCACCGGGGTCGAGCGGCCGAAGATCGTGACCATCACTTTCAAGGTCTCGCGATCTTCGTTCACCTCATCCACCACGCCGGTAAAGCGTAGCGAACGGCCCTTCAGTAATGCGCACCGATCTCGTTCTTCTCGAACTTGACCTTGAGCTTCGGCTTCTCCTTGCTGTCCGCAACCTTATAAACAATGTGCTGCACTTCTTCATCCGACAGCGGCGTCGGCTGCTGCCCGGTACCGACAAACCCAGTTACGCGCGGCGTGGACTTCACCACGTGCCAGACGTGGTCGTCCATGTCCATCTCCACCAGCACGTAGCCGGGATAGAACATGCGCTCGGTGGTGTATTTCTTGCCGCCGCGAACTTCGGTGACCGACTCGGTCGGAATCAGCACCTTGCCGATTTTCTCCTGCAAGCCGAAGGCCTGCACGCGCGACTCCAGCGACTCTTTCACCTTGCGCTCAAACCCGGAATAGGAGTGGATGATGTACCACTTCATGTTGGGATTGCGCGGGGTTTCTGGCTGGTTGTGCTTCCCCCGGTCGCTCTGGATATTTTCTTCTCGCCATAATCTTTTGAAACTTTCCGTCCCGTCGGCTAGTGCGTGAAATGCTTGTAGAACACGCTCCAGCGCTGTCCGACAGGACCCAATCCACAATTCCAAAAGTACAGACCAAAAATGAAAACCGTAATGATGACCACGATAGTGGTCGACTGAATTTCCTTGAACGATGGCGCCGTGACCTTCCTCATCTCGGTACGGACGTCGTTGTAGAAAGTCTTGACCCGCTCGGGCCAGGACTTCATCGAGGTTGTCAGCGCATTTTCTTGAGCCACTGATGCGCATCGCCATTCTCCTGCTTTCCTGCTTACTCCCCAACGTCTCCAAATCTGGCAGGGGCGGAGGGATTCGAACCCCCAAGTTCGGTTTTGGAGACCGACAGTTTAACCGTTGAGCTTACGCCCCTGTAAACAATTAGTAATTTGGTAATTGAGTAATCGGGTAATTTGAACCTCTAAGGTTTTCAATTATCAAATTACAAAATTTCCCAATTACCAAATTTACTTAACTTCTTTATGCGGCGTATGCTTCCGGCACCGGCGGCAGAACTTTTTCAGCTCCAGCCGGTCCGGTTTCGTCTTACGGTTCTTCGTGGTCGAATAATTCCGGTCTTTGCAATCACCGCACTGCATCGAAATAATTTCTCGGGGCATAAACAAGCTCCTAGCTATTAGCTTCTAGCCCTTAGCTCCAACTACTGGGAACTGGGAACCAAGAACTGACATCTGACTTCAAACCTACGTAACAATCTCGCTGATCGTACCTGCACCCACCGTGTGGCCGCCTTCACGAATGGCGAAACGTAAACCCTTTTCCATCGCCACCGGCGTGATCAACTCGATCACCAGGCTTACGTTGTCTCCCGGCATCACCATCTCCGTGCCGGCTGGCAACTCTGCAACTCCGGTCACGTCCGTGGTACGCAGGTAGAACTGAGGACGGTATCCCTTGAAGAACGGTGTATGACGTCCACCTTCTTCCTTGGTCAGGATGTAGACCTCTGCCTTGAACTTGGTGTGCGGCGTGATCGATCCCGTCTTCGCCAACACCATGCCGCGCTCCACATCTTCCTTCGCAATACCGCGGAGAAGAAGTCCAGCGTTGTCGCCAGCCAGACCTTCGTCCAGCTGCTTCTTGAACATTTCCACACCCGTTACTACCGTCTTGCGGGTGTCGCGGAAGCCCACGATTTCGACTTCCTCGCCAACCTTCACCTTGCCGCGCTCGATACGGCCCGTAACTACAGTTCCACGGCCCGAGATCGAGAAGATATCTTCAATCGGCATCAGGAACGGCTTGTCCAGTTCGCGCGCCGGCTGCGGAATGCTCTTGTCCACCGCTTCCATCAACGCGTCAATCTGCTTTTCCCACTTCTCTTCCCCGTTCAATGCTCCCAGCGCCGATACCTTTACCACCGGCACATCGTCTCCCGGGAACTTGTAGCGACTTCAGCAGCTCTCTGACTTCAAGCTCAACCAGCTCGAGCAATTCCGGATCATCCACCGAGTCGCACTTGTTCAGCGCCACTACCAGATACGGCACGCCCACCTGACGAGCCAGCAGAACGTGCTCACGCGTCTGCGGCATCGGACCGTCGGTCGCTGCAACCACCAGAATTGCCACCGTCCATCTGCGCCGCGCCGGTGATCATGTTCTTGATGTAGTCGGCGTGGCCCGGGCAATCGACGTGCGCGTAGTGACGGTTCGCCGTCTCATACTCCACGTGCGCCGTGGCAATGGTTATACCGCGCGCCTTTTCTTCCGGAGCATTATCGATCGAATCAAACGACCGGAACTTGATGTTCGGGTTGTGCTTCGACAACACCTTGGTGATCGCCGCCGTCAACGTCGTCTTACCGTGGTCAATGTGACCAATCGTCCCTACGTTACAGTGCGGCTTGCTGCGGTCAAATTTCTCTTTCGCCATAACTAGCTCTTAGCTCCTAGCTTTTAGCTCTTAGCCAAACCTTAATCTCGTGGTGGTGGCGACTCGCCCGCCACTCAGTAATACTGATAAATCTTCTTAAACCTCGTCCGAAGCTCTTCGCTTACCTCTTCCAGCTTCGACAGATAAAACTCGCGCATCTGCGCCTGGTCCGAAACTGGCAGCGCTTCATACAGCTTGCGCGACGGTTGTGGACTTGCCAAACTTATCGTCCACCTTCTCGATGACGCCTTTAGCGATCACCTTGTCCCACTGCCGCATGCGGACGCCTTCCTTCTCCATCCGCCTCAGGAACTTTTCAACTTGCTCCGGGCGGAAGATTCGTTCAATCGCCGCCTTCAGTTCCCCGAACTCTTTTTCCTGCTCGACCTTGATGGTTGCTTGTTCGAAGCCCATCCATCCTCACTTAATTAGATCCTTCGCAAAGAACGCTCAGGATTTCGCCAGCAGGCTCCCGCTTCGCTCACGCCTGCTAAACGGCTCAATATGGAGCGGGAGGCGGGAATCGAACCCGCGACCAACAGCTTGGAAGGCTGTGACTCTACCACTGAGTTACTCCCGCTTAAATCCTCAGCGGCTAAAGCCGCCATTCTTACTACCTACAACGGCACGGCTAGAAGCCGATGCCCTTCCCAAAGCCAACTCCATTTGCACCGCTAATTCATGGAGCCGATGACCAGGATTGAACTGGTGACCTCTCCCTTACCAAGGGAGTGCTCTACCAACTGAGCTACATCGGCGAATCCTTAACCGCAGCTACTCGTCGCTATCGCTGGAGGGCATGACATCTTTACGCCGCATACCGGTTTTAAAAGCGAACATGGCCAAAATGGCCAAACACAGTAGCCTGATTTTCTCGTCGCTCAGCGTGGTCCAGGCGAGTATTCCCAACCCGACAAATGCCGCCATCGCTATTGCTAAACGCGTCACGAGAATCTCTGGTGCACAGGGAAGGATTCGAACCTTCGTACCTCGCTAGGAGGGACAGATTTACAGTCTGTTGGCTTTAACCACTCACCCACCTGTGCAAAACCGCAGACCCGGAGGCCCAACTTCCGGCAAACAATCCTCGGCATTTGCGCACTACACAGACGAGCAAGTTTCAGCAGGCGTTACACAGAAGAACGTTGGAGGGCGGTTACCACTCAACCCAATTGGAAAGTTCTCTATGGAAGTTGCTGTCGGAAAAACTATGCCGCCACCGCACGCCGCGCAAAATGTCCTGCGTTCCGGAACCGATTCTGGAGCTGGCGATAGGGATTTGAACCTACGACCCTCTGATTACAAATCAGATGCTCTACCAACTGAGCTACGCCAGCAATCTGGGAAAAGCATGCCCTAGGAGCAACACTAATCCACTGGTCCCTTCCTGCCTAACCGGGACAATTTTAAAAGATACCATAGAGGGGGTATGGGTGCAATCAGACAGAGCCAAAATAGCCTGAAACCGGCTTTGGAAGAGCCGATCCCCAATTCTCAAATTCCATGCTACTATCCCGCCACCAGTTTTCTGGCGTCTTGGAGGGATGTCCTATGACGGTAGCACTCCGGCCCCTGAATACAGGAGAATTGCTCGACCGCACATTCTCGCTTTATCGCACTCACTATGCACTTTTTCTGGGGATCGTCGCGCTTCCACACCTGGTATTGCTGGCGTTCCAGCTGCTGGGCGTGGCCATCGTTCCCCGTCCCGGAGAGATAGCAGGCGCCATATACATGGGTTTATGGGGGTTGGGCACCATAGTCGTGAGCATGCTGGTAAGCGCAGCATCTCAGGCAGCCACCATCATTGCGGTTTCACAAGTGCACTTGGGCCGGCCGGCCAGTGTGATGGAATCGTTTTCACGGATCAAGGGAAAGATTCTTGGAGTTATTGGTCTTACTTTGCTGATGGGCCTCGGCATTGGATTCGCATTCCTTCTGCTTATCGTTCCTGGAATTTTGCTCACGGTGCGTTGGTCTTTGGCAGTTCCTGCCAAAGTGCTGGAAGATTTGCCAGCCACCGATGCTATGTCCCGCAGTTCGCAACTATCGGAGGGAAACCGCTGGCGTATCTTCATCATTTGGCTTTTATTCCTGGCGTTGAGTATTGCAGTAAGCATGCTGCTGCAATGGCCGATAACCTTCGGAGCGCTTTTCCTGGCCAAGCAGATGGGGCCAATTGGCCCAGTCTTGGTACAAATCGCTACCATCGTCGCGACTTTTATCTCTCAGTGTCTGGTTGCGCCATTGGCCACAATTGCTTTTTCACTGGTGTACTACGATGAGCGGGTACGCAAGGAAGCTTTCGATCTCCAACTGATGATGACTACGCTGGATGGGCAACAACTCCAGCCCGCTCCGGCATAGACTTGCGCATGGCGTGGCGTACGATCTGTATTTTCGCGTTGGTTTTGCTCAGCGTTTTGCCGTTCCGGGAGAGTCGATCCCCGAACGGCGAGTTGACTGCGGCTGAATACGGCGCACGTCTCGATCAACTGATACACGCGACCGGGCAGCCCAGTCTCACCGGACCGCAAACTACCGACATACTTCGTGACCTGCCACCAGTGTGGCGCGTCAATATCGAGAACCAGAAGTTTGCAATGTCCACCCAGTGGCTGCGGGAAGATTTGCTGAATTATGGGGACCACGAAGATGCTGAACTTTTAAAGACTGACCACGCGAAATTGCTCAGCCTGCGCGCCGACCTGGACGGCTACCTGAAAACTCCTCCGGACAATTCTGACAGTAAGACTCGCGTTGCGAACATCCTTTCCCGCCGCGAATTCGATCGCATCCACGGACCCAGCTGGCTCGACCGGCTTAAACAGCGTTTGCTTTTGTATGTGATTAAGCTCTTAAGTCGTGCCTTCCACTCTTCCTCGATTCCTACCATCGGAAGCTATTTTATTTACACACTGGTGGGTTTCGCAGTCTTAGCGCTTGCCTATTGGATCTACCGTAGCATCCGCAGGGATGCGGAACTGGAACGTATTATTCCTGACACTATGGCAGTTTCGGCGAAGGAATGGACGGTCTGGATGGCGGAGGCGCGGGAAGCCGCGAATCGAGGCAATTGGCGCGAGGCCATTCATCTGGCTTATTGGGCCGGCATTTCTTTTCTGGAAGCACAAGGAACGTGGAGACCCGACCGCGCGCGCACGCCGCGAGAGTATCTACGTCTGATGCCGCAATCGAGCGAACGCCATTCGACGCTGACGGCATTGACACGCGGGTTTGAAGTGGTTTGGTACGGAAATCGAGAAGCCGACTCACAGGCCTATTCACAAACACTGCAAGAGCTGGAGAAACTGGGATGCCGGCCAAGCTAAACCGAAGCGACCGCAAACTGCTGGTAGGGGCCGGCATAGTATTTATTTTGCTGGTCGTGGGCACGCTGTTGTTCTCCAGCGGACAAGGCACGAAAGCGGAGGTCCCTACTACCTATTCTTCCGCGTCAGGGGGCGCTAAGGCTGCTTACCTGCTACTGCACGAAACGGGATACAAAGAGTCCCGTTGGGAAAAACCGCTCAGTGAACTGCCGGAGCCTTCCGGCCAGGTACTGATTTTGGCCGGCCCCAGCCAGGCGCCGACCATCAAGGACCGGGAACAGTTAGCAAAATTCATCTCCGATGGCGGACATGTCATCGCCGCCGGATTTCTTGTGGAGCACTATCTGCCCAAAGCTTCCAGCGACGTTGATTTTGTGAATGGCATGACCTGGAAAAAATCCACGGCCAACGCCCCGTCCGCTATTACCCGGGCTGCGCCTGAAATCCTTCTTGCTCCAGAATCCTATTGGAGTCCCGTGGTCAATTCAGTCGAGCTCTATGAGCAAGGCGGGCATATGCGCGTAGTGAAGTATCTCTACGGCAAAGGCGAGGTCATTTGGTGGGCATCCGCGACACCTCTGACCAATGCGGGATTGAAAGAGTCCGGTAATCTCGATTTCTTTCTCGCTTGCCTGGGCGAAGGCCGTCCGCAGGTTTTATGGGATGAATACATTCACGGTTACAGCGAAACACAAACCGGTTCCGTCACTCACTCGCCCGTGCTCTGGATTTTCCTGCAACTGGGACTGGTCAGCCTCGCCATATTGGCCACCTATTCGCGGCGTAATGGCCCGATTTTTCCGTTAGTCACGCAAAGCCGTCTTTCTCCACTGGAGTTTGTTCAGACCCTGGGAGGTCTTTATAAACACGCGAACGCGTCCTCCGTGGCGGTTGATATCTCATACCAGCGTTTTCGTTATTGGCTTACCCGGCGACTGGGGATGGCAAGTAATGCTTCTTTGGCCGACCTGCATTCAGCACTCTCGGACCGTTTGAAATTTTCAGAAGACGAGCCTTTGTTTGCCACGCTCGCACATTGTGAGTCCGCCCGTTACAATCCCTCCCTGCCATCCGCCGAAGCGTTGCGGCTGGTACAGGCCCTGGATGATTATGCTGTGAAATTGAAATTGTTCCGCGTTGCGCGGAAGGAGAAAGCCTGATGAATGCGGTCCCGCAAGTAGTGCAGCATGTTCGCAATGAGATGGGCAAGGTGGTAGTCGGGCAGGAGGAACTTAGAGACCAATGCCTGATCACCCTGCTCTGCCAGGGGCACGCGCTGCTGGAAGGCGTACCCGGAATCGCCAAGACGCTGGCCGTGAAAACTCTGTCGCGGCTGTTGCGTCTGGACTTTCAGCGCGTCCAGTGCACCTCGGACTTGATGCCGGCGGACATCATTGGCACCAACGTCCTCAACATGGCGACTAGCGCGTTCCAGCTCCATAAAGGACCGGTGTTCACAGACCTTTTATTAGTAGATGAAGTCAACCGCATGCCCCCGCGTACTCAGGCTGCGCTGTTGGAGTGCATGGAAGAACATCAGGTAACGATTGATGGCGTGCGCCATCAGCTTTCTCCATTCTTTACTGTCTTCGCCACGCAGAACCCGGTTGAGTTTGAGGGGACTTACCCGCTGCCGGAAGCGCAACTGGATCGCTTTCTGCTCAAGATTCGTGTTCCCTATCCCTCCGCAGAAGCTGAAGTCCAATTGCTGGCGAACGTCCAAGCCGGATTTGAGTCCCGAGACGTCGAGAAGATGGATTTAGCTCCGATTGATCCTGGACTCATGCAGCAAGCACAGCAGGAACTGAAAGCCATCAACGTGCAGGAAGCACTGTTCAACTACATTGTGCAGATTGCGCGCCGCTCCCGCGACTGGCCTTCTCTTTCACTCGGCGCAAGCCCGCGCGCAGCCGTGAGTTTACTGGCAGTGTCTAAGGCAGTTGCCGCCATGGATGGGCGCGACTACGTAATTCCCGACGATGTAAAGCAAGCCGTACCTTCCGTGCTGCGGCATCGCATCATGGTCAAACCTGAAGCTGATCTCGAAGGAATTACCCCCGATCAAGTCCTGCAAGATGTGGTGCGCGCGGTTGAGGTCCCTAAGTGAGTAATCTGGAAAGTCTGGTGCCGGATGGTGTGGGATCGCCTGCACGCGCTTACAAACGTGTGGGTGTGGCATTCGGACGCCGTTTTTTTCTTCTTCTATTAATAGGTCTCATCTGGCTGGGGCCTGCATTCGTCAATCTGCGATTCATTTATGCCATGTTGGCCTGGGACGGCCTGGTATTGCTGGCCTGGGTTTCCGACCTAGCCAGTTTGCCCAATCCTGCCAAGCTGAAAATCCGGCGCTCCTGGCACGCGCCCGTGGCTTTGTCGGTTACTTCAAAAGTAGAACTAACTCTCGTCAATGATTCCTCGCGGTCCGTACATACAACGGTTTTGGATACAGTCCCTCCGCAACTGCGTTCTGCGCCTCCCGAAGTTGAGATCAGCGCCAGATCAAAAGATGAAGGAAGTGTTACCTATACCGTGTGTCCGGTCGGGCGCGGTCCGGCCAAACTCGGCGATGCATACCTTCGCTATCAAAGTCCTATGCGAATTGCAGAAAAATGGGCCAGGGTGCCGCTTGAGGAAACCGTGCAGGTTTATCCGGATCTGGACGAAGCCAAGCGTCACTCAATTTATCTGTTACGCAGCCGCCAGATCGAAATGGAAAAGCGCCACTCCCGCATGCGTGGTATCGGCCGGGAGTTCGAGAGCCTGCGTGAATATCGCGAAGGCGATGAATACCGCGACATCTGCTGGACTGCCGCCGCCCGCCGCGGCAAGCTGGTCACACGCATTTATCAGATCGAGCGCAGCCAGGTGATATGGATCGTGATCGATTCCGGCCGCCTGATGCGAGCCCGTATCGGTGCGTTGAGCAAACTTGATTACGCCGCAAATGCCGCTTTGAGCCTTGGCACAGGTTGCGCTGTATTCCGGAGACCGGGTGGGATTGCTCACCTATGGGCGAGGCATCCGGCACCGTCTTCCGGCAGCGAAAGGCAGCGCACATCTGCGGCAGATTTATCGAGACAACTGGCACTGATGCACGAAGAAATCGCAGAAGCTGACCATCTACAGACCGCCAGCCGGTTACTAAGCGACCAAAAACGGCGCAGTCTGGTCGTTTGGCTTACCGACCTGGCCGAAACCGCGATGACGCCTGAAGTGATTGAAGCTGCTTCGCTGATGATGCCGCGCCATCTGGTCTCTGTTCGTCGCCATTGGACAACCCGACTTCGGTGAGCTGGCCGCGATGCGTCCCGAAATGCGTCAACGAAATGTATCAGGTCTCCGCGGCGCAGGAGATGGTGCATCGCCGCGAGTTGTCTGCTGGCACGATTGCGCGAGCGTGGAGCGCTGGCTTTAGAAGTAAATCCGGATCGGTTCTCTCCGGTGCTGGTGAATTCCTATTTGCAAATTAAGGAGCGGAATCAGCTTTAGGCCAGTGGCCCGGCATTCCAAACAAATACAAATCGAACAGGACGAACAGCGCCGCCGCCATGGTGAATTTCAGCGAAATCGCCAAACCTGTCGGCGACACGAAAGCTTCAATCAATCCCGCAATCACCAGAATCGGCACAGTACCCACGAGCAACTGAACGGCTTCCGATCCAGCGCGAGTCAGCGAATCCCGTCGTGGAAGATACTCCCGGAAATAACAGCCCCTGTGCCACGCGAAATCCCGCTGCTCCGGCAATAAAGATTGCTGGCAGTTCCAATACGCCGTGCGGGGCAACGAACTCCAGAGCTGCAGACTCATGCCAGACAAATGGCAAGCCATTCCTATGACCCCAATCAAAAGGCCGTTAAAGAGCATCATGTAAATGGTGCCCAGGCCCGCCGTGATTCCTAACGCAAATGTTGTAAACCCAACCCCGATGTTGTTGGTCATGATGGCGCTGGAAGCAAGCGGCTTGATGCCAACAATGGAATGGGTCCACATCTCATGGCGGTCGATGGTCGCGACCATGTCCGGGCCCAGTATTCTCACCTTAAAGTCAGGGTCCTGATAAGTCAGGACAGCCCCGACAGCGCCAGAGATCAGGAAAATCACCAACGAAAGCACAAAATAATTGACGTTCCTACGAAATATGCGAGGATATGTCCCCGGAAGAAATACAGTATCGTTTTAGGACTCGATCCCTGGCCGGAGTAGATGATATTGTGTGCGCGCGCGAGTAGCTGGTTCAGATAGCGGGCGAAATTGACCGAGCTGCGGTCCTCGCGGATGGCGGCCAGGTCAGCTGCGGTCTGGCGGTAGAAGCAGGCTGAGTTCGCGCAGATCAGAACGCGACAGTGCCTTGAGGCCCTGTTGCGAGCTGAGATTGAGCAGCTCTTCCAGCTTCTCCCAGTGGGGCTTGCGTTTTTCCAGCCAGCGGGTGGATATCACAAATGGACTCGATGGACCAATTACAGATTGACACTCCCGAGCAAATTGCCCTGGAGCTGCCCTTGGCAGGAATCGGCAGCCGGTTCCTCGCTTTGGTCATCGATACTTTAATTCAATTCATCATTTATTTCGTAGGAATTATCGTCATCGCCCTGGCAACGCTAGGATCATTCGCCATTAATTGGGTCCCCGCCAGCATAGCTCCGGCTTTCTTCGTGATATTGGTTTTCTGCGTGTACTGGGGTTATTTCGCCTTGTTCGAAATTTTCTGGAAAGGACAAACTCCAGGGAAACGGTACGCGGGTATCCGCGTAATGAAGGAGTCAGGCCGACCCATCAACGCGTTCGAGGCGATCACGCGAAACCTGATGTGTGCCGTGGACAGCCTTCCCGGATTTTACGGCGTGGGACTGCTCACCATGTTTCTCAATAAGCAAAGCCGGCGTCTGGGGGATTTTGTTGCCGGAACAATCGTAGTGCACGAGAAGCTCACTAAAGAGGTAAGACCCGCGTGGACAGTCCCCACGCCAGAACAATCTGCCTTGCCTCCGCAACTCGGCCAAGTCACCACCGAGGACCTGATCCTGATTGAAACTTACCTGCAAAGAAGATGGGACCTGGATTCGATCGTGCGCAACAGCACCGCAATTCAAATTGCCAATCGGATCGAAGCCAAGACTGGATTAAAGCCTGACGTTGGTCAGCATGTGGATGACTTTCTGGAGAAAGTCGCCCGGCAGGTCCGCGATGGCGGACGCTTGCGCTAAGGATAAGGTCGCGCATATTCGATACAAATAATGTCGGGGTTTATGAACTTAAATCCTGTTCTGAGGCCAGCAGCTAGCGGCGGCCTGGAATCAGGATATTTAGTGAACTTTGCCGGCGGAATTTTCTAGAACAACGTTTGAAAGCACGGCTGTATCAGACTTATCCGGCACATGCGCAAGCGTCCGCCATCGCGGACCTGCCGGGCGACTTTCTCCAGAAAGTCATCCACATGCTGACCAACGTCAGGCTTTAATCCAGTCTTGGCTTCGATCCGATTGGCGATTTGAATTGCGGTGCTGTTGCGCACGATCGAATCCAGGTCCCATCTTCTTTGCAGGTAAGTTTCAATCAGGATCAGGTCCTCGGTGGTGACTTGGCCGAGTGCGGAGGCAAGGCGGATTGTTCTGGCGTGGGGACTGTCCACGCGGGTCTTACCTCTTTAGTGAGCTTCTCGTGCACTACGATTGTTCCGGCAACAAAATCCCCCAGACGCCGGCTTTGCTTATTGAGAAACATGGTGAGCAGTCCCACGCCGTAAAATCCGGGAAGGCTATCCACGGCACGCATCAGGTTTCGCGTGATCGCCTCGAACGCGTTGATGGGTCGGCCTGACTCCTTCATTACGCGGATCCCCGCGTACCGTTTCCCTGGAGTTTGTCCTTTCCAGAAAATTTCGAACAAGGCGAAATAACCCCAGTACACGCAGAAAACCAATATCACGAAGAAAGCCGGAGCTATGCTGGCGGGGACCCAATTAATGGCGAATGATCCTAGCGTTGCCAGGGCGATGACGATAATTCCTACGAAATAAATGATGAATTGAATTAAAGTATCGATGACCAAAGCGAGGAACCGGCTGCCGATTCCTGCCAAGGGCAGCTCCAGGGCAATTTGCTCGGGAGTGTCAATCTGTAATTGGTCCATCGAGTCCATTTGTGATATCCACCCGCTGGCTGGAAAAACGCAAGCCCCACTGGGAGAAGCTGGAAGAGCTGCTCAATCTCAGCTCGCAACAGGGCCTCAAGGCACTGTCGCGTTCTGATCTGCGCGAACTCAGCCTGCTTTACCGCCAGACCGCAGCTGACCTCGCCGCCATCCGCGAGGACCGCAGCTCGGTCAACTTCGCCCGCTATCTGAACCAGCTACTCGCGCGCGCACACAATATCATCTACTCCGGCCAGGGATCGAGTCCTAAAACGATACTGTATTTCTTCCGGGACACATATCCTCGCATCTTTCGTAAGAACGTCAATTATTTTGTGCTTTCGTTGGTGATTTTCCTGATCTCTGGCGCTGTCGGGGCTGTCCTGACTTATCAGGACCCTGACTTAAGGTGAAAATACTGGGCCCGGACATGGTCGCGACAATCGACCGCCATGAGATGTGGACCCATTCCATTGTTGGCATCAAGCCGCTTGCTTCCAGCGCCATCATGACCAACAACATCGGGGTTGGGTTTACAACATTTGCGTTAGGAATCACGGGGGGCTTGGGCACCATTTACATGATGCTCTTTAACGGCCTTTTGATTGGGGTCATAGGAATGGCTTGCCATTTGTCTGGCATGAGTTTGCAGCTCTGGAGTTTCGTTGCCCCGCACGGCGTATTGGAACTGCCAGCAATTTTTATTGCCGGAGCAGCGGGATTTCGCGTGGCACAGGGGCTGTTATTTCCGGGAGTATTTCCACGACGGGATTCGCTGCTCGCGCTGGATCGGAAGCCGTTCAGTTGCTGGTGGGTACTGTGCCGATTCTGGTGATTGCGGGATTGATTGAAGCTTTTGTCTCGCCGACAGGTTTGGCGATTTCGCTGAAATTCACCATGGCGGCGGCGCTGTTCGTCCTGTTCAATTTGTATTTGTTTGGAATGCCGGGCCCTAAGCCTAAAGCTGATTCCGCTCCTTAATTTGCAAATAGGAATTCACCAGCACCGGAGAGACCGATCCGGAGTTTACTTCTAAAGCCAGCGCTCCACGCTCACGCAATCTTGCCAGCAACAACTCGCGGCGATGCACCATCTCCTGCGCCGCGGAAACCTGATACATCTGTTGCTCATTTTTGGGCCGCATCGCTGCCAGCTCACCTAAGTCAGGTTGTCCAATGGCGACAAACAGACACCAGATGGCGCGGCATCATCAGCGAAGCAGCTTCACTACTTCAGGAGTCATAGCGGTCTCGGCCAGATCGGTGAGCCAAATGACCAGGCTGCGCCGTTTTTGATCGCTTAGTAACCTGCTGGCGGTTTGTAGGTGGTCAGCTTCTGCGATTTCTTCGCGCATCAAGTGCCAGTTGTTCGATCAATCTGCCGCAGATGTGCGCTGCCTTTTGCAGCGGGAAGCTGCTGCCGGATGCCTCGCCCATAGGTGAGCAAGTCCGACCCGATCTCCCGAATACAACGCAACTTGTGCCAAACTCAAAGCCGCATTTGCGGCGTTATCAAGTTTGCTGAAGCGCCCGATGCGGGCTCGCATCAGGCGGCCGGAATCGATCACGATCCATATCGACCTGGCTGCGCTCGATCTGATAAATGCGTGTGACCAGCTTGCCGCGGCGGGCGGCGGCGGTCCAGCAGATGTCGCGGTATTCATCGCCTTCGCGATATTCACGCAGGCTCTCGAACTCGCGGCCGATACCGCGCATGCGGGAGTGGCGCTTTTCCATTTCGATCTGGCGGCTGCGTAACAGATAAATTGAGTGCGCTTGGCTTCGTCCAGATCCGGATAAACCTGCACGGTTTCCTCAAGCGGCACCTTGGCCCATTTTTCTGCGATTCGCATAGGGCTTTGATAACGAAGGTATGCATCGCCGAGTTTGGCCGGGCCGCGCTCCGACCGGACACACGGTATAGGTAACACTTCCTTCATCTTTTGCTCGAGCACTGATCTCAACTTCGGGAGGCGCGGAACGCAGTTGCGGCGGGACTGTATCCAAAACCGTTGCATGTACGCGACCGCGAGGAATCATTGACGAGAGTTAGCTCTACTTTTGAAGTAACCGACAAAGCCACGGGCGCATGCCAGGAGCGCCGATTTTCAGCTTGGCAGGATTGGGCAAACTGGCTAGGTCGGAAACCACAGGCCAGCAATACCAGGCCGTCCCAGGCCAACATGGCATAAATGAATCGCAGATTGACGAATGCAGGCCCCAGCCAGATGAGACCTATTAATAGAAGAAGAAAAAAACGGCGTCCGAATGCCACACCCACACGTTTGTAAGCGCGTGCAGGCGATCCCACACCATCCGGCACCAGACTTTCCAGATTACTCACTTAGGGACCTCAACCGCGCGCACCACATCTTGCAGGACTTGATCGGGGGTAATTCCTTCGAGATCAGCTTCAGGTTTGACCATGATGCGATGCCGCAGCACGGAAGGTACGGCTTGCTTTACATCGTCGGGAATTACGTAGTCGCGCCCATCCATGGCGGCAACTGCTTTCGACACTGCCAGTAAACTCACGGCTGCGCGCGGGCTTGCGCCGAGTGAAAGAGAAGGCCAGTCGCGGGAGCGGCGCGCAATCTGCACAATGTAGTTGAACAGTGCTTCCTGCACGTTGATGGCTTTCAGTTCCTGCTGTGCTTGCTGCATGCAGTCCAGGATCAATCGGAGCTAAATCCATCTTCTCGACGTCTCGGGACTCAAATCCGGCCTGGACATTCGCCAGCAATTGGACTTCGGCTTCTGCGGAGGGATAGGGAACACGAATCTTGAGCAGAAAGCGATCCAGTTGCGCTTCCGGCAGCGGGTAAGTCCCCTCAAACTCAACCGGGTTCTGCGTGGCGAAGACAGTAAAGAATGGAGAAAGCTGATGGCGCACGCCATCAATCGTTACCTGATGTTCTTCCATGCACTCCAACAGCGCAGCCTGAGTACGCGGGGGCATGCGGTTGACTTCATCTACTAATAAAAGGTCTGTGAACACCGGTCCTTTATGGAGCTGGAACGCGCTAGTCGCCATGTTGAGGACGTTGGTGCCAATGATGTCCGCCGGCATCAAGTCCGAGGTGCACTGGACGCGCTGAAAGTCCAGACGCAACAGCCGCGACAGAGTTTTCACGGCCAGCGTCTTGGCGATTCCGGGTACGCCTTCCAGCAGCGCGTGCCCCTGGCAGAGCAGGGTGATCAGGCATTGGTCTCTAAGTTCCTCCTGCCCGACTACCACCTTGCCCATCTCATTGCGAACATGCTGCACTACTTGCGGGACCGCATTCATCAGGCTTTCTCCTTCCGCGCAACGCGGAACAATTTCAATTTCACAGCATAATCATCCAGGGCCTGTACCAGCCGCAACGCTTCGGCGGATGGCAGGGAGGGATTGTAACGGGCGGACTCACAATGTGCGAGCGTGGCAAACAAAGGCTCGTCTTCTGAAAATTTCAAACGGTCCGAGAGTGCTGAATGCAGGTCGGCCAAAGAAGCATTACTTGCCATCCCCAGTCGCCGGGTAAGCCAATAACGAAAACGCTGGTATGAGATATCAACCGCCACGGAGGACGCGTTCGCGTGTTTATAAAGACCTCCCAGGGTCTGAACAAACTCCAGTGGAGAAAGACGGCTTTGCGTGACTAACGGAAAAATCGGGCCATTACGCCGCGAATAGGTGGCCAATATGGCGAGGCTGACCAGTCCCAGTTGCAGGAAAATCCAGAGCACGGGCGAGTGAGTGACGGAACCGGTTTGTGTTTCGCTGTAACCGTGAATGTATTCATCCCATAAAACCTGCGGACGGCCTTCGCCCAGGCAAGCGAGAAAGAAATCGAGATTACCGGACTCTTTCAATCCCGCATTGGTCAGAGGTGTCGCGGATGCCCACCAAATGACCTCGCCTTTGCCGTAGAGATACTTCACTACGCGCATATGCCCGCCTTGCTCATAGAGCTCGACTGAATTGACCACGGGACTCCAATAGGATTCTGGAGCAAGAAGGATTTCAGGCGCAGCCCGGGTAATAGCGGACGGGGCGTTGGCCGTGGATTTTTTCCAGGTCATGCCATTCACAAAATCAACGTCGCTGGAAGCTTTGGGCAGATAGTGCTCCACAAGAAATCCGGCGGCGATGACATGTCCGCCATCGGAGATGAATTTTGCTAACTGTTCCCGGTCCTTGATGGTCGGCGCCTGGCTGGGGCCGGCCAAAATCAGTACCTGGCCGGAAGGCTCCGGCAGTTCACTGACGGCGTTTCCAACGGGACTCTTTGTATCCCGTTTCGCGCAGTAGCAGGTAGTAGCCTTAGCGCTCCTTGACGCGGAAGAATAGGTAGCAGGGGACCTCCGTTTCCGCCTCGTCCGCTGGATAACACAGCGTGCCCACGACCAGCAAAAT
This sequence comes from uncultured Acidobacteriaceae bacterium, assembly GCA_963792305.1. Classification (GTDB taxonomy): domain Bacteria; phylum Acidobacteriota; class Terriglobia; order Terriglobales; family Acidobacteriaceae; genus CAWBXL01. The sequence goes on along the minus strand of CAWBXL010000088.1, from coordinate 3,386 downwards.
AAATACTATGCCGGCCCCTACCAGCAGTTTGCGGTCGCTTCGGTTTAGCTTCGCCGGCATCCCAGTTTCTCCAGCTCTTGCAGTGTTTGTGGTAGGCCTGTGAGTCGGCTTCTCGATTTCCGTACCAAACCACTTCAAACCCGCGTGTCAATGCCGTCAGCGTCGAATGGCGTTCGCTCGATTGCGGCATCAGACGTAGATACTCTCGCGGCGTGCGCGCGCGGTCGGGTTTCCACGTTCCTTGTGGTTCCAGAAAAGAAATGCCGGCCCGAATAAGCCAGATGAATGGCCTCGCGCCAATTGCCTCGATTCGCGGCTTCCCGCGCCTCCGCCATCCAGACCGTCCATTCCTTCGCCGAAACTGCCATAGTGTCAGGAATAATACGTTCCAGTTCCGCATCCCTGCGGATGCTACGGTAGATCCAATAGGCAAGCGCTAAGACTGCGAAACCCACCAGTGTGTAAATAAAATAGCTTCCGATGGTAGGAATCGAGGAAGAGTGGAAGGCACGACTTAAGAGCTTAATCACATACAAAAGCAAACGCTGTTTAAGCCGGTCGAGCCAGCTGGGTCCGTGGATGCGATCGAATTCGCGGCGGGAAAGGATGTTCGCAACGCGAGTCTTACTGTCAGAATTGTCCGGAGGAGTTTTCAGGTAGCCGTCCAGGTCGGCGCGCAGGCTGAGCAATTTCGCGTGGTCAGTCTTTAAAAGTTCAGCATCTTCGTGGTCCCCATAATTCAGCAAATCTTCCCGCAGCCACTGGGTGGACATTGCAAACTTCTGGTTCTCGATATTGACGCGCCACACTGGTGGCAGGTCACGAAGTATGTCGGTAGTTTGCGGTCCGGTGAGACTGGGCTGCCCGGTCGCGTGTATCAGTTGATCGAGACGTGCGCCGTATTCAGCCGCAGTCAACTCGCCGTTCGGGGATGACTCTCCCCGGAACGGCAAAGCGCTGAGCAAAACCAACGCGAAAATACAGATCGTACGCCACGCCATGCGCAAGTCTATGCCGGAGCGGGCTGGAGTTGTTGCCCATCCAGCGTAGTCATCATCAGTTGGAGATCGAAAGCTTCCTTGCGTACCCGCTCATCGTAGTACACCAGTGAAAAAGCAATTGTGGCCAACGGCGCAACCAGGCATTGAGAGATAAAAGTTGCGACGATGGTAGCGATTTGTACCAAGACTGGGCCAATTGGCCCCATCTGCTTGGCCAGGAAAAGCGCTCCGAAGGTTATCGGCCATTGCAGCAGCATGCTTACTGCAATACTCAACGCCAGGAATAAAAGCCAGATGATGAAGATACGCCAGCGGTTTCCCTCCGATAATTGCGAACTGCGGGACATAGCATCTGTGGCTGGCAAATCCTCCAGCACTTTGGCAGGAACTGCCAAAGACCAACGCACAGTGAGCAAAATTCCGGGAACGATAAGCAGAAGGAATGCGAATCCAATGCCGAGGCCCATCAGCAAAGTAAGACCAATAACTCCAAGAATCTTTCCCTTGATCCGTGAAAACGATTCCATCACGCTGGCTGGCCGGCCCAAGTGCACTTGTGAAACCGCAATGATGGTGGCTGCCTGAGATGCTGCGCTTACCAGCATGCTCACGACTATGGTGCCCAACCCCCATAAACCCATGTATATGGCGCCTGCTATCTCTCCGGGACGGGGAACGATGGCCACGCCCAGCAGCTGGAACGCCAGCAATACCAGGTGTGGAAGCGCGACGATCCCCAGAAAAAGTGCATAGTGAGTGCGATAAAGCGAGAATGTGCGGTCGAGCAATTCTCCTGTATTCAGGGGCCGGAGTGCTACCGTCATAGGACATCCCTCCAAGACGCCAGAAAACTGGTGGCGGGATAGTAGCATGGAATTTGAGAATTGGGGATCGGCTCTTCCAAAACCGGTTTCAGGCTATTTTGGCTCTGTCTGATTGCACCCATACCCCCTCTATGGTATCTTTTAAAATTGTCCCGGTTAGGCAGGAAGGGACCAGTGGATTAGTGTTGCTCCTAGGGCATGCTTTTCCCAGATTGCTGGCGTAGCTCAGTTGGTAGAGCATCTGATTTGTAATCAGAGGGTCGGGGGTTCAAATCCCTCCGCCAGCTCCAGAATCGGTTCCGGAACGCAGGACATTTTGCGCGGGTGTGGTGGCGGCATAGATTTTTCCGACAGCAACTTCCATAGAGAACTTTCCAATTGGGTTGAGTGGTAACCGCCCTCCAACGTTCTTCTGTGTAACGCCTGCTGAAACTTGCTCGTCTGTGTAGTGCGCAAATGCCGAGGATTGTTTGCCGGAGCTTGGGCCTTCGGGTCTGCGGTTTTGCACAGGTGGGTGAGTGGTTAAAGCCAACAGACTGTAAATCTGTCCCTCCTAGCGAGGTACGAAGGTTCGAATCCTTCCCTGTGCACCAGAGATTCGTTTGACCGCGTTTAGCAATAAGCGATGGCGGCATTTGTCGGGTTGGGAATATCTCGCCTTGGACCCTACGCTGAAGCGACGCAGAATAATCAGGCTACTGTGTTTGGCCATTTTGGCCATGTTCGCTTTTAAAACCTGGTTGCGGCGTAAAGATGTCATGCCCTCCAGCGATAAGCGACGAGTAGCTGCGGTTAGCGGATTCGCCGATGTAGCTCAGTTGGTAGAGCACTCCCTTGGTAAGGGAGAGGTCACCAGTTCAATCCTGGTCATCGGCTCCATGAATTAGCGGTGCAAATGGAGTTGGCTTTGGGAAGGGCATCGGCTTCTGCCGTGCCGTGGTAGGTAGTAAGAATGGCGGCTTTAGCCGCTGAGGATTTAAGCGGGAGTAACTCAGTGGTAGAGTCACAGCCTTCCAAGCTGTTGGTCGCGGGTTCGATTCCCGCCTCCCGCTCCATATTGAGCCGTTTAGCAGGCGTGAGCGAAGCGGGAGCCTGCTGGCGGAAATCCTGAGCGTTCTTTGCGAAGGATCTAATTAAGTGAGGATGGATGGGCTTCGAACAAGCAACCATCAAGGTCGAGCAGGAAAAAGAATTCGGGGAACTGAAGGCGGCGATTGAACGTAATCTCTGCCGAAAGGAACCAGAAAAGTTCCTGAGGCGGATGGAGAAGGAAGGCGTCCGCATGCGGCAGTGGGACAAGGTGATCGCTAAAGGCGTCATCGAGAAGGTGGACGATAAGTTTGGCAAGTCCACAACCGTCCGCAAGCTGTATGAAGCGCTGCCAGTTTCCGACCAGGCGCAAATGCGCGAGTTTTATCTGTCGAAGCTGGAAGAGGTAAGCGAAGAGCTTCGGACGAGGTTTAAGAAGATTTATCAGTATTACTGAGTGGCGGGCGAGTCGCCACCACCACGAGATTAAGGTTTGGCTAAGAGCTAAAAGCTAGGAGCTAAGAGCTAGTTA
>CAWBXL010000087.1:0-7633 GCA_963792305.1 uncultured Acidobacteriaceae bacterium | reverse complement strand
TTACGTTTCCTCTTTGCTGTTCCGGCTCTCACCGTTACAACACTAAGTCGATAAAACCATCTTCGTCGCCGAGCTCTTGGTAATACGCGCCCACGAATTGCTCTTTTTCAACTACCTTGTCAGATACGAGCCAGCTTTCAAACCGCTCATACTCCGACTGAAACCGCTCACGAAAACTTTCAAAATTCCGGTGCCAGCGCCAGAAATCTTTCACCCGATACTGCATCGCTCTCAGGAGACTCGCACCTTACTTCAGTGAACAAGTATCCATCAGCTCGATACAACAACCTGGTCCAGATACCACCTAGACCAAAAACTATCTCAAAATCTGCCCGCCGGCCATCCGTGACCCAAAACTTTCGATCAACCACGAACCGCGGGGCGTGCTAGTCACTTCGTCACTTCCTTGCACACGGGCGATGATTTCCTCCGAGACAGATCTCGGAGCCTCCTCGTAACGCGCAAAGTGCATCGAGTATTCGGCACGCCCTTGCGTGCTCGAACGCATGTGGGTCGCGTAACCAAACATCTCCGCCAGCGGCACAATAGCCTTGATCACCTGCGAACCAGCGCGGTGCTCCATGCCTTCGATGCGTCCGCGGCGCGAACTCAGGTCGCCCATGATGGCTCCGGCATAATCTTCCGGCGTTACCACTTCGACCGCCATCACCGGCTCCAGCAACACCGGAGACGCCTTGCGAGCGGCTTCCTTGAACGCCATCGAACCGGCAATCTTAAACGCCATTTCGTTCGAGTCAACGTCGTGATAGCTGCCGTCGTAGAGCGTAGCTTTCACATCGACCATCGGATAGCCGGCGAGAATTCCGCCTTCGAGAGCTTCCTTAATACCCTGGTCGATCGGCTTAATGAATTCTTTGGGAATCGAGCCGCCCGTGACATCGTTGACGAACTCGTAGCCCGTACCAGCGGGTTGCGGGTCGAGATAAATCTTCGCGTGGCCGTACTGACCTCTTACCACCGGTCTGGCGGATGTATTTGCCTTCCGCTTCCGCGTGCTTGCGGATAGTCTCGCGATACGCCACCTGCGGCTTACCGACGTTGGCCTCAACCTTGTACTCGCGCATCATGCGGTCGACGATGATTTCCAGATGCAACTCGCCCATACCGCTGATGATGGTCTGTCCGCTATCGGGATCGGTGTGAACTTTAAAAGTGGGATCTTCCTGCGCCAGCTTGGCCAGCGCCATGCCCATCTTTTCCTGATCGGCCTTGGTCTTGGGCTCGACCGCAACAGCAATGACCGGAACCGCAAAAGTAATCGACTCGAGCGTGATCGGGATGTTCTTCATCGCAAATGGTGTCGCCGGTGCCTACATTCTTGAGTCCTACGGCCGCGCAAATATCGCCGGCCAGAATTTCGCTGATGTCTTCGCGCTTATTGGCGTGCATCTTCAGCAGACGCCCAATGCGTTCGGTCTTGCCGGTGCGTGGATTCAACACCGAATCGCCAGACTTCAGCTGTCCCGAATACACGCGGATGAAGGTCAACTGGCCGACAAACGAATCCGCCATGATCTTGAATGCCAGCGCCGAAAAAGGCTCTTTGTCATCGGCCTTGCGCTCAACGACTTCATCCGTCTTGTCGGGGTTGTGGCCCTTAGTCTCTGGGGTATCGAGCGGCGAAGGCAGATAGTCAACCACCGCATCGAGCAGCGGCTGGACGCCCTTATTCTTAAACGAAGTTCCTACAACGACCGGAAACACTTTCAGAGCAATAGTCGATTTGCGCAGCGACTTCTTCAACTCCTCGGGCGTAATGGTTTCGCCTTCGAGGAACTTGTGCAGCACGTCATCGTCATTTTCGGCGATAGTTTCGACCAATTGCGCGTGGAAGGCTTCCGCCTTCTTCTTCAAGTTTTCCGGAATCTCTTCGACGGTGTACTCCGCGCCCATGGTCTCGTCTTTCCAGATGATCGCCTTCATCTCGATGAGATCGACGACGCCAATAAACTTCGCTTCCTGTCCGATGGGAATTTGAATCGCTACCGGCTTGGCATTGAGGCGCTTGCGGAGGGTATCGACGGCATGCTCGAAATCAGCACCCATCTTGTCGATCTTGTTGATGAAACAAATTCGCGGGACGCCGTACTTATCCGCCTGGCGCCAGACTTTTTCCGACTGCGGCTGCACGCCGTGCACCGCGTCGAACACCGCAACCGCGCCATCGAGCACGCGCAGCGACCGCTCGACTTCGGCGGTGAAATCGACGTGGCCGGGAGTATCAATAATGTTGATGCGAATATCTTTCCAGGTACAGGTGGTCGCAGCGGAGGTAATGGTGATACCGCGCTCCTGCTCCTGCTCCATCCAGTCCATCGTCGCAGTGCCTTCGTGGACCTCTCCGATGCGGTGCGTGCGTCCGGTATAGAACAGGATGCGCTCCGTCGTAGTGGTCTTACCGGCATCGATGTGGGCCATGATGCCGATATTTCTGCAACGCGCTAATGGGACTGTCTCTGGCCACGACTATTCTTCCTCTGCAAGCTTTGCAGGCTCTCTCAAGATTTATCGCAGTCTTCGTTCTACCACCGATAATGCGCGAACGCCTTGTTGGCTTCCGCCATGCGGTGTACATCTTCTTTCTTCTTGATCGCAGCACCCTTGCCGTTGGCCGCATCCAGCAATTCGTTGGTCAGCTTGTCGACCATGCCCTTTTCGGCGCGTCCACGGGAGTAGGTAATCAGCCAGCGGATCGCCAGCGAGGTACGGCGGTCCGCATTCACTTCAACCGGCACCTGATAGTTCGCGCCGCCCACGCGGCGGCTCTTCACTTCGAGCAGGGGCTTGGCGTTCTCGACAGCCTTCTTGAACAGCTTGAGCGCCTCGTCCGCCGCCCTTTTCTTCAGGTGGTCAAGGCCTTATAGAAGATGCCTTCCGCCGTGCTCTTCTTTCCCTGCTACATCAGGGAGTTCACAAACTTGGTTGACGAGAGTCGGACCCGTACACCGGATCCGGCATCGACCTCGCGCTTGACGACATGTCCTTTTCTTGGCATTTAGAATCAGCTCCTGCTCCTAGCTCTCTTGAGCTACTGCGCTACCGCTCTTCGGGCGCTTGGCGCCGTACTTCGAACGGCCCTGTCTACGATTGGCCACGCCGACCGCATCCAGCGTGCCGCGAATTACGTGATAGCGAACGCCGGGCAGGTCCTTCACACGGCCGCCGCGGATCAGCACGATCGAGTGCTCCTGCAGGTTGTGGCCGACGCCAGGGATGTAAGTCGTGACTTCGATCCCGTTGGTCAGACGCACGCGGGCCACTTTGCGCAGCGCCGAGTTCGGCTTCTTGGGCGTCTGGGTGTAAACGCGGGTGCAAACGCCGCGCTTCTGCGGGCAGCCCTGCAATGCCGGACTGGCCGTCTTGTAACGGGGCCGTTTGCGGCCGCTACGCACCAACTGATTGAAAGTAGGCACTCTTTAATGCTCCTCAGACCGCGTTATTCCCTGCGCGCCAGAATTAAAGCGCACAAATGTACGCGACAACTGTTCGGCTTTCCCTTATTCAGGGTCTGGATGGCAATCGCCAACCATGCTTCCCGCTACTTACGCAGCAGGATATTGCGGCTTCCGATTCGGACTAAAGGCTAACGACGGTGGCATCAGGCCAGAACTATCAGGAGATGCTCCGTTTCGTTCGCACTACCCGCATAGCCTTCCCTTGTTGCAGGATTCGGAAGGTGGCGCAGGGTGTTTCAGCGAGGGCATCTTCACTTTTGACTGGAACCGCTTCCCAGTTACTGCTTTGTGAAGATGTTTAGTTCATCAAAACCAGCTGCATTTACCTTGGGTTTGTCGCTTACGCTTTGACGCAGCCAACTCCCACCACGTACAGGCAACCCAGAATGACTCGCGGAACCTTATGAATATAACAACTGGAATTACACATCGTCAACACCAGTTTGACGCATCTCACTGCCAAAGTGGGTTCTGGGAGATGATTATGCCCAATTTCCGGTTCACATTGGGAATGTTGGGTCGCGCTCCTTGCTCAATCCGTAAGTAGCCTCTAAACTGAACGTTTTGAAAATCGCGGGTCATCCGCTCTGTACCTAAAAGAGCGGGGAGGATGCATGAGTCGGTTAGGTTCTCGTGGGATCACAGTTACAACTTTGTCCCTAATAGTGATTTGTTTGGGTTGTGGTGGAAGCGGAGTAACAACCACTACAGGACCAGTGGTGACTCCCGGAATTGTTACCTTGACCCCCAATCTGATGTATCGCTGGAAATCGGAAATACTGTGGCGTTCACTGCATCAGCGCAAGACTCCACAGGCGCCGCCTTGACTCCATCCCCATTAATTTCATTTGTTTCCACCAACCCGAATGTAGTCCAGGTTGCGTCCAGCGGGCTGGCTTGTGCCGGCAAATGGGACTCACTTACCAACCCGCAGATTTGCACTCCAGGCCCGGTAGGCACTGCCATGGTCAATGCAACGTCAGGTGGAGTAACCAGTGCGCCGGCCACAATCCACGTGCATCAGCACATTGATAGCATCGCAATTTCTCCAGTTTCTACCTCGACGCCCACCCCGGCCTGTGTTTCCACCGGGGGGACACTCAACTATCAGGTGTCCGCTTTTAATCAGGGGGTTGATATTACTTCCACTGTGGGACCGTTCAACTGGAATACCTTCAACGCAACAGTAGCAACCATCAGCACTACGGCCAGTGGGCTACTCCCGGGCCAGGCGCAAGTGAAAGCTGTTACACCTGGGATGACCACCATCTTTACTGCCATTGCAGGAGTTACTGGTCCTCCGGTGACGTTTATCACCTGCCCGGTGACATCCATTTCGTTGGCATTGGAAAATACAAACCAGACTTCGTTCACCGTAGCAAGCGGGTCCAGAAATATCACCGCGACCGTATTCGACTCCTCGAACACTCAGATAACGCCAAATTTGACCTGGAATTCATCCGATACAGCGGCATTTACCGCTGCGGGAACAACCTTAGGATCAGCTTCGTCAGTGAAAAGCGGAAGCGCAACTATCATCGCGTCTTGTCTTCCGCCCACTTGCAATATCGGCTTCCCCACTCCGCAGGTAATCTATCCAGCGAATGTCATCACGGCAACCGCAACCAATGCAAACGGGAGTGCCACCACGGCAACCGTTTGGGTTGCCAGCAGTGAATGTGGAGTACCTGATCCCGCGACCCAAGTGGTTGTGAATAGCGATGACTGCGTCAGCACAGTCGCTCCTGTTGATACAACTAGCAACACCGTAGGAGTAGGTGTTGATCTTCCCTCAATACCAAATTCGATCCAGTTCAACCGGCAGGGCACTAGCGTCTATCTGGGAACGAATAGCGGCAGACTGGGGGCGGTAGGCTTATCGGTTGTGACTCCGGCGGCCAACACACAGACTGCTCCGACCCTCACACCGGTCACGACAGCGCCGGGGAAAATCCTGGCTGTTTCTCCAGACGGAACGAACATTATTGTCTCCGATACCACGGATACGCCGAACCAGGTTTTTGTGGTGAACGGAACCACTCTCGCTGCCTCGCTTCCAATCACTGGAGCAACCGCGGCGGATTTCGCTCCGAACAATTCAAAGGCGTTCATCGTGGCAGGCAATAACTTGTACATCTATTCGGCTACCGAGGCCCTCAAGAAGGTCCCGCTTACCGCACCGGCAACAAGCGTCACTTTTCTGGCCGATGGTGCATTCGCTTATTTGGCTGGCGGCTCGCTTTCCAAACAACTTACCGTGTTCAAGACCTGCGACAATCGTCCGGCACTCGATGATGGCGGCAACTCCGAGGACATTTCTTCTTTACCTTCGACGCCAATTTTCGTAAAGGCCTCCCCAGACAACAACAGGATATTTGCTTTTAATAACGCGGGCGTGGACTTTATTGATGTCACAACCTCGGGCAAGCCGACCCCGAGTTTTCCGGTTACAGCTACAGCGGCGGGATGTTCGCCTCCGGTACCTTCGCACGCGGGAGGATTACCTACTGTTATCAATCAACATCAAGCCCTGGGATCGTCCTTCAATTTTGGTCAGGGAACTCTTACTCCAACTCAGTTCATTGTTCACAGCAGCGGCACGCGCGCATACATTCTCGCCAGTAATTTGACCAACATCATCGTCTTCAATTTTGATACTCAGAGCACGTCATCCATCCAGCTTTCCGGCAATTCCACCCCAATTCAAGCCTCACTTTCTACCGATGGCAAGACCTTGTATGTCCTCGCCAGAGATTTAACAACCAAGGTAAATTCGCTCCACACCATAGACACAACCCTCAATGCTGATTTGAATCAGATTGTGCTGGCGCAAAGTCTGTGCCACGTAAGGGCTGGAACTACTGGGACGTTTACTTGCGATCCGGATTTAGTCGCGGTAAGACCGTAGGATTACGGGTGCTGTATTTATTGCGCGATCTGCTTGCCTACGCTGTCTAGTACTCCGTTGATAAACTGCACTGACTCCGGGCTGGAAAATCTGCGGGCGATTTCCAGGGCTTCGTTGATTACAACTGCCCGGGGCGTGGCCGGAAACCCCAGCAGTTCGGCAACCGCTGACCGCAGGATGTTGCGGTCTACAGCGGCCATGCGGTCCATGCGCCAGTGTTCAGCATGGCCTTCAATCAATGAATCGATTTCAGTGGTACGGTCAAGAGCCACACGAAACAGGTCCTCGGCAAAACCGCGCACGTCCGCGTCCACGCTGTCACGCTCTTTCCAGAACGTGCGCCGCACATCATCAGCGCTTTGCTTGCCCATGTCGGCCTGAAAAAGCATCTGTAAAACTAATTCGCGGGATTTGCGGCGGGTGCCCATAGTGAGCTGTCAGCTCTCAGCCGTCAGCTTTCAGCTGTCGCTGTTATTTGAGTTTACAGGATGAAAGATATATCGCCAGATCCGGTTATTTCTTTCGCCGTAAGTTTTTCCGTGCGGTGGTTTTGACTTTGCTGACAGCGGAGGGCTGAGGGCTGATAGCTTTCTTCAGATTTGCCATCTCCACCGCCGCGAGCGCGGCTTCGAACCCCTTATTGCCCATTTTTAAACCTGCTCGATCTATGGCCTGTTCGAGAGTGTCGCAAGTCAGGACACCAAAGGCGTGAGGAACTCCGGTTTCCTGGGCCGACTGACCAATTCCGCGCGTCACCTCGTTGACGATTACATCGTAATGCGCAGTATCTCCGCGCAATAAGCAACCAATGCAGATGATGGCATCATACTTTTCGGTTTCAGCCAGCGTACGCGCGGCCGATGGAATTTCGAAGGCACCGGGGACGCGGACAATAGTGACATCTTTGTTTAGTTTTTGCGCCGCTCCTCGCCAAACCGTCCAACGTCCCTGCGAGCAATCGCTCGGTGATGAATGAGTTAAACCTGCTGACAATTACCGCAAATCGTTTCCCGCTCGCAAGCAAGCTGCCTTCCACGACCGCGTGATCAGTTTCCGTGGATGCATGGGTGACACGCGGTCCTAGTACGGCGATGTGTGTTCCGCCGGGCAATTTGAAACTGAATGATCTGGCGACGTGAGATTGTTCAGGTCCGGAGTGATCGTCAAGCATCTCCCATTTGCGGCTTCGGACTAACTGGTACGCAGTATCAGGATCAGACACCGTCAGATAAAGGTAAGCATTACTACT
>CAWBXL010000086.1:0-12565 GCA_963792305.1 uncultured Acidobacteriaceae bacterium | reverse complement strand
GCGCGTTTTCAGATCTTCCGCGAATTGACACACCTGGGATGACAAACCCGGCCATACGCCGTTGGGATGATGAGAGCCGTCTCGTCACAGGCCTAACCGCGTGCGTCTCTCTCGTCACATTCCTGGTTTATTTCGGACGCGGTCAGATACTCCTTTACGGAGATGCTGTTGCCCATATCAACATCGCCCGCCGCGTTTTTGACTCCCGCACGCCCGGCCCGTTGCAACTAGGCACAGTGTGGCTGCCGCTACCGCACCTGCTGACGATCCCTTTCCTGATCTCGGATGCAGCATGGATCAGTGGGGCAGGCGGTTCAATTCCGTCTATGGTTTGCTATGTGCTCAGTGTGCTCGGGATATTCCTCTTGGTTCGCGAAGTTTTGAGCGTTCAGACAGTTCCACAACTGAATGTACGGATTGCGGCATGGATCGCTGCCCTGATTTTTGCGGCAAATCCCAATTTGCTATATCTCCAAACCACCGCGCTGACTGAGCCGGTTTATCTGGCGTTCTTCATCTGGGCGTTTGTTTATTTCGGCGAGTTTGTTCAGGCAAAGAATGAAACTTCTCAAAAATCATTGATCAAATGCGGACTCTGCCTCGCCGCCGCTTGCCTGACCCGTTATGACGGGTGGTTTTTGGCAGTGAGCCTCTGCGCTGTGGCGGTGCTTTTAGTTTGGCGAAAAGAGAAGCTCCGAGGCCTGCTACTGGACGCCGGCCTGCGCAAATTTGTACTGATCGCAGCCGCAGCTCCACTATTTTGGCTGGCATATAACGCCATTGTTTACCGCAACCCGCTTGAATTTGCCAACGGCCCTTATTCGGCAAAGGCAATTGAACATCGGACCGCGACCCCCGGGTCGCCTCCGCATCCCGGCGCGGACAATCTGCCCGATGGCGGCAAATTTTTTTTTGAAATCCGCAGAACTCAACATCCTATTAAGCAAGTGGCATCGTTTGTGGGTGGCACTTGCCTTATTGGGAACAGCCACAGTGTTGCTGTTCGATCGTCGTTTGTGGCCGCTTATGCTGTTGTGGGTTCCGCTGCCATTTTACATGCTGTCAATCGCATACAGCGGAGTGCCCATCTTCATTCCTCCCTGGTGGCCCTATTCGCTTTATAACGCCCGTTATGGGATCGAGCTGCTGCCGATGTTCTCCGTATTCGTCGCGCTGGTGGCATTTTGGGGAATGGAATTCTTTCGCACAGGGAAAGCAAAGGCGATTACCCTAACTGCTGTTGGACTCCTGATCGCGGGCAGCTATGCAACCGCTTTCTACCAGCCGCCGATTTCATTCAGCGAAGGCTTGGTCAACTCACGCACGAGAGTCGCTTTGGAAACAGAACTAGCGAAGGAATTGCGTCATCTGCCCATGCAATCTTCCATCTTGATGTACACGGGTGAGCACCCCGGTGCGCTAGAGCAGGCTGGAATCCCTCTGCGCCGGATCATTTACGAAGGCAATCATCGCACCTGGAAGCAGCCGAACGATCCCGAAGGCCTCTGGGAACAGGCATTGGCGAATCCACAGAAGTACGCGGATTATGTGGTTGCCATGGAGCAAGATGCGGTGGATACGGGAGCCAACAAAACCGGCCTGACCCCGCTCACCATCATCCACGTTTCCGGCCAGCCACAAGCGACCATCTACCGCGCACGGCAGCGGTAATCACAAGGGTTACCGTTTTCGTAGAAACCACAGGCACAATTCACCCGGTGATAAACTTCTGAGAAGAATTTATCGTGCAAGGTTTTGAACACAGTGTCGAGTTCATCCGGATACAGATACTAGGCGGTGTCGCAGGGCGCCTGGTGCTGGCGACATTGCTTGGTGGATTGATCGGTTTGGAAAGAGAGTTCCGTCACAAGGCATCCGGCTTACGTACCAATATGCTGATTTGTTTAGGCTCGGCGATGTTCACAGTTTTGTCAGCGCAAATGGCCGACAAGTATGGCGGAGACCATACGCGCATCGCAGCCCAGATCATCGCAGGGATTGGTTTTATTGGCGCTGGAACGATCCTGCATTCGCAAGGTTCGGTCGTCGGACTCACGTCGGCTGCCACGATTTTTGTTACTGCGTCGGTCGGCATGGCCGCTGGAGCAGGCATGTATGCGACGGCGATTTTTGCCACCGTCGTGATTCTGATTGCACTGATTGGCCTGGGTAGATTGGAAGACTACTTCGAGCGCAGGCATCTTCAGAAGAACCCCTCCGCATGACTGCATCTTCGACTACCATTCCTTTTGTGAAGGCGCACGCCTGTGGCAATGATTTCCTGATCATTGATGGCAGAAGTGCTCCATCTGATTTAGCGCATATCAGTCTCCGTATTTGTGATCGCCATCAGGGCGTTGGCGCCGATGGCGTGGAGTGGTTGTTCCCCGATCAGGAAGCGGACATTCGAGCACGCCTGTTTAATGCGGATGGTTCCGAAGCGGAAATCTCGGGGAATGGCACGCGTTGTGTAGCGGCTTATGTGTGCGCCGAGCAGAAAAAAGAGAAAATCGTCATTCGCACTGATGCAGGATTGAAAACTTGTGTGCTGACAGCGCGCAATGAATCGCGGTATGAGTTTGAAACCGCCATGGGCGAGCCTCTGGTTGGAGAGGAACTTTCCATTAAAGTCGCCTTCGGAGAAGTACGGGGAGTTCCAGTATCTATGGGAAATCCCCATTATGTTGTTTTTGTTCACGAGTTCCCCAAGGAATGGCAGAAACAAGGCGCTGAAATTGGACGTTATCCAGACTTCAAGCAAGGAATGAACGTCGAGTTTGTAACCATTCAAGATGAACAAAATATTGGAGTGCGGTTCTACGAGCGTGGAGTTGGAGAAACCCAGTCCTCCGGAACTGGCTCCTGTGCATCCGCAGTGGCTGCGATAGCAACCAAAAAGGCGAAGTCCGCGGTACATGTACATGCTCCGGGTGGCGTGCAAAGTGTCAGGTGGGAAGGGGAAGTTTTCCTGCGTGGCCCGGCCCAGCTTGTTTGCCGGGGAGAGTATTTCGTTTAATCCTCATGCCAACTGCGCGTAAAACACGGATCAAACCGCCGGCTCTCCAGACCGGAGACACGGTTGGCATCATTGCCCCAGCCAGCAACATCAAGCGCGATTTACTCGACGCTGGTTGTAACGCGCTGCGTGATCTCGGCTATAAGCCGTTTTATTTTGATTCGATTCTCGAGCAAGATTTATATTTTGCCGGCTCAGCGACGCGGCGCGGGCAGGAACTTGAGCAGATGTTTTTGCGAGATGACGTCCGGGCCATCATCTGCGCTCGCGGAGGCTACGGCGCGAATTATCTGCTTCCTGCGTTGGACATAAAAAAGATTGCCGGCACGCCGAAGATTTTTCTCGGTTACAGCGACATCACCAGTCTATTGACTTGGATTACGGATTCCACTGGCCTGGTCACTTTTCATGGGCCGATGGTCACTAAGGATTTTGCTGTGCCGGGTGGAATTGATCCGGCCTCATTACAAGCGGCATTGACCGCGTGTTCCGAGTGGTCAATCGCTAATGATGCTGAACCGTTGGTCAAAGGAACGGCAGAGGGAATTTTGTACGGCGGATGCCTCTCCATGCTGGCGGCGTCTCTCGGCACTCCATACGAAATTCAAACTCCCGGCGCGATCCTTTTCATCGAAGACGTATACGCCAAGCCTTTTCAAATTGACCGCATGTTGATGCAGCTTAAGCTGGCTGGGAAATTCTCCGATATACGAGGCCTGGTTTTCGGGGAAATGCTGGACTGTTTCCAGAATGCAGATCAAAATTACACTCTACAGGAAGTGATCTTGCGCGTGGTCGGCGATCTGGGTATTCCTATAGGGTTCGGACTGCGTTCCGGGCATGTTTCCAAGGGAAATATCACTTTGCCCATCGGGGTAAAAGCTCGATTGATGGTGGGTGCGGATGTGAATTTACAGATATTGGAGTCAGCAACGGTTTCCAGGAAATCATGAAGAGTAAACATATTCATTTGATCGGAATTTGCGGGACAGCGATGGCCTCTCTCGCAGGCATGCTGCAACAGCGCGGATTTCGCGTGACAGGATCGGATGCAGCGGCTTATCCGCCGATGTCTGATTTTTTGGCATCTTTGGGAGTTCCGGTGTCGCAGCCATTTGCCGCGGCGAATTTAAGTCCACGTCCCGATCTGGTGGTTGTGGGTAACGCCATTTCTCGGGGAAATATTGAACTGGAGCATGTATTGGATGAGCGGATTCCATTTTGTTCCATGCCGCAAATTTTGCACGACGAATTTCTGCGGGGTAAAGAAGTATTGGTTGTCGCAGGTACTCACGGCAAAACCACTACTACTTCGATGTTGTCGTGGATATTTCAAAGCGCGGGAATGAAGCCGTCATTTCTAATTGGCGGCATCGCGGAAAATTTCGGCAGCAGTTTTCAACTGGAGCAGGGAAGTCATTTCATTCTGGAAGGCGATGAATATGACACGGCATTCTTCGATAAAGGGCCAAAATTCCTCCATTATTTTCCAGACGCTGTGATTTTGACCTCAGTTGAGTTCGATCACGCTGACATCTATAAAGACCTCGATGCAGTGGAGACTTCATTTAAGCGGCTGGTGAATCTGGTCCCGAAACGCGGACGTATTGTTGCTTTCGACACTGGCGACAGCGTAGAACGCTGCATCGCACGTGCTTTTTGTCCCGTCGAACGGTATGGATCAAGCGGCAAGGCAAATTGGCAGGTCACCAATCTACGTCTTGAACCAAGCCAAACTTCATGGACGGTTGTACGCGATGGAAAGACGTGGGCAGATTTTAGTTTTGCCCTGGCCGGAGAATACAACGTCTGGAATGCAACCTCCGCGGCTGCGATAGCTGCGAATTACGGCATTGCGAAAGATGTGATTGCCGCTGCGCTCAAATCATTCAACAGCGTCAAACGCCGCCTGGAAATTCGCGCCCAGGTAAATGGGATTACCGTGATAGAGGATTTCGCCCACCACCCAACTGCGATTGCCGGGACGCTAAAAGCTCTTCGTTCGCGTTATCCGGGAGCGCGTTTGTGGGCGATTCTCGAGCCGCGTTCTAATACCCTCCGGCGCAATGTGCTGCAAAATGATCTGGCCAAGAGCCTGGCTCTGGCAGACGAAGCTGTGGTCGCAGGTGTCTTCCGCTCGGATGTCATTCCTGAAGCCGAGCGCATGGATGTGTCTGCCCTGGTGTCTCAGATTCAACAGCTGGGTGGCCATGCACGCGTAGTTGCCGACGTAGATACAATTGTGCAGTCAGTCGCGCCGGAAATGCGTAACGGCGACGTCATTGCCATTCTTTCTAACGGCGGCTTTGGTGGAATCTATGAAAAGCTGCCACAACGGCTCAAATCATTAGCGGGAAACCAATCCTCTAAAGAGGCTACGGCGCAAGCGTGAGTGCTTTTCCAGAAAAAACGGCTCTTGTGCGCGCGAAACTGACGTTGTTATTTCTAGGATATTTTCTGACGTCAGCGCCGGTTATTGCACAGAACCATGACACTGTTTATACGGTTTCGCTGGCACAATCTGCCGCCCATCTTGTTCACGTGAATATTGTTTTACCGCCCGGCGCCGCTGAACGGGATCTGCAAATGCCTGTTTGGGATGCACTTTATCAAGTGCGCGATTTTTCTGAGTACATCAATTGGGTCCGCGCCATAGACACTACTGGACATCCGCTAACCCCGCGAAAAGTGGAGAAGAGTTTGTGGCGTGTCTCTGGGACCACGAATGGTGCAGAAATTGAATATGAAATTCTGGCCAACGTTCCCGGGCCTTATGGCGCAGAATTAAATTCTCAGCATGCTTATTTCAACCTGGCGCAGATTTTAATGTATCCCGTAGATGCGCGAATGGCACCTATGCATCTGCGATTCAGCGATGTGCCTGCAAGCTGGCATGTCGCCGTAGCCTTGGAAAGTTCTGCGGGAGAGTTCCTTGCTCCCAACTACGACCGTCTTGTAGATTCGCCAGTCGAGATCAGCGAATTCCTGCGAATCAGACTTCGATGAAGGTGGTGCGCACTACCGAATTGTCGTAGACGCCCAACCCGGCGACTATGAAATGGAAAAGATCGTTTCCACAGTACGGCCGATTGTCGCCTCAGAAACTGCTTGGATGAACGACCATTCATTTCAAACGTTTTTGTTTCTCTATCACTTTCCGCGTGGGCCGGGTGGGGAGGAATGGAACATTCTTACTCGACAGCCATCGAGGTGACTGCGCAAAATTTACAGGATGATCCTCTATCTTTGGCAGGCGTGACTGCACACGAATTCTTCCATCTGTGGAACGTAAAGCGGATCCGTCCGCAATCCCTCGAACCACGCGACTACACCAGGGAAAAATACACGACGTCCCGCGGTTCAGTGAAGGTTTTACCAATACAGTGGGCGAATATTCTCTACTGCGCTCCGGGCTTATTAATGAACCGCAATTTCTTTCCCATCTGGCATCAGCAATTGGTGAATACGAACGCCTGGGCTGCGCATGCAACGCAGTCCGCAGAAGAAGCCAGCATGGATGCCTGGTGTAAAAGTATGATTATTACCGCACGCCCCAAGCGCAGCATTTCCTATTACAACAAAGGTGAGTTGATCGGTGTCTTGCTGGATTTGAAGGTGCGCGAAACAAGCCATGGGATTGCGTCTTTGCGCGATGTTTTCCACTGGCTGAATACCAACTATGCTCAGAAAGGCCGTTTCTTCTCCGATTCTGAAGGAGTCCGGGAAGCTGCCGAAGCAGTGGGCCACGCTGACTACAAGGATTTCTTTCAAAAATATGTGTCAGGCACACAACAAATCCCATGGGACGATTTTTTTAGCAGCGTGGGATTGCATTTGGAACGCAGACAAATAGAGATTGCCGATCTGGGATTCACAGCGGTACATAACTTCGGTATGCCTCCGATTGCTGTTTTTGTGAAACGCGGAAGCGCCGCAGAAAAAGCCGGACTCAGTCCCGGTGACTCTATTGTCGAGATCAACGGCCATGCGGTTTCTCGTGACTTTGACATGCAGCTGGCACGCCTGCATCCGGGTGATATGCTGCGATTGCAGATCAAAAATTCACTTGGCAAGCGGGACCTGCAATGGAAAGTGGGGGCCGGTGACGAGATGCAGTTCGAATTGAACAATATGGACAAGCTAACCCCACAGCAGAAAACCCGCCGGGCCGCTTGGCTTTGCGGAGAATCCGAAGCCCCGGGAGACAAGCAGCCTTGATCCGAACTTTGATCATGCTCGGCTTCTGGATGCTGATGATGGTACCGGTTGCTCTATTTTTGTTTCCATGGACGCTGTTAGTGGGGAATGTCAACCTGCTCTACCGGGTTGGCATGTGGGCTGCAATCACAGGTGTGCGTTTGGCGGGGGTGCGTATTCACCCGGTTGGCCTGGAAAAACTGGATACTTCTCGCACCTACATCTTCATGTCCAACCACGTTTCAAACCTCGATCCGCCGCTGATGCTGCCGCTGATTCCACGCCGTACTTCGGTCATGGCAAAAAAGGAATTGTTCGACATCCCGCTGCTAGGAAAGGCCATGCGGATGGGGTCGCTAGTGCCGGTTGATCGCAAGAACCGGGATGCGGGGATTAGTGCAGTACGTGCTGCCGCTGACGTAATTCGTCAGGGCATCAACATGACAATCTACGTGGAAGGCGGTCGTTCCTTCGATGGGAAGCTGATCAAATTCAAGAAGGGCCCTTTCTATCTCGCGGTTGAGTGCGGCGTGCCGGTTGTGCCAGTTACAGTGGTTGGCACACAACACGCAATGCCTAAGGGGCGTTTTGCAATCAAGTCCGGTGATGTAAGTGTGATTTTTCACGACCCGATCGAGCCGAAGGATTTTGGTGATCGTGACGAGTTGAAAGCCAAGGTGAGGGCAACTATCAATGCGGGGCTTCCGCAAGAATACCAATCTTTCCCGGAGAATCGAGTTGTCGTGAAACAAGGGCAAATATGAGTTTTTATTTAATTTTTGATTTACTCCGCCAATCTTTGGCGATCTCCGGCAATTTAGGAAATACCGCCGTGCTGCGTAGCCACTGTTTGTGATCAAAAGCCGGCGATCCGCTGATCATTGATCCCGCAGGGATGTCTCCGTGAGTACCGCTTTGCGCCGTGATGATCACTCGATCTCCCACCTTGCAGTGTCCCGCCACTCCCACTTGCCCGGCAAGAATCGCATCTTTGCCGATTTCGGTTGATCCGGCCAGCCCAACCTGGGCGCAGAGCAAAGTATTGTCGCCCACGCGCGATCCATGACCGACCTGCACCAGATTGTCAATTTTTACGCCGTTGCCGATGTAGGTTTCTCCGACGCTGGCGCGATCAATACATGAGTTCGCTTGAATTTCTACGTTATCTCCGACAATGGTTGGACCTGACTGGACAATCTTGTACCAGTGTCCCGAATCATCCTTAGCGAATCCAAAGCCGTCAGAGCCGACTACCACGCCATTTTGCAAAATGACATTGTTTCCTACCTGGCAGTGTTCGCGGACCATGGAATGTGCGTGAGCGAAAAAATTATTTCCGATTTGTACTCCGGGGTAGATGACCACATGGGCCAGCAGGACAGCATTCTCGCCAATTTGGACATCACGATCAATCGCGACGAACGGTCCAATATGCGCGTTGCCGCCAATTTTTGCTGATGCATGTATGGCCGCCGTAGAGTGAATCCCCGGGGCATATTGCGGGGCCTGATAAAAAAGTTTTATCGCCCGCGCAAAGGCGAGATATGCATTCTTGCTTCGCAGCAAGGCAGTTGTGACGGTTGGGAAATTTTCATCCACTATCACAGCCGAAGCTTTTGTTGTCTTGGCCGCGGCGGCATATTTTGGATTGGACACGAACGTTACATGTCCAGGGCCAGCTTCTTCGATACCTGCCACGCCGGTAATTTCGGTTTCAGGTGAACCACTCTCCAGCCGGACATCCAGGGCGGAAGCAAGTTGCGATAGTTTCATAGGGTACTCTCGTGACGGAATTTGAAGTTGATGCGTGAGTTGAGTCTAAGATCAACTGAATCTTTGCCGCGGACGTCTCAACGAAATAGCGCGGATGCGCACCATAAAATCGGCGCCTGTCCGTGGAGATCTCCTGTCAGTTGGGCACGCTTAAGGTAATAATCGAGATCATTTTTCGTTCCCGTACCTTCGCAAACATTTTTTACATCACCATTTTCATCCAGATATTTGACCAGTCCCAACCAGCCTTTACGTGCCGCTTTGGCGTAAGGTTTGTCTTTGAGCCAGCCATTCTTGACGCCGGTGATCATGGCAAAGGTAAACATGGCCGTGGACGAACTTTCCGGCCACGATTCCGTATGGTCAATAAGCTGCCGCCACATGCCGTCCGGGCGCTGGAATCTAAGCAACGACGTCATCATCCTGCGGTAGGCCAATAGGACCCGCGCGCGTTGTGGATGTTTTTCCGGCAGAGTTTGCAACAATTCAGTCATGCCGGCTGCAACCCAGCCGTTTCCTCGCCCCCAGAAGAATGGCGCATCGGGGGAGTGATAGAACAACCCATTCGGTTGTTGCAGCTTGTCCAGGTAAGCCACCATCTCTGATGCCGCGCGGTCTATGTACTTCTCATCCCCCGTTGCCCGGTAGGCCTGCACTTGCAGGATGGTGATCATGTACATGTCGTCGATCCAGAAGCGCGTTTCGGGAGACAGCCCCTGAGAATCCGGTGTCTCCCATTGCCTGTCGGCCCACAATTTCCCCGCATCGAGATAACGGGAATCTTTGGTCTGCATATAGATTTCAAAGGGGACAGCCCCTAGAACCGAATAATCCACGTGCCGGTGTTCAGAGATTAAAGTGGAAATTTCCGGGGTCATCTGTTCATCGAAGCGCTGCTTGAGGCGTGACACGAGGTCTTTGTCGCCCGAGAGTTGTGCGAATGTCAGCGCGCCGTACCAGGCACACACCTCCGGATAAATGGCATCATTCGTGTTCAGCGCGGCTTTTGAAACAAAACGTTCGGCAACACGTTTGCCTACTTCCTGTGGAGAAGATCCGGCGGGCCAGTTGCGAAACTGTTGGGGCTTATCCTCACTGAGGCCGTTAATCGAAAACGTCAGCAGAACTATTGCAGGCAATAGAAAACTTGCGAATACGCGTTTTGTGATCATAAGAGTTTCTATTGAAGTGTCTATTCACCGAACATGGGGACCTGCCGTACGTCGGCCGATACCTTCTGCCGCCGGGCTGTTCCAATTACCGCCAAAACCGTCAACGAATCAACCGAAGTCCTGGGTACAAAAATCCGTTGCGTATTGGAGCGCAAGTCAGGAGGATTGATCAGGAAACCTTCCGCCATTGTGAGGCCAAGATCATTGGGCATCATGCCTTCAATGATCTCGTTGTCTTTAAACTTCAGCCGTATCCATAATCCTTCCGTCCGCGGACGGCTGGTAAAGGTCTTACGGGTCTGGGAATCGGAATCGCCAAACTCGCGAACGAAATAAATCCCCTTAATGTCCTTCAGGTCGATGGAGACTACATTGCCGGAAGTATTTAAAACCTCCAGCTTGCCTTCCCGAATGAAGTCGGCGGGGGCCACGTAGCCGTTGAGAGAGTCCCGATCCAGTTTGCGGACCACTACTTTTTTATGAGTCGAAGGCATGTGGGCTTTCTGAGTGATTTTGCCACTTTTCCGGCCTGAATCGCGTATGTTACAGGTTCTAGTAGCCAAACTACTAACGTTGTGTTATTTTCTGTAGCTTGCCTTGTCCAATCAGTCTTGTACTAAGCCTAGTGGATAGAGCCACTTACATCAAGATGGCTGGGGCTCCCGGTTACCCGCAGAATACCCCTGTGGAAAACTTGGATAAATTGTGGAAAACACGGAAGGCAGTGTAGTCGTCGAACGGCATGGCTGATTACATCTACACAATGGAAACCCGGCTCACGCCGGATCAGTTGCGGGGCGTAAACCTGCTTCAGGGAATCGCCAAAGACGCTGGGATGAACATTTACCTGGCGGGCGGAGCCGTTCGCGACATCATCAGCGGGTTTAACATTCGCGATTTGGACTTCACCGTCCAGGGCAATCCTTTCAAGATCCAAAAAGACCTGGAAAAAGCAGCGGCGCGCATTGTCGCGACGGATGACGATACCAAGACCCTTTATCTGACTTTGCCCGGCAATGTCCGCGCAGAGATCAGCATGGCGCGTATTGAACGCTATGAGAAAACGGGCAAGCCGCCGATTGTTACTCCCGCGACCATTATTGAAGATTTGCGACGGCGTGATCTGACCATCAACGCGATGGCTCTTTCGCTGAATGAAGGATCGCGCGGACTGTTGATGGATCCCTTTAACGGCATGGCCGACATCGAGGCCAAGCTGATTCGCGTTCTTAATAACTATGCGTTTGTCGAGGATCCGTCGCGGCTGATTCGGGCAACAAGGTTTGCTGCACGATTCCACTGGCCTTTGGAAGAGCGCACGCAAATACGTTACGAGTCGGCAAAAGAAAACAACTATATCGAGTACATCACCAATAAGGCGATCGGACTGGAACTCGCGCAGCTAGGTTATGAAGAAGATCCGCTGCACGTTTTGAAAGCATTGGAGAAAGAAGGCTGGCTGAAAGTTCTTAGCGCGCATTGGACCAGTGCCAAAGCGGATGCTATTAATTTGGCGCAGTTGATGAAGACGCGCCAGCAGATGAATGAGTTGGGATATCTGCCGGATACGGCCCCGGCGGCCATGTATTTTCTGACTTCGCGTTTAAGCAACAAAGAAATCACAGATATTCAAAAGCTGATTCCGCGCAAAGATTTCGTGGAAGCATGGCGGGACATAGAAGACCACGGCAAGGAACTAGCCAAGCGGCTGAGCGGAAAAGAAGCGGCGACGCCTTCGCGAACATGGAAGCTGTTGTCGGAAGCCCGTCCCGAGATGATTTTGTTCTTGTCGCTGACTTCCCGGCAACAGGCAGTGCAGCAGAAAATAAAGAATTTCTTTACCAAGTGGCGGCAAGTACAGCAGAAAGTTCCACTACCGGAGATGACGGAATTACTGATCACTCCGCAGATACCTGGGTATCCGAAGATTGCGCATGATGTGTTCATGCTGCTGCTGGATGGCAAGCTGCGTTCGCGAACAGAAATTTTGAAGTATTTGAAACCACTGGCCCCGCCGCCGCCTCCGCCACCGCCACCGCCGGTTCGGCGCGGAAGGGCAGCAAAAGCAGTTGCGGCGACACCCGGCAAACCTGCGGCTCCTGAAGCAGGGAAGAAGAAGGGGAAGGCGGTTGTTGCTGCGCCGGCTGCAGCGGCTCCCGCTGTTGCTGGAAAGCTCCAGCCTGTGACTGCTCCCGCTGCTAAAGGCGCACCGGTCGCAAAAAAGACGGTTGCAGCGCCCCCACCAGATGCCGCGAAAGTCGCACCGGCCAAGCCAGCGCCACCTGCTAAGAAAATAGAAAGGGCAAGGCGAAGCCAACCCCCAAAAAAACTGCGAAGAAACACTAGCCGTGTGGAGACGGGGCCCGCCCAGCAATACGCCGAACGAAAGGCACACCACAACATAACA
>CAWBXL010000085.1:0-15175 GCA_963792305.1 uncultured Acidobacteriaceae bacterium | reverse complement strand
GCCGTTGAACACCGCGCCGAACACGTCCGGACCGCCGATGCGGTCGAACAGGAACTCCAGCCACATCATGTTCGTCCAGAGCGACTGACCGCCGAGCGAGATCGGCGCGATGTTCTTCGCCGTGAACTTCGGCACCAGGGTCAGGATGTCGTCCCACGACTACGGCGGCTCGACGCCGACGTCGTCGAACACCTTCTTGTTCCAAAACAGAACGATCGGCTGCACCGTCTCGCACGGCATTGCTCCAAAACGTGTGATGGAACTCAACTCAGGCTGACGGCCTGCAACAGTTCAGAAATTACATAAAAAAGGCTACTGTCCGCGGATGGCGGACATCCTGGCACAAAAACGTCGACCGGAACAAACTCATGGACCGGTCGCGCCAAAGGTAGAAGCCGGGGCACGACCTGGTTTGGTGTAGAGGATCGAGGGTCACGTTCTCGCGATAAGCCCGGTCATAAACAGCTTGGGTCGCGAACGGATTCCTCGATGCTCGGGACATTTGCAGTGACCGCGCAGTCACCCAACGAAACTGTCTTTTTGTACGTTGACGCACCAACTTGATTTTGTGGAAATCATCTTCGCTGCTTACGGCGCCTTCCACCGAGCGTTACATCCACGGCTTCGGGGAAAATCTTGTGCGTCCACCAGGGGGCTGTAGACCAGTTCAGCCTTTCGGCCAGGTCAGCAACCGCTCGTCGATATCGAGGAAGGACATATGGCAGCCCGAGCAGCCATCCAGCCAGACCGTCGCCATCCGTTTCTTGGTCACTTCTGTTCCTCCCCTCATCATTGCAGGTAGGGCAGGAAATCCCGCCGCTTTTCCATCTCCGCGACCGACGGCCCTTTTCAAACAGAGCGCCCGTTGGGCAGACTTGCACGCATTTACCGCAACCTCGTGCAGGTGTCCGACGTCGCCCCAGGGCTGATTCAAGTCGGTAATGACCTTCAATCGATGCCGCGTCCCATGACGTCCCACGTGTGCGCCCCTTCGATCTCGTCGCACACCCGTACACACCGTGTACACAAGATGCAGCGATTGTGATCAATGACGAATCGATCATGAGAAGCGTCCACCGGTTCCTGGGGATAACGATACGGGATAATGAATGTGGGTGATGTCGAGCTTCTGCGCCATGGTCTGCAGTTCGCAATGGCCATTCGACGACGCAAACCGAGCAAATGTGGTTTCGCTCGGTGAAAAGCAATTCCACGATCCCTTTCGATAACGTTCCAGTCGTTCGGAGGTGTGGTGACCTCCATGCCTTCCTCAACTTGAGTCACGCAGGAGGCCAGCAGCCGGTTAGTTCCCTTTACTTCGACCAGGCAAAGCCGGCACGCGCCTACTGTCGATAATCCTTCTAATTCGCAAAGCCGGGGGATGAATATTTCATTCTGACGGGCGACATCGAGAATCGTCTCGTCAGCCCGAGCGCTGAAGTCGCGGCCGTTAATCTTCAACGTCTTGACGTTGGCAACCGGTGTCATTGTTGCGCTCCTTTGCCGCATACTCCGGCGACGCATTGGTCGTGTTCAATGTGGACTTTGTATTCGTCTGCAAAATAACGCAGAGTACTGAGGACAGGATTCGGGGCGGACTGCCCCAGGCCGCACAGGCTTGTGTTTTTCACCAGGTCGCAAAGCTCCTCAAGCATTGCCACGTCTTTCGGAGTTGCCTGGAGTTTCGTGATCGTGTCGAGAATCCGATTCATCTGATACGTGCCAACCCGGCAGGGGATGCACTTTCCGCAGGATTCAGTCATACAAAAATCCATGAAGTATTTGGCAACATCCACCATGCAGGAGCTTTCATCCATCACAATCATGCCGCCAGATCCCATGATCGAGCCCGCTTTGGCGAGGGACTCATAATCCACCGGCATGTCGAGGCATTCCGCCGGCAAGCAACCTCCAGATGGCCCTCCTGTCTGCACCGCTTTGAACTGCCGGCCTTCGGGGATTCCGCCTCCAATATCAAATACCATTTCACGCAACGTGATCCCCATGGGAACTTCCACCAAGCCCGTGTTCTGGATTCGGCCCGCAAGTGCGAACACCTTGGTCCCTTTGCTCTTTTCGGTTCCGATCCCTGCGTACCATCTCCCCCGTTGCGAATGATGGGAGGCGACATTGGCAAAAGTCTCGACGTTATTGATAAGCGTCGGTTGGCCCAACAGACCTTCCATTGCGGGATAAGGAGGACGTGGGCGCGGAGTTCCACGTTTGCCTTCGATGGAAGCGATCAGCGCGGTTTCTTCCCCGCAGACAAAAGCACCAGCTCCAAGCCGTAGTTCGATGCGAAAATTAAAGTTAGTCCCGCAAATCTTCTGCCCGAGGAGTCCCAGTTTCCGGCCTGCCGGATGGCAATCTTCAACCGCTTGATAGCCAGCGGATATTCGGCGCGAACATAAATATAGCCTTCCGATGCACCCACTGCGTAGGCGGCGATCAGCATTCCTTCTAGGACGCGATGAGGGTCGCTCTCAAGAACGCTGCGGTCCATGAATGCGCCGGGATCACCCTCGTCGGCATTGCAGATGACAAACTTCTGAATGCCCACGGCTTTGGACACGGTGCCCCACTTCAGTCCGGTGGGGTATCCCGCTGCCGCCGCGGCCTCGCAGCCCGCTTTTCGTCATTTGCTCGATGACCTCTGCCCCAGTCATTTCAGTCAATATTTGAAGCAGAGCGCGATAGCCGGAAGCAGCAATGTATTCTTCGATCCTTTCCGGATCGATCACCCCGGAATTTTCCAGAACGATTTTCTTCTGCCGCTGAAAAAATGGAACGTCGGTGGCACAGCGCAGGCGCTCGACCGGGGCTGTCCAGTGCGTCCAGCACGGCGCCCGCGTCGGCGGCGCTCACATGCTTGTACATGGTTCCGTTGTTGGTCGAAACCAGCGGCCCCTCGGAACACAGGCCCATGCAGCCGACGCCCTTAGATCTTGCAGCGATCTTTCGATCCCCGAGCCGTAACTTCTTTATCGAGCGCGTCCTTGACTGCCTGGCTCTGACAGGAGAGGCAACCGGCAGCCACGCAGACGTTCACTGTCTGCGCGATCCCGGATTGTGCTTCGCGTTCAGTCGTCGCTATATGTTCGAGTTCTTCAAGAGTCATGCGCGTCCCATCTTGCCAATTGTTGCTTGAATTGATCGGGAGTAACTTTGCCGGCTACCTCATTGTCATAAACCACCGCCGGCGCCAAACCACACGAGCCCAGACAACGCGCCGACAATACTGAGACCCCGCCGTCCTTGCTAGTTTCGCTGAGCCTAACATCCAATTCACTTTTTGCCATATCCACCAGGTGCTGCGCGCCTTTGATGTAGCAGGCAGTTCCGAGACAGATTACACAGGTGTGTTCGCCAGCGGGTTTAAGGGAGAAGAAATGGTAGAAAGTGGCTACGCCGTAAGCGCGGCTTACGGGCACTCGCAGAGAAACTGCGACATAGCGGAGAGCGGTCTCATCCAGATAGCCAAATGCTTCCTGGACGGTATGCAAAGTTTCGATCAGGCCACGGGAGTTTTGTCCAACTCGGCGCATGGTCGCATCCACAATCTTCCAGCGCTTGTCCACACTGGGGGCTGTCGGTTTTGCCAGGTTTGGGTTCATTGGCGTACTTCCACGGTTGTGAGTCTATCTTTTATATGAAGTATTTAATGTGATCAGAATCACGTTTAAAAGTACTCCGTTCTACGCAACCTACAAAACTTGATGCGCCGCAATCATGGCTTGTCCCAGACTCAAGCCTCCATCTCCACATGGGACTTCGCGATGAGTGAAAACTTCGAATCCCAAGTGGGTAAGTTGTTCTTCCAAACCACTGGAGAGATAAACGTTGTTGAAAGATCCACCACTTAGACAGACCCGGTTCAACCTCTTCGCCTCTCGCGCTCGGACGGCGGACTCGCTAAATACTTCAATGAGTCCGTTGTGGAAACGTTGGCTGATGGATTGACTTGGAACCCCGGCCTCAAGATCGTCGATGACAGCCTCGAATAGAGGATAAGTGCCGACGACCCATATCCCGTCTTTATAAAAGAACGTGAATGGATAGCCAACGATTTCCGAGCCCTCAGCGATGGATGTTTCCAGTTCGATCGCGGCCTGGGCTTCATAGTTGACCTCCTGCCGGACACCGATCAAGGCCGCTATTGCATCGAACAGTCGTCCGCAGCTGGATGTCATTGGCGAATTGACGTTCCGCTCCATCATGCGGCATAGTGCCGCTGTTTTTTTCTTGTCCAGCCCAGACACGAAGGGGATGTCGATCCCCAGGAAGTTCGACGGGAAGTGATGAGTAAGATAGCTGACCGCCATCCGCCAAGGCTCGCGAATGGCTTCTTCCCGCCGGGCATTGGCACATATTCGAGATGAGCGTAGCGTTCGAGATAGTCATAGCCCGCTATCAGTACTTCTCCGCCCCAAATCTTCTTGTCAGTTCCGTAGCCCGTGCCATCCAGGGCGATTCCGATCACCTCTCCCTGAGATGGTTTTCCGCCATGCAACTGGCAATGTGGGCGTGATGATGCTGCACCTCAACCGGGCGCATGCCTTGTTGCTTTCAAGGCCGACTGCGTCGAGAAATAGCTGGGGTGCATGTCGTAAGCGATAGTCTGCGGCTTTATTTCGAGGATTTGTTGGAGATGAGCGATGGCCTCAGAAAAGAACGCGTAACTCTCTACGTTTTCGAGATCTCCGATGTGTTGGCTGAGAAAAGCATGCGTTCCTTTGGTAAGGCACACGGTATTTTTCAATTCACCACCGACTGCCAGCACACTGGGTTGTGGACTCTTTAGAAATATCGGAACGGAACGAAGCCTCGTGACCTGCGCAACTGCTGAATTCCTTTTGCAGAAGGGCGAACCACTGAGTCATCGCACCGCAGCAGGATTTCGCGGTTATGAACGAGGAAACAGTCGGCCAAGCCAGCCAGGCGCTCGACTGCTTCGAGGTTTTCGATGGCAATGGGTTCCTCGCTCCGGTTCCCGCTCGTCATCACTAACGCGGAAAACCTGCCCTGCTCAAATAACAAGTGGTGAAGCGGTGTGTAGGGCAGGAAAACGCCCAGTTCTCGATTGCCGGGCGCAACCTCGGGTGAAATACGACCTTCTCTGAGGCGTGGGAGCAACACAATCGGACGCTCAACCGACAGCAGGGCCTTCTTTCCTGCCACAGACACATCGCAATATTGTTTGGCTGCTTCCAGATTCCGCACCATGATGGCGAAGGGCTTTTCGACGCGTCTTTTCCGTTCGCGCAATTGGGCAACGGCAGCCGAATTCAAGGCGTCCACGGCCAGGTGAAAGCCGCCCAATCCTTTGATGGCTACGATTCTTGCAGCCTGCAAAGCTTCAACCGCTTTGGCGACCGGCTCGCCTGGAACAAGGGCCCCTGATTGGTCCCAGAGTTCTACCGTGGGGCCACAATCGGGACAGGCATTTGGCTGCGCATGAAATCGGCGATCGAGGGGATCGTCGTATTCCGCCCGGCACCTCGCGCACATGGAAAATACGCCCATCGAGGTGCTTGGCCGGTCATAGGGAATTCCGCGAACGATCGTGAATCGCGGACCACAGTTGGTGCAATTGATAAACGGATAGTGATAGCGGCGGTCCGAAGGGTCAAGCAACTCGCGCAGGCAATCCTCGCAAACCGCGATGTCGGGCGAGATTAAGGTTTGTGACTCACCAGACTTGCTCTGGACGATGGTAAAGCTGCTTTCCTCTTCCACTTTCATTTCATGCGAGTTGATCTGCTCAATGTGGGCAAGAGGCGGAGCCTCCGCTGGAAGAGCATCCATAAAGTGCGCGACGGCTTCAACCGTCCCTTGAATTTCTATGGTTACTCCCGCAGCCGTATTGCGGATATGTCCGCACAGGCTGCGCGACCGGGCCAGACGGAAAACATAAGGCCGGAAGCCGACTCCCTGCACAATTCCAGAAACATCGATTTTTCTTCGAACCTGCATATCTCAAGCAGTGAAGGCCGGCGTATGAGCCAGCGCAATCTTCCTCCGTTGCTCGATCCAGGTAAGCCATGAATCCAAACCCTCCCCAGTCGTACAAGACGTTTTCAGAATTTCAATTTCGGGATGGACTCGCCGGGCGTTTTCGATTGATTTTTCAAGATCGAAAGGTACGTAAGGCAGCAGATCGACCTTGTTGATGATGGCCAATTCCGATTTGAAAAAGATGGATGGATACTTGAGAGGCTTGTCCTCGCCCTCGGTAACGCTGAGCACGACAATCTTGGCTTCTTCGCCGAGGTCGTAACTCGAAGGGCAGACCAGGTTCCCGACATTTTCAACGAACAACACATCCAAATCTTCAAGCCGCCAATCGTTGATGTGGAGATCAATCATTCGCGCGTCGAGATGACAGGTGCCGCCGGTAGTGATTTGTTTCACGGGAAACCCAAAACGCCGTAGACGGACGGCGTCGTTCTCCGTCTGAATATCTCCAGTCAGAAGTGCGACCCGGCTGGCGCTAGGTAAGCGCGTAAGCGTCTGCTCCAGCAAACTCGTCTTTCCAGAACCTGGCGAGCTGATCAGATTCAAGCAAAGGACTCCGTTGTCGCGAAAGCGGTGCCGCAATTCGGAGGCAATTCGAGCGTTCTCGCTAAGAACTTTTTGTTTTAGTTCAAGTCGTTGCATATTCTTCAACCTCCACGAACGCAAGATCCAGTTCCTCGCCTCCTGTGCAGTCTGTGCGCAAACTATGACACTGCGGGCAGCGCAAATCGTAGTTCGTAACTACAAATTCATGCCGGCAATCCCCACATTTTTGCTTGCGACGACAACATTCGATTTCAAGCTGCATCGCTTCGAACATGGTGCCGAGTGTGATCGCCTCGAAAGCAAAGCGCAAAGCCTCGCTATCCACTCCAGCCAATTCACCCACACGCATACCTGCGCGGACTACCCTAGTTCCGGGAAAGCGTGCCGCTTCGATCTCGATGGCATTCAGCGCGGCTTCCGCAATTCCGAGTTCGTGCATACGTTTACCTCAGCAAATCCGGGGCAGTTGATCACCGGCCAGCATATCGACGATCCGCGTGGTCCCCAAAGTGGTCCGCATTGCCACCATGGGAGGGACACCAGCCCTCACCCTGCCAATGATTTGCGCCTGCGCCCCCAAGGGATGACGCCTCATCGCCGCCAGTACGGCATCAGCACTCGCGGAATCGACGATCGCTATCAATTTCCCTTCGTTCGCCACGTAGAGAGGATCGAGTCCTAGCAGTTCACAAGCGCCGGCGACTTCTTCCCGCACAGGAATGGCGCGTTCATCAATCTCCATGCTCACTCCGGATTGCACGGCAATTTCATTGAGCGCGCTGGACAGTCCGCCGCGTGTCGGGTCACGCATACAACGGATGCCAGGTGCTGCCCGCAACATGTCGGCAACCAGGGTGTGCAAGGCGGCGCTATCGCTGTGCATCGCAGTTTCAAATTCGATTCCCTCCCGCTTGGCCAGGATTGCGAT
The DNA here is from genome assembly GCA_963792305.1 of uncultured Acidobacteriaceae bacterium. Classification (GTDB taxonomy): domain Bacteria; phylum Acidobacteriota; class Terriglobia; order Terriglobales; family Acidobacteriaceae; genus CAWBXL01. The sequence continues at coordinate 7,686 of CAWBXL010000085.1, read as the reverse complement.
TCCGTGTTCACCAATCGAACCACTTAACAGGATCTTGTCACCGGGGCGAGCTCGATTACCGGACAACTCGACGTTTGGAGGGACCAACCCAATGCCCGTCGTGGTGATGAAAAGTCCGTCTCCTTTGCCTTGTTCCACCACCTTAGTGTCGCCGGTCACCACTTCGACCCCGGCAGCTACCGCGGCTTCTTTCATGGAATGAACAATCCGCCGGAGTTCATCGATGGAAAATCCTTCTTCCACAATGAACGCCGCGCTTAGGTACAGCGGAGTTGCCCCGCCCATCGCCATGTCATTGATGGTGCCGTGGACAGCCAGCGAACCGATGTCACCTCCGGGAAAAAACAGCGGCTTCACCACAAAAGAATCAGTGGTAAAGGCCAAGCGCTGTCCGTTTATATTCACCACCGCCTGATCGTCAAGACGTGCCAGCACCGGATTACTCAAGACAGGCAGAAATACCTCGCGAATTAATTCGGCGCTCAGCTTGCCGCCGCTGCCGTGACCCAGTAATACAGAACCGCCAGTCGTCAGTGGCGCCGGGCAGGTCATTTGCTCAATCGTCATTGTCGTTCCGGACATTTCGCCTCCTAACTTGCCACCGCATGCCGCCGATACCGGTAGTACGCCGCGCACGCGCCTTCGGACGAAACCATGGGTGCCCCGAGCGGCTTCTCGGGGGTGCAGCGTGTTCCAAAAGCGGGACAATCGGTCGGCTTCTTCAGTCCCAGTAAAACTTGGGCGCTGATGCACTCCGCCGGTTCGTCGACGCTAACACCTTTGAGATCGAACACTTTTGCAGCATCGTATTCCGCAAATTCATCACGCAGCCGCAAGCCGCTTTGAGGAATCAACCCGATGCCCCGCCACTTCTGGTCCGCAACTTCGAATACTTCCGCCATGATCCGTTGCGCCGGCAAATTTCCCTGATAACTCACCGAACGCACGTACTGGTTTTCCAGCCTGGCTTCGCCTGCTTCCAACTGCTTCACGAGCATGAGCGTCGATTGCAAAATATCCACTGGCTCGAATCCGCCGACCACGATGGGGACCTTGAAATCGTGAACCAGTTCTTCGTACTCCCGGCATCCCATAACGGTGCAAACGTGACCCGGCGCAATGAAAGCTTGCACACGATTCCCCGGAACATTCAGTAATCCGCGTATCGCGGGCGGAACCAGCACGTGAGAAACGAGCAAGGAAAAGTTGGCGAGGCCTTCAACCCGCGCTTGCCAGGCGGTCATGGCGTTGGCCGGCGCCGTGGTTTCAAATCCAATTGCCAGGAAGACCACTTTCTGTGCGGGATTTTCTCTCGCGACCTTGAGCGCCTCCATGGGGGAATACACCACGCGAACGTCTCCACCGTGCGCCTTGGCGTGCAGGAGATCCGAAGACGACCCTGGTACGCGCAACATGTCGCCGTACGAAACCAGGATCGTTCCTGTTCGTGAAGCAATCTCGATGGCCGAATCAATTGTTTCGAGGGGCGTGACACACACTGGACATCCGGGCCCGTGGACCAATTCAAGTCCCTTGGGCAGAAGCTCATCCAATCCGTAGCGCATGATGGTATGCGTCTGGCCACCGCAGATTTCCATCAGTACCCACGGAGCGGTGGTGCATTGGCTGATCTCGGCCGCGAGCGCCCGCGCCACCCGCTCATCTCGATACTCAGTAAGGAACTTTATGATTCCACCTCGAGATCAGGAAATTCCTGTTGCAGCGCTCCCATTTCGGCGAGGATTTTGTATGTCCGTTCCGCCTCCTCCGCATCTACACGGCTAATGGCAAAGCCAACATGGACCATGACGTAATCACCGACCACTGCCTCGGGAACAAAATCCAGGGAAACGGAGCGGGTGATGCCGCCAAACTGGACCCGCGCGTGACGAGGACCGCCGCTGCATGTCACCTCGAGGATCTTCCCGGGAATTGCTAAGCACATAGCGGACCACCAACTTGTTCTGAAGAAGGCATTCTAGGCCCGTTCGAAAGCGTTGACCAATATTTTTTCCCCATGATTTTCATTGTCCCGCCAGTAGTGTTCAAAAGCTCCCAGACTCCTCAATCGGGCTTTAAGCTCCTCTACATAGGCTCGCTCTTGTGCGTCCACAGGAGAGTCGTAGTCGTGACGGTGAAAAATTTTCACCAATAACGAGACGTCCGGCCGGTTGCCACGTGCGGGCGAGAATTCAAGGCGCTGCGGGTTAGCCATGACCTCCGTGGTCACATTCTCTTCGTCCACAAGGATGGCAGCGGCGATCATCTCCAGGGCGGTGCGGACCCGCTGGCATTCTGTGGAGCACGGCTGGAACTCCTTGACTTGCTGATCGCTGCCATAGAGCTCAAGCTCGTAACCTATCTGCTGGTGTTTCGCGGTAGAAAGCTCAGGCCAGACTTCCCAACATACTCGGTATCTCTCGACCAGCTCGGCAAGTTTGGCGTCGCTTGTCATTCAAGACACCTTTCAATTCCAGTACACACCGGTCCCGTCGAAACCCGTTGTGTTGACCCTCACCCCAAAATGTGACCGTGATCACAGTCTAGTTTGCGCCCTTGTGCCATTGTGTTCTTGGAAGGCGGACCGGACCGAATACAGGTTACTCAGTCACCTCCGACCGAAATCAGCCGGCACCGCCTTCCCCCCTAAGGATGAGGTCATGAAAAACGAAAGGGACAAAGACATTTTCATTTGCAGACGTCTCAGACAGATGGGATTCATCCGCGGCCAGAAACTCAGACTCTATGGAGATGAATTCGAGCTTGAATCCAACCCGGTTCAGCAGGGGAGCGAGTACGTGATCGAGGGCATTTCACACCGTTCCGGTAGTTTGATGCGGGTCCACATACCGATCACGATCATTGGCCTGGTTGAAAACGAATTCAACGTGATGGAAAAGATCAAACTGGCGGCGTAAGCATGTCACACGGCAGCAGGCTTAGGGAAGAAAATATCATGCAAGTCGTCACGGCACATCAAGAGGGGAACTGCACGACTTTTCGCGTGGTAGGAGATCTGGCGGGCGAGTCGGTCAGCGAACTGGAAAGATGCTGGCGAAAGGTGGCGGATCAATATCCTCGCAACCTGCGCATTGACTTGTGCCACACTCAGCAAATCGACGCCTCCGGCAAACGTCTCCTGAGCGAAATGTTCGGCGCGGGGATTGAAATCATGGTCCCAGTCCGAAACCACGAGAAACAGTCATAACTGCGTCGTGCACACTTCACGTGCCCATGCACCCTGCGTGCCAACCCTGCAAAGTCTCGAGTTCTTCGTTCCCGGTATTTCATGCAATCAGATAACAGCGGGTCCCCGCTATGGTTGAGACGCAAGGCGTCTCGGCAGGTTTATGGTCAAAATGCGGCCGTTTCTCTCTATGGTCACCTTCGCGGGCTCAATCTCGTATGCCAGGTTCACATAGCGAAAGATTAAGCCGTGCGAACTGTTTTGTACTGGACTTGCACCCATCTTCGCGCCAGAACAATTACCCCAAAGCGTGAGGCGATGAGGTTCGGCACAGAACCTAACATCACCCTCCTCAAAACAGCCAGCATCGGTCGTGAGCTCGATTTTTTCATCGAATAAGAGCATCCCACAATCCAGTGGCCGCAACGTTTCCCCTTCCGCAGCTTTCTCCGGTGTGGGCAGCAGATCCAGTGCAGCCTGTCGGCATTCGCAGATTTGAGTTGTTTTCGCGCGTAGAGTGTCGCTCAATACCTGGTTACGCAGATCTGAATTGCTGGGCACAATTTTCCACGATGGTTGAACAGAAGTATCTGGGGTCATGGCAAACTCCCGAATTGCCTAATCAAATCTGCCGGGCGTCCCCACGCTCACGCCTGCTGTGAATGCTGAGGTGGAGTGTTGGCGGCACGGTGGACACCCGGCACCTTCTTTCTAGCATTTGCACGTACAAATATCTGTGACGGGGAATCACTCACCACTGTGATTCTCATCACATTTTTCCTGAAGCAGCGGTAGCACACTTGGGGTGACCGATCTTATTCAAACGTTTCGCGGGCGTGGATGTATTCGATCTCGATCCGATGTGATCCTTGTCGCTGCACCACACCCACCGCCGTCTTACCTTTGGGACGTACGGAAGGGATATCTCCATGAAAACCCATTCGATTTTGCGCTCAGAAAAAAGAAAGCCCAGGAAACGAAAACTAAATATGTACGACAAACTTGAAATTGCGATGGCGCGGCATGCACCGGGGTTCTCTATCGAGAAAGAAGAAAAGTTCGAAAGCACCGAACTCACTGGCTGGACTGAGGCCGAGGCTGACACGCTGGAACCTTAGGCTGCGAACAATGAAGATCAATCCAGATATTCGGGGCGAATGACGATTTCGACCTCTATTTCTCAAGGCTTAAGCCGCCAGTCTTCCACCCCCACGGTCCTTACGGCGATCTAGCAGTGCGCTGGCGACTGCGGGTCGTTTTGGCATCACCAATCCACATCCAACTGTGAGTTCACTCTTGGCAAGATCCTTCCGCCGTTTCCGCCAAATCTTACCGTCATGGACTTCGCGAGCTATTGAAACAAAGCACCACGTCAAAAAGACATCTGCGACAGCCACCAGAAACATGAACATAGTAATAATCACATTGCTCTCAACGTTTGCTCCACCAACTGCTCTCATAGCCGCAACTCCCTCTTGCCTGATGCACTGAACTCAGCATTTTCCGCGGCAATTGCTTTCCGAGTTTATTTGTTTCCTCCTTGCACCAGCGAGGCTATCAAGTTGAAATTAACTTCGGTGCACGGTTTCTCGGAGCGAGCACGGTGAAGGGCGCTCGCTGGAATGGTTTGCCCTACAAGATATGCTACCCCTGCAAGGCTTACGCAATCCGTGACCGCAATCACAATACGCGGTGAGGGGTGACACGGTGGTTTCGGATTAGTCCTGTCAAGCTAACGGCAGGGGGGATCAGAGGCAGCCGGCGTAAATGGAGACCTAGTCGGCAGAAATGCCGACGATTCACCTGGGAGGTTGTATGAGTCACAGCAGCGTTATTCCTCTCACCGCAGAACCGCGTGAGAGTAAATCGATGGAAGAGCGCCAGGAAAACTATCGAGCCGCCTACAGTGCAGCCCAGAAAGGTATCGCCCTTGCCGAAAATGTGAAGTAAGGCAGTGTTTACGTGGCGGGCGTCCTGGTGATCGCGACCCTTCTGATGCACGGATCGCTCCGGTCGGAACGTTTCGGCTTTCCGATCCTCTCGGTATCAATCATCACCGGAGGAGCGTTTTTACTGTTCGTGCTTCAAGTCTGGAGCATGATGTTCAGGACGCTGAATCGGCTGCTACTGATGGCCATTGAAGTACCCACCAATACTCCGCCATTCCTAACCAATCCCCAACGTCTACAGGTCATGAACCCGCTTAACGGAGCGTCGCCGGCTAAACGAGAAAAGAAGATGGCGGCCTAGATCAATCGCGGGCTGTGATACAGGCTCTCATGCGCGAGCCATCATCAGGGTGTGACGGTGGCGGGCGATTTGTTTTTCTTCCTCCGTCGGTACAGTCTGAATCTTCCCTTTGGTGAGTCCCAACGCCTCCAGCCCCGCGCTTGCTGCGGGCCGAATGTATTCGCTGTGTTCACCCATTCCGCCCAGAAGAGCAATAGGCCCCCAATTGCCTTTGCGGCCTGAGGTGGCAAAAATATCGAGTGCCAACGCCGCCTCGGGATCGCCGGCGACGGCTTAACGTCGCATACAGTATCGCGTAACTGTTTTATTTTGTTTGGCGTCCCCGACGGGATTTGAACCCGTGTTACCGCCGTGAAAGGGCGCTGACAGGCTGGATCACGTTGTAATTACAAGGCAGCGGTCGCTCTGCAATGCCCTGTAAGGAACGACTGAGAACACGAAGGAACAGGCTTTGGTTGTACCGTCCTTGTACCGCGAGTTTTGAACCAAAGGATCTGAAAACTGGAGGACAGCATTCGAGTGAGTCTTGGCGGATACCAGTGGGCGCGTCGTCATCTTACCAAGGCTGTGTTCCCGCCGAACGGCGTCAGAGCGGTATCGATTTCAGGAATTCTTTGGTGCCTGCTGGCCCTGTCATCCGCACAGTGATTGGCCCCATCCCCGGCTCGGCAGCCAAGACGAACCACGGACTACGCTTCTCAATGCATAGAAAACCAGCATCGCGGTCACCGCGAAAAGACCGAACATTGTGAGCGAAGTCATGTTAATCGCTTCACGTGTCACCCTTCATGGCCTCCACTCCTTCCTTCGCGATCAGAGGAACCATGATGAGCGCAGCAGTCGGGTCAGCCCACCACCATCCCAGAGTCGCATTGAGAACCAGCCCTAACAGAAGAATCGCCGACAAATATACGCAGAAATCTGTTTGCTTGGCATCGGCGTGCATGGCTGCGCTTCCAAGGTCGCTGCCTACTTTCTTCTTCGCACGAGAGAGCAATGGCATCACGATGAGGGAAACGCAGGCGAGAACGATTCCTGGAATGCTGTGCTCCGGAGCTTTTCTAGTGACGAGGTCGGACATGGATTCATAACACACGCCCCGAAGCCGTTTCTGGATAGCTTCCGGTTCGCCTGCGATTCGGGAAAGAGAGCCGGATCGACCTGGAAGTAGCAATCCAGCCTCAGGGTACGAACCCGGTGGGTGTCAATAGAGTGATCTCTTCTATACATCGCATGGCACACCTTTTGTGTCACGCTCACCACGGGTTGTTCCGAATGAAGATTTTGCTCAAAAGGGCGTATGAGGAACCGGACAACGCTGATGGCTTTCGTGTCCTTGTAGACCGGCTGTGGCCACGCGGCAAGAAGAAAGCCGAGCTGCCAAAGAAAATTTCCTCAAGCACAGAATTGAGGAAGTGGTTCGGCCACGATCCGGCGCGTTGGCTCGAATTCTGTAGACGCTACAAAGCCGACTGACGGCTCCAGAAATAAAAGATGCGATTGCCCAGGTCCTAAATGCAGCCCATAAACATTCCACTATGACGCTGATTTATGGAGCAAAGGATACGGAACACAATGAAGCGGTTGTGCTTGCGTCTCTGTTCAAGAGGGCAGCCGCAAAAGGAAGGAAGCGTAGTCTTGCCTAAGGAGGACCTTTTCAATGCCGATTCCGGGTTCAACCGACGACGGAACAATGACCGCAAACCTCGCACAGTTCGACCTGCTCACCGAGATCGCCGAGGCCGAACAGCATAAACCCTGGGCTTCAGGAATATATGCTCGTACACTCTTCAAAAAGACGGATCTTCGAGTCGTTCTAATCTCGATGGAAGCCGCGCGCAGATCAAAGAGCATCACGCGGATGGTACAAGCTCTCTGTACGTGCTAAAGGGACGTATCCGTTGCCGCACGCAGGGACAGGTATATGACATGCGGGCCGGAAGCCTCTTCACCCTTGGCGCTTCGATCAAGCATAGCGTTGACGCCCTAGAAGAATCCGGATTTCTCCTTACCATCTCCTGGCCAAGTGATCGGCAGTTGCATGATATGCCGCATCGCGGCTATGGCACTTAGTCATTCGCACAGGCCCCGCCCAAAGAGTTCATGAACGTGTCTCAGGAGTGACGGATGATCTCGTTTGATGCAGCCCATGCAGCAGTCCATTCCCGCCAGACCGTCGGTTTCGCATCTGGATTCGACCCTCGTTACTCATCGCAGCCGTCGTGCTGGTTCTATTGCCAGTCGTTGCT
>CAWBXL010000084.1:0-8432 GCA_963792305.1 uncultured Acidobacteriaceae bacterium | reverse complement strand
GGTTTCCGCAGCTCGATTCTTGCTCATTCTGCCGGGCCGCTCGTGCGGACATCGTCCGCGACATGCAGCTCGAAAAAAATGGTCTTCAAGTGATTAAGCCTGAAGTTGCAGTCACCGCGCCTGTCGCCTGACGGGCGCGCTTTTCTGGTTTTCTCCAGATACAAAAAAAGCGGCGAAAGATGAGCAAATTCTCCGCGAAAGACGCCGCGAAGTATCCTGAATTTCAGCAATCGCTCGATAAGATCAGCCGCGTCATCAGCGAGGTGTTGAGCACCACTCCTCCCAGACATTGACAATCCCAGCAAGAGGCAGTATGTGGAGCATGTTAAATCGGGTCGCGCCATTGCAAATCTGGGCAAAAAAGACATGTACCGCCTGCTGCGTCGCGACCCGGTTGGGTTGGGCAAGCTGATTTCAGATTCTTGAAACCGAACTGCTGCGCGAGTCATTGCCGAGGGCGGAATCTTTGGTACTTTCCTGGGCCCGTGGTCAGCCAGAAGCAGTCTTCTGCTCCTGCTGCGCGCCGCAGCCGATTCACATCCCGCCGGCTCTGCGTGGTTTGCTACAGGTGGTATGGGAGCAGTCACACAAGCCATGGCTGTAGCAGCCAGAACGAACCGGCGCGGAAATGCGCACCGATCTGGAGATCATTGAAGTTCGTGTGAAAGACGGCGCCAGCTTTCTTAGTGGTCCTTTCTACCTGGGGAAGAAATCAGCGCCACAGCAATCGTATCCAATGCTGATCCAAAACGCACATTGCTTAAGCTGGTGGATTCCACTCATCTGTCGCCCGATTTCGTGATGAAGCTCCAGCGCTACCGTATGCCGGGCACAGTAGCAAAAGTAAACCTCGCTCTCTCTGGATTGCCCAAGTTCAATACGCTTGACGGTAATACCGCGGCATTGAGCAGCCGTATTCATATCGGCCCGGAAATTGATTATCTGGAACGCGCCTTCGACGAATCACGAATACGGAAATTTTTCAAGCGACCATATTTGGAAGTAGCAATTCCGTCGCTGACTGATCCATCCTTCGCTCCGGCCACAGCGTCATGTCGGTATACATGCAATACGCTCCCATTCAAGTGAAGAACAGCGACTGGGAAACCCAGCGGAAATCGTCGGCCAGACGGTAGTCAAGACACTCGCGCAATACGCGCCGGGTTTTCCGCAGCTGATCTTGACGCACCAGATCATTACTCCACGGGACTCGGAAGACACTTACAGCCTCGCCGGGGGCCATATCTTTCATGGCGAATTGGCGCTCGATCAGTCTTTCACCATGCGTCCGTTGCTTGATTGGGGACGCTACAAGTTCCGGTTGAGAATTTGTATTTGTGCGGAGCGGGTACGCGTCCGGTGTGGGATTGACAGGCAGCTCGGGTGCAAACCCGGCCAAAGAGATTTTGAAGGCGCTGAAAAAATAACTGAGAATAGGGAACCGGCATCTGGCAGCTGGTTTTCCAATCAGAACGCAGAGTATCCTTCAAACCAGTGCCAACCGAATGAAGAACTCGGCCATCCTCTTAATCACCTGTCCCGATCGCAAAGGATTCGTCGCAACCATCTCTGATTTTGTTTTCCGTCACAACGGCAACATCATGCGCAGACGAACACGGCGACGCCGAGTCCGGGCTGTTCTTAATGCGGGTGGAATTTGATCCCGCCGAATTAGACATTAAGTTTTCCGAGTTCAATGAACATTTTGCCCCATCGCCCAGAAATATCAGATGAGCTGGCGGCTGTGTCGAGTCAACGGCACAGGATGGCGATCCTCGTTTCAAAATACGACCACTGCCTGGTGGATTTGCTCTATCGTCACAAAAGCGGAGAAAGAGTTGTGAGATTACAATCATCATCTCCAACCATGCGACGTCGACTCAATGCAAAGTTTTATCAGGTTCCGTTCTCTGTCGTCTCGGTTCCAAAAGAAAATAAGCGTGAAGCAGAGCAGAAAATTTTAGGACTACTGCGTCAGCACCAGCCCGACTCATTGTGCTGGCGCGTTATATGCAAATTCTGCCACCTGAATTTTTGCATCAGTATCCACAGCGAATCATTAATATCCATCATTCTTTCCTGCCGCCTTCGTCGGCGCCAAGCCTTATCATCAGGCATTCGTGCGTGAGGAAATTGATTGGCGCCGCCAGTCACTACATCACGGAAATGTTCGACGATGGCCCGATTATCGAGCAGGACGTAGTCCACATCTCCCACCGCGATTCACTGGGACGGTTGCTGCAAAAAGGACGGGACCTCCCAAGAGTTATACTTACACATGCCGTGCGCCTGGCACATCGAGAGTGGTTACTTAGCTTATACGGGAACAACCCCCCCCTGTTGTGTGCCTCGTTTAGACTACGTATTGCTAAGCTGGAAATTCGATTGCGACACTGATCCCCGAGGGAAATGAAGTGGAGGTCCCATCGGTCGGTGACCGCCCTTCACGGATGATCTCGCAACGACTGGTAGGCGACATTCTGGAGCCGCGCGCCCGCGAACTTTTCGAGATGCTGCGCGACAACTTGCGCTATGCCGGAATGCTGGAAATGTGCATGGGAGGAATTGTCCTGAGCGGTGGAGCATCGCGCCTTCCGGCATTGTGGATATCGCCGAATCAGTTTTGCGGCGCCTGGTGCGGATGTCATGGCCCACTCCGCTGGCAAAGATGCCCTCCACGCTGGCCGAACCCGAATTCGCAACCGTGCTGGGGATGGTGTTCTATGGGCATCGTGCGAGGATAGCTCGCGGTTTGCAGGATGAACGGTGGAGTTCGCGGTTGAAGGCGATGTTGGTAGGTAAGGGAGCTTAAAGAAGAAAGTTTTGCAGACGCAAGACGTACGCAAATTCAATAACGGTGGTTGACATGAAAAAAGATACAGACATTCGCATCAGCTTTAACGAAGAAGCCCGCAACGACGCCAAAATCAAAGTCATCGGCGTAGGGGCGGCGGTGGCAACGCAGTCAACCGCATGATTGACGCCGGAGTCGAAGGCGTTGAATTCATCACGGCCAATACTGATCTGCAAGCGCTGCGTATGTCGCGCGCGCCGGTAAAGATTCAATTTGGCGTAAAGCTCACCAACGGCCTGGGTGCGGGTGCAAACCCCGAAGTCGGGCGAAAAGCTGCACTGGAAGATTCGGACAAGATCATTGAAGCCCTCGAGGGCGCGGACATGGTCTTCGTCACCACAGGCCTCGGTGGCGGAACGGGCACAGGTGCTGCTCCGATCATTGCATCGCTGGCCAGCGAGATGGGTGCTTTAACGGTCGCGGTCGTGACCAAGCCGTTCGCCTTCGAAGGCAAGCGCCGGATGCAGCAAGCTGAGCGTGGTATTTCGGAGTTGATGGAGGCGATTGATACCACCATCGTCATCCCGAACGAAAAATTACTGGCGGTCGCACAGGATGCTGGATTCTTCGAATCGTTCCGCGTGGCCGATGACATTCTGCGCCAGGGCGTGCAGGGTATTTCTGACATCATCACCATTCCGGGTATCATTAACCGTGACTTTGCCGATGTGAAGGCCATCATGGCGGGTATGGGTTACGCAGTCATGGGCACAGCTAGTGCTAACGGCGAACATCGTGCCACCGAAGCTGCGCAGAAAGCCATCGCTTCCCCGCTGCTCGAGGCCGGGGCCATTGATGGTGCTCGCGGAATTCTGATCAACATCACCGGCTCACACCTTCGCTCAAACTCGCCGAAGTACAGCAGGCTTGCACCATCATTCAGAGCGCCGCCCATGAAGAAGCAAACATCATCTTTGGCGCGGTCATGGATGAAAAGATGAAAGATACGGTGAAGATTACGGTAATCGCTACCGGCTTCCAGGATTCCGACCGTATACGTCGCCGCCGCGAAGAGCGGCACACACCATACATTTCGCCGCGCGTGGAGAATGATTTTCCAGAAGCGGAGATGGATGACAATGCGTCTCCCATGATTATGGAAGAAGAAGTTACCCCTATGGCTACCCAAATGCCGGCCGAGGTAATTCCTCTCAACAACGTGCGCGACGCCATGGTCGCTAACTACGAGCAGAATGACCTGGATGTTCCGGCATTTATGCGCAAGCGCAACGAAGCAATGTAGCTTTTATGTTCGGTGTTTAGTGGTGGCGGGCACCTTGCCCGCCACTATTTTTGTTTGGAGTGTTCCATTACTGCAATCCGCCGATCCATCTGATCCAGAGCTACCTGCCACATATCAGCTTCCAGCTCAAACTGATGCTTGAGCGGACTTTGTGTCGTATCCACGAAGGCCAAGTTGGTCCTCATTTGATTCAGGATTACGCGCATTCTTTGTACATCTGACTTCATGGCTTGGATCTCAGGGTCATCACTTGATTTAGCAGTTTGGGCGGGAAGAAACGTCAGGCTTGAGAAAGAGAAGAAAATAACCAGCAACAGAAACAACTTACGGAACATGCGGACCTCCCAGGAATAAGAATATTCTAGGCTTGTTCGCAGTTGTCAGGTGAAGACAACAGTCTTGTTTCCGTAGACCAAAATACGATTCTCGATGTGCCAGCGCACGGCACGTGAAAGCACAACTTTTTCGAGGTCCCGTCCTTTTTGCAGCAAATCGTCCAGTGAATCGCGGTGGGAGATGCGGACTACGTCCTGCTCGATAATCGGGCCATCGTCGAGCACTTCCGTGACGTAGTGACTGGTGGCGCCAATCAGTTTTACCCCCCGCACGAATGCCTGATGATAAGGCTTGGCGCCGACGAAGGCGGGCAGGAAAGAATGATGGATATTAATGATTCGCTGTGGATACTCATGCAAAAATTGAGATGACAGAATTTGCATATAACGCGCCAGCACAATGAAGTCGGGCTGGTGCTGACGCAGTAGTCCTAAAATTTTCTGCTCTGCTTCACGCTTATTTTCTTTTGGAATCGGGACTACAGAGAACGGAACCTGATAAAACTCTGCAATTGACTCGTTGTCCCGATGGTTGGAGATGATGATTGGAATCTCACAACCCAATTCCCCGCTTTTGTGACGATAGAGCAAATCCACCAGGCAGTGGTCGTATTTTGAAACCAGGATTGCCATCCTGGGCCGCTGACTCGACACGGCCAGCCGCCAGTTCATCTGATATTTCTGGGCGATGGGGGCAAAATGTTGATTGAACTCGGAAAACTTAATGTCGAATTCGGCGGGATCAAATTCCACCCGCATTAAGAACAGCCCGGACTCGGCGTCGCCGTGTTCGTCTGCGTGAATGATGTTGCCGTTGTGACGGAAAACAAAATCAGAGATGGTTGCGACCAATCCTTTGCGATCGGGACAGGTGATTAAGAGGATGGCCGAGTTCTTCATTCGGTTGGCACTGGTTTGAAGGATACTTGCGTTTGGATTGGAAAACCAGCTGTCAGATGCCGGTTCCCTATTCTCAGTTATTTTTTCAGCGCCTTCAAAATCTCTTTGGCCGCGTTTGCACCCGAGCCCGCCTGTCAATCCCACACCGGGATGCGTGCCCGCTCCGCACAAATACAAATTCTCAACCGGAGTCTTGTAGCGTCCCCAATCAAGCAACGGACGCATGGTGAAAAACTGATCGAGCGCCAATTCGCCGTGGAAGATGTGGCCTCCGGTGAGGCCATAAGTGTCTTCCAAGTCGCGTGGAGTAATGATCTGGTGCGTCAAGATCAGCTGCGGCAAACCTGGTGCATACTGCGCGAGGGTCTTGACCACCGTCTGGCCGAGCGTTTTCCGCTGGGTTTCCCAGTCGCTGTTCTTCAGCTTGAACGGAGCGTATTGCATGTATACCGACATCACATGCTGTCCCGTCGGAGCGAACGATGGATCAGTCAGCGACGGAATTGCCACTTCCAAATATGGCTGCTTGGAAAATTCTCCGTACTTGGATTCGTCGAAGGCGCGTTCCAGATAATCAATTTCCGGGCCGATATCAATGCGGCTGCTCAGATGCCGCGGTATTACCGTCAAGCGTATTGAACTTGGGCAATCCAGAGAGAGCGAGGTTTACTTTTGCTACTGTGCCCGGCATACGGTAGTGCTGGAGCTTCATCACGAAATCGGGCGACAGATGAGTGGAATCCACCAGCTTAAGCAATGTGCGCTTTGGATCAGCATTGGAGACGATTGCTGTGGCGCTGATTTCTTCCCCAGTAGAAAGGACCACACTCGTCGCCGCGCCGTCTTTCACACGAACTTCAATGACTTCCACACCGGTGCGGATTTCCGCGCCGGCTTTTTTGGCTGCGACAGCCATGGCTTGTGTGACTGCTCCCATACCACCTGTCACAAGACCACGCAGAGCCGGCGGGATGTGAATCGGCTGCGGCGCGCAGCAGGAGCACAAGACTGCTTCCGGCCGACCACGGGCCCAGGAAAGTACCAAAGATTCCGCGGGCCGCAATCGCCGCGCGCAGCAGTTCGGTTTCAAAATATTCTGCAACCAAGTCTGCCGCTGCCATGGTCCCCAACGCAGCAGGCGGTACATGTCTTTTTTGCCCAGGGTCGCGTATGAGTGCGCCCGGTTTACATGCTCCACAGATCGCCCCTTGCTGGGATTGTCAATGTCTGGAGGAGTCGTGCCCTCAACACCTTCGCTGATGACCCGGCTGATCTTATCAGAGCGATTGCTGAAATTCAGGATCTTTTCGCGGCGTCTTTTCGCGGAGAATTTGCTCGATCTCTTCGCCGCTTGCTTTATATGGAGTAAAGGACAAGAGCACGCCCGTCAGGCGAAACCGCAGTGGTCAACCTCGCTTAATCTTACCTTGAAGCCATTTTTTTCGAGCTGCATGTCGCGGACGATGTCCGCACGCGGCGGCCCGGCAGAATAGCGAGTCGAGCTGCGGAAACCGGATCAATTTCTTGGTGATGGCGGCGCAGTTTGCGAACGGCGTTCCAGAACCAGCGGTTTGAATCCGGCCCTGGCCAGATAAAAAGCGGCGATCAGGCCGTTATGCCCCGCTCCAATGATGACGACTCGCTTGTCGATCAGTGGCCATCAGCGCTTCCATTCCTTGAGGATGGTCCTGGCCGCATTCAGGCCCGGCGCGCCCATGATGCCGCCGCCGGGATGTGTCGCAGAGCCACACATGTACAGGTTGCGCATGGGCGTCCGATACTGGGCCCAGCCAGGAACCGGGCGCAGGAAGAACAGTTGTTCCAGCGACAGTTCGCCCTGGAAGATGTTTCCTTCGGCAGAGTCCGAATTGCCTTTCGATGTCCAATGGGGTCAAAACCTGCCGGTGCAGAATGATCTCCTTCATGTTGGGAGCGTATGCGGCAATGCGTGTCGATGACCGTATCGCCGAATTCTTCACGCTTCTCGTCCCAGGTGCCCTCCTTAAGATGATATGGCGCATACTGGACAAAGCACGACATGACGTGCTTTCCCGCTGGAGCAACTGAAGGATCGGTCAAACTCGGAATCACAATGTCGATGTAGGGCTGCCGGGAAAACCGGCCGTATTTTGCGTCGTCATATGCGCGCTCCATGTACTCCAGGACTCGGCGAGATCGATATTGCACCACGCAGGTGAGCACCGGGCCCCGGGCAGACAGGTAAAATCCGGCAGCGCTTGCCAGCGCCAGATTGACTTTGCCGGATGATCCGCGATATTTGTATCGACGGACGTCTTCTACAAAGTCTGTGGGCAGATGTTCCGGCCCTCGACGAACTTTATGAACGTCAAGCGCGGGTCGACGCTGGACGAGACGACTTTTGCCCGATCTCATCGCCGTTCTCCAGCACGAGCCCCTTTGCTCTGTCCATTGGCGATAAGGATTTTCGCTACTGGCGATTCCGTTCGAATCTCCGCACCCGCTTCTCTCGCCGCACTGCGATTGCGTTCGAAATCGCACCGGTTCCGCCACGCACAAGGCCCCATGAACGATACGCTCCGTCGATCTCGCCCATGTAGTGATGCAGAAGTACGTAGGCTGTTCCTGGAGACCGACGCCCAGAAACGTGCCGATAATCCCGGACGCCGACATCGTGGCCTTCAACACATCCGTCTCGAACCATTGGTCCAGGAAATCGGCCGCACTCATCGTCATGAGTTGAACCTGGTTGTACTTGTCCTCTGGCTGGCAGTTTCTGAAAACGTCTGGCGATCGACAGAAGATCTCTTAACCCGTTCCTTAAAGCCAGCGAGGTCGGGTCCGGCGGCAGTCATGGCCAGAATCGGTTTGACGAAGCGGCCCATCTCCACCATGGCCTTGCCGTATTCGTCATATGCCTCGGCATCAAGCCTGGAGTGACGCGCGATTTCCATGCGCGTTTTCGCATGGTCGTTCACCCGCCATAGATAATCGCCATTCGGCATCGGCGTGAACGTTCCGTCGAGCGGCAAGATCTCCATTCCGTGCCGCGGCAAGTCCAGTTCACGGATGATCTCCGGCCGCAACAAAGAGACGACGTACGACGCAACCGAAAATTTGA